>CALRYY010000150.1:0-8848 GCA_943372515.1 Ramlibacter sp. 2FC | reverse complement strand
CGCCTTGATTGGCGCTGTTTTAACCACGTTCGCACTGGCATAAATAGTGTTAACAGGCCCTAACCGCCCGCACCACCGCCGCATTGCCACCGTGCTGCTGATGCTTGACCCCGGCAGGCTGGACGCCTGCCACTGCCTGTTTGGTGGCGGCACGGCCATGGCGCTGCGCTATGGCGAATACCGGGAATCGGTGGACATCGACTTTCTGGTCTCGGACCAGGCCGGTTACCGGCAACTGCGCCAGCAACTCACCGGCGCCGATGACCTGCAGTCCATCGCACGACCCGGTTGCGTGCTGGAGCGCACGCGCGAAGTGCGAGCGGACCAGTACGGCATCCGCACCGCGCTGCGGGTCGAAGAGGTGTCCATCAAGTTCGAGATCGTGTTCGAGGCGCGCATCGCACTCGCCACACCGGCCGATGAAGACCGCCTCTGTGGTGTGTCCACCCTCACGCCGCTGGATATGGCCGCCAGCAAACTGCTGGCCAATGCGGACCGGTGGGCAGACGCCAGCGTGTTCAGCCGTGACCTGATCGATCTGGCCATGATGCAGCCGTCACGCGAGCTGTTGGCGCAGGCCATGGCCAAGGCGTCGCAGGCTTATGGCGACAGCGTCCGCACCGCGCTGGCCAAGGCCATCCAGCACCTGCAGGACAAACCGCATCGTCTGCAGGAATGCATGGGCTACATGGGGATGGTCGAAGCGCCCGCCGTGGTGTGGCGGCGCATCAAGGCGCTCGGGCGTCAGTGATATTTGGCAGGGGGCGGCCTGTTTCATCAGAAAGCTCAGGCCGCCGTAACCGGTGGTGCGCTGTCGTCTTGCAGCAGCCGGCGCGCCAGGAACCCTGCCACTTCATCCAGTGAGGTCGTCGGCCGGGCCCCAACAGGTTTAAGGTGGAGTTCCCCGTCGGCATAACGCACGGCAAAGACTGACCCGGCCTTGGCGCCCAGATGCTCGCGCACGGCCTTGGGAATGACCAGTCGCCCCTTGCTGGAAAGCGTGACGGTGTCCATGAGAAAGCCTTTGATTCGCTTGAAAGTAAGTCAGTTGGTAAAAAATTTGAATTCCCCGACAAGACCATGAGACAGCCTCACAGGCTTGTGAACTAGGCTTTCGCGACCCAATACACCCGCCCCCATGACCGAACTCGACTACTCCCTGCTGGGCGCTGTGCAAGCCTGGGGCCCCGCGATCAAACCCGTGATGGCAGCGTTCAGCAATGCGGGCTACGGCGCGATCTACATGGCAGTGATTGCCTTTACCTACTGGTGCGTGTCGCCGTCGCACGCGTTGCGGCTGTCGGCGTTGCTGCTGCTGTCCAGCTGCCTGAACACGCTGGTGAAGATCGTCATCCTGGAGCCGCGGCCCTATTGGTTGCGGCCCGGGTTGTACACGGGCTCGATCGACACGGCGGCGGGCATGCCGTCGGGGCACGCGCAGTCGGCTGCGGCGTTCTGGGGCTTGCTGGCGTCGTTCACCCGGCGGCCGGGGTGGTGGGCGGCCTGCCTGCTGTTGATCGCGGGCATCTCGGTATCGCGCATTTACTTCGGCGTGCACTTTCCGTCCCAGATCGCGGCGGGCCTGGCCGTGGGGCTGGCGCTGGTCGTGGTCTTTTGCCGGGTGGAGGGGCCGGTGTGCCGCGCCTTCCTGGCGCACGGCCTGATGGCGCAACGGCTGCTGCTGCTGGCCGGCTGGCTCAGCATGATGGGCTTGGCATTGGCACTTCAATCGGCCATGGCAGCGCGCTGGACGGTGCCTGTTGAATGGGCTGTCGCGACGGCCGCGCTGCACCCCGATGTGAAGATCGCGCCGCTGCAGATCACGTCCCTGGCGCGCGATATCTCGCTGCTGATGGGCATGCTGCTGGGCGCCAGCGCGTTGCGTGACTTCCCTGTGCGCTACACCGGCCTGCGCACTGCGCTGGCGCGGTTCGTGCCGGGCTTTGCGGTGTTTGCGTCGTTCTGGCTGGGCACCGGCGCACTGTTGAAGCCGCAGCCCGAGCAGGTTCAGGTCGTCGCCGACGCGGTGAGGGGCCTGCTGGCGGGGTTGTGGTTCACCTGGTGGTGGCCGCTGTTGCTGCAGCGGCTGTGCAGGTCTCAGGCTATTTGATGCGGCACGGGTAGCGGTGCACCGGCTTGCGTCATCTGCGCGCGCAGCACGGTCCCATGCGTTGAATCCGTGCAGTAGAGCGTTCGCCGGTCGGCCCCGCCAAACGCCACGTTGGTCAGCGACGCGCCGCGCTCGCCGCGCAGCACTTGCTCAGGCTCGGCAAAGCGGTCGAGCACCCACACGCAGCCCAGGCCCGGGTTGGCCACCAGCAGGCGCCCGCCTTCATCCAGGCCCAGGCCATCGGGGCCGCTGGGGCCATGGGACGTGAAGAACTGGCCGGCCTTGGCCACGCTGCCGTCGGGCAGCAGCGGCATGCGCCACACGCAGTTGCCGCGGGTGGCGGCCACATACAGAAAGCGCTCGTCGCCCGACAGCACGATGCCGTTGGGGCTGGGCACGTTGGACAGCAACAGGTCCAGCTGGCCGCCCGGGCGCAGGCGGTACACGCGGCCCGTCGGGTCGTGCAGGCCGGTCTGGCCCTGGTCGGTGAAGTACAGGTTGCCCTGGCGGTCGAACACCAGGTCGTTGACGCCCTTGAACCGCTCGCTGTTGCGCCGCGTCAGGTAGGGGCGCACGGCACCGCTGGTGATGTCCACGGCCATCAGGCCGTTCTTGTAGTCAGTGACGACCAGCTCGCGCGCCGACAGGAACTTCATGCCGTTGGGCTCTCCGTCCCACTGTGCGACCAGCTCCCATTCGCCGCGCGGGTCAATACGGAAGATGCGACCGAACGGGATGTCGCTCACGTACAGGTTGCCGGTGGCGTCTACCACCGGGCCTTCCAGGAATGAATCCGCCAGGCGGCCGCCCTGGTTGGCGTCGGCCCAGTCGCTGCGCACCCCGGTCTGCCGGTACTTGCCCGGCATGGATGTGAAGATGTCGAAGTCGCGAACGGTGGGCGGGTGCAGCAGGACCATGACGCTGGACTGCCGCGCCTACTGGCGCTCGAACGCCGTGTTCGCCGCCACCTTGCCCCAGGCTGCGGTGCTGTCCTTGAGCAGCCTGGCGAACGTGTTGGCATCCACCGCGCGCGGGTCGGCGCCCATGTCGGTGGCGAATGCCTTCATGTCGGCGCTGGCCATGGCCTTGGCCACCTCGGCCTGCAGACGGTCGGTCACGGCTTGCGGCGTGCCTTTGGGCGCCCACAGCCCGGTCCAGTTCACGACGCCCGGCCATTTCACGCCGGCTTCCTGGAAGGTGGGTACGTTGGGCAGCGCGGCCAGACGCGCGTCGCCGCTGACGGCCAGCATGGTCAGCTTGCCGCCCTTCACATTGCCCATCAGGCCCGTGGTGGACGCGATCTGTGTGTCGATGGTGCTGGACAGGATGGCCTGCGTGGCCTCGGCCGCTCCCTTGAAGGGCACGTGCATGAATTTCACACCGGCGGCCATGCCCAGCGCCTCGGTGGCAAAGTGCGGTGTGGTGCCGGGGCCGCCGGTGCCGTAGGTGACCTTGGCCGGGTTGGCCCTGGCGTCGGCCACCATGTCGGCCAGCGTCTTGTAGCGCGAGGTGCTGGACACGACCAGGCCCATGGGCGCGAACACATAGGCTGACACGGGCACCAGGTCCTGGGCATGGTCGAAAGGCAGCTTTTTGAAGATGTGCGGGATCAGCGAGAACGTCGTGTCGTTGGCCATGAGGGTGTAGCCGTCGGCGTCTGACCGTGCGACCTGCTGCGCGCCGATGGTGCCGGTGCCGCCAGGGCGGTTTTCCACAAAGAAGCTCTGGCCGGTCTGCTCGGTCAGTTTTTGCGCCATCTTGCGCGTGACCACGTCCACGGCACCGCCGGGGCCGTAGGGCACCACGATCTTCACGGGTTTGGCGGGCCAGGCCTGGGCCTGGGCCGTGCCGGCCAGCACCGTGGCGGCGATTGCCAGGCAGGTCAGTGTGCGGCGGTTGATACTGCTCATGGTGTGTCTCCTTTTTTGCCTCAGGCCTGGGTGACCAGGCGACGTTCCATCACGGCCAGCACATTGCGCGCGGCGGCCGTGCCCATATTGATATAGGCGTCATGCGTCACGCCGCCGATGTGCGGGCTCAAAATGAACCCGGCCTGGTTCTGGAACGGGTGTGGCACGGCCATGGGCTCCACTGCAAAGCTGTCCAGCCCCGCAGCGCCCACCTGGCCCGAACGCACGGCCGCCAGCAATGCGGCTTCATCAATCAGCCCGCCGCGAGCCGTGTTCACCACGATCACGCCACGCTTGCAGCGTGCAAGCGTGGCCGCGTCCAGCAGGTTGCGGTTGGTATCGGTCAGCGGGCAGTGCAGCGAGATCACGTCGGCCTGGGCCCAGACCGTGTCCAGATCCACGGCCTGCACATGGGCGGGCAGATCCTTGGCATACGGGTCGTGGCCGATCACGCGCATGTCCATCGCATGGGCCATCCGGGCAAGCCGCAGGCCGATTGCGCCCAAGCCCACCAGGGCGATGGTGCGGCCTGCCAACTCCACGCTTTTGTGCGTGGCCTTGTCCCAGTGGCCGGTGTGCATCCGTGTGTTCAGCTGCGGCACTGACTTGGCGCACGCCAGCAGCAGGGCCAGCGCATGCTCGGCCACAGCCGCCGCGTTGGCGCCCACGGCAGCGCGCACCTCGATGCCGCGCGCGGCGGCGGCCGCCTTGTCGATCGTGTCGGTGCCGCTGCCGTGCTTGGAGATCACGCGCAGCGACGGTGCGGCGTCCATGGCGGCGGCGCCGACCTTGCTGTAGCGCACGATGATGGCCACGGGATCATGTGCACGGCACAGCGCGACGATGTCCTCTTCGGTGGGCGTCTTGCCCGCATAGATGACGTCAAAGTCGCCCAGCAGCGCCAGCGCCTGGGGCGCCAGGTCCGCCGCCGTGACGAGCAGCGTGGGTTGGCTCACAGCGTTTCCCCCGGCTGCAGCACGCCGGCCGCGCGCAGCGCGCCGTCCAGCCATTTCGCCGCCGTGTCGCCGGCCTGGATCGCGGCAATGCGCGCGGCCTCGTCGGCCACCTTCTTGTGCGCCAGCGGGATCAGCGATGCGATCTTGGTGCGCTCCACCACCACCACGCCGTCGGCGTCGCCGATGATGAAGTCGCCCGGGTGCACGGTCACGCCGCCCACCGACACAGGGTGGCCGATGCGCCCGCCCACGTTCTTGGTCGGGCCGTTGGGGTTGGTGCCCACGCTGAACACCGGGAAGCCGATCTCTTCAATCTCCAGCGAGTCGCGCACCGCGCCGTCCACCACCACGCCGGCAATGCCCAGCTTGCGGCAGGCTGTGATCATGATGGTGCCCATGAGCGCCGAGGTCTGGTCGCCCTTGCCGTCAATCACCAGCACATCGCCGGGCCTGGCCAGCGACATGGCCGCGTGGATCATGAGGTTGTCGCCGGGGCGCACTTCCACGGTCAGGGCGGTGCCGGCCACCTGCATGGAAGGGCGCAGCGCGCGGATGCGGCCGTGCAGCGCGCCGCGGCGGCCGGCCACGTCGGCCAGGATGGCGGCCTGGAAGGCGGCGGCCTGTTGGACCACTTCTGCCGGTACCCGGTCGAAGTCGCGAATGATGTCGGGCAGGTTCATGGGAACGCTCAGGCTTTCTGCAAAAGGGGCAATGAAGGTTCAGTCGATCTTTGCGCCCGATTCCTTGACGACCCTGCCCCACTTGGCCATGTCGCCCTGGATCAGGGTGGCAAACTGCGCGGGCGTGCTGGGCGTCACGTCCACGCCCTGGTCGTCCATCTTCTTTTTGAGTTCGGGGCTGGCCAGCGCCTTGGCTACCTCGGCATTGAGCTGCGTCACGATCTCGGCCGGCAGCCTGGCCGGGCCCAGCAGGCCGAACCAGGTCGCGGCCTCAAAGCCCTTGTAGCCGCTTTCGGCCACGGTGGGGGTCTGGGGCAGGTCGTCCACGCGTTTGGCCGATGTCACGGCCAGCGGGCGCAGCTTGCCCGACTTCACATGGCCCAGCAGCGTGGGCACGGACGACACATAGACCTGCACCGCGCCACCGATCACGTCGTTGATGCCCTGTGTCGCACCCTTGTACGGGATGTGCGTGAGCTTCACGCCCGATTCTCGCTGGAACAGCTCGGTGGCCAGGTGCGCCACCGTGCCGTTGCCCGACGTGGCGTAGTTGATCGCACCGGGTTTGGCTTTGGCCGCTGCAGCCAGGTCGGCCAGTGTCTTGTAGGGCGAGTCGGCCGCCACCACCATCATCATGGGCGAGCTGCCCACCAGCGAGACGGGCGTCAGGTCCTTGAGCGGGTCATAGGGCAGCTTGCTGTACAGCGTGGGGTTGATCGCCAGGTTGCTGGTCTGGCCCAGCACCAGGCTGTAACCGTCAGGGGCCGACTTGGCCGCCGCGTCCACGCCCAGGTTGCCGCCCGAGCCGGGGCGGTTTTCCACCACGAAGGTCCAGCGTGTGTTCAGCGTCAGGCGGTTGGCCACCTCGCGGGCAATGATGTCGGTGCCGCCACCTGCCGGGAAGGGCACGATCAGACGTATCGGCTTCGCGGGCCAGGTCTGAGCCAGGGCGTTGCCCGCCAGCGTGGTGGTCAGGGCGGCGGCAAAAAAGGCGGGGGCGGCCAGTGTGGCCAGCGCGCTGCGGCGGGTGATCTGCATGCTTGTCTCCTGTAGTAGTGGGTGCAGTATCGGCCGCCAACCACCTATGGTCCAATTGATTGTTTCTTCTCATTCATTCACAGGACTTTTGCAATGGACCTGCGTGACCTGCGCTACTTCGAGACCATCGCCGAGCTGCAGCACGTGGGCCGCGCCGCCGCGCAGCTGCACCGCACGCAGCCGGCGCTGACCAGCAGCGTGCGCCGGCTGGAGCAAGCCTGCGGCGCGCCGCTGTTCGAGCGCGCGGGCCGCGGCATCCGGCTGACGCCAGCCGGGCACCTGATGCTCAAGTGGGCGCAGCGCATGCGCTTTGACGTGGAAGACGCGCGCCGTGAAATTGCCGCCATTGGCCAGGGGCTGGCCGGGCATGTGCGCATCGGCATCGTGCCCACCGCCGCGCAGTTCCTGTTGCCCGCCGCCGCGCGCCAGTTGCTGCAAGAGGGGCCAGACGTCACGCTGCGCACCGTGGTGGGGCTGGTGGAGACGCTCAAGCCCCTGCTGCGCCAGGGTGAGATCGACCTCATGGTCGGCAGTGAAACGGTGGCCGCAGCGCCGGGCTTTGTGTCGCGCCTGCTGTCAGAAGACGCGATCGTGGTGGCCGCCGCGGCCAACCATGAACTGTTTCGCAGCAAGACCGCCGGGCCCACGCTGAAAGACCTGACGCGCTACCGCTGGGTGTTGCAGCCGCCCGGCTCACCCACGCGCGACTGGCTGGACCATGTGTTTGACCGCCGCCGCCTGCCGCGTCCCCATGTGCAGGTGGAAAGCACCATGCTGCTGATGCTGCCCACGCTGATCGAGCAGACCGGGCTGCTCAGCTTCATCTCGCGCCACCACCTGGGTGCGCGGCCGGGCCGCACGGGGTTGAAGGAAGTGCCGTTGCGCGAGGCGACGATGCAGCGGCGCCTGGTGGTGACGTATCGCGAGGGGGCGTACCTGCCGAGCGCGGCGGTGCGGCTGACGGAAATTCTTTCGCAGGTGGACCCCGGACCAAGTCCGGGGTGACACCCCGGCCCTAAAACCCCAGGCTCTCCAGCAGGTCATCCACCTGCGCCTGGTTGGCCACCACGTCGTTGCGCTGTTCGGCGTCGGCTACCGGCCCGTTCAGGAAGCCTTCATGCAGGCGCGGGCGCTGGTCGGGGGGCGTGGTCTCCAGCAACAACTTCACCAGCGAGTCCTCCAGCGTACCGGCGACTTCCACCACCTTGCGCACGGTCTGGCCGGTCAGGTCATGGAAATCCTGCGCCAGCATGATCTCGCTGAGCTGGGCCGTGGTGACGTTCGCATTGCTCTTCACATGGGTGATGAAATTCAGCACCTCGCCACGCGCGACTGCGCCCACGGGGTCGTTCTTGAGGTCGGCTTCGATTTTCACGGCCTGGGCCACCAGCGCGTTTTGCTGGGCCTGGGCGGCGTCCACGGTGTTCAGCACCTTTTCGGCTGCGTCACCCGTCAGCTTGGCAATGAAATTCAGCCGCGAGCGTGCGTCGGGCAGGGCGCCCAGGGAATTTTCAATCTGCTTGTCGTAGCCCAGCTGCTGCAAGGCATCGTGCAGGGTGCGGGTCAGCTCGCCAATGCGCTTGTAGACGTCCGGTGCTGCCGGGGTCACGGGGGGGGTGTTTGCGTTCATGATGGACCTTCACGCGGCGATAGCCAGTTTTTGCAGGATCTTGGTGACTTTTTCTTCCAGCGTGGCCTTGGTAAAGGGCTTGACGATGTAGCCGGATGCGCCGGCCTGTGCGGCCATCACGATGTCTTCCTTGCGTGCCTCCGCCGTGATCATCAGCACCGGCAGGTGCTTGAGCGTGGCGTCCTGGCGCACCTGGGTGAGCAGCTCGAAGCCGTTCATGTTGGGCATGTTGATGTCTGTGACCACGAAGTCAAACGTCATGTTGCGCAGCTTTTGCAGCGCCACGGCACCGTCCTCGGCCTCGTCGGCGTTGGCGTAGCCGGCTTCCTTGAGCAGGTTGCGCACGATGCGTCGCATGGTCGAGAAGTCGTCCACGATCAGGAACTTGAGGTCAGGGTTTGCGGACATGGTTAGGCTCCGGTGAGGTTGAGGGTGAAACAGGTGGTGCGGCGGGTGGTGTGGCGGGTGCCACCGGGGCATGCTTTTCCAGCAGCTGCTCCAGCGCCTGGGTTTCTGACACGGGC
>CALRYY010000149.1:0-8919 GCA_943372515.1 Ramlibacter sp. 2FC | reverse complement strand
CTGGCGAAGGCGGGATTTGCGAAATAGGGCAGAACGGAAAAGGGCGTTGAAACAAGCTCAGCAGGGTGCCATAAGGCCTGAAATCCGGCACACTTATGTCATGGCCGAGAAAATCCTGTCCCTGAATCATCGGAGCACTCGCGCTTGCGCTTGGGTGGACGTGAAACGGGTTTGTATACAGCCTCGTTATCCCGCATAGTCATGGCACTTCGACACGCCTTTCTTGTTTCCGCCATGCTGCTTTGCGTGCCCACGTCTTGGGCACAGGCTCGCTACCCGACTCTGGACGATGCTCGGCGCGCGATTCGTTGCAGTCTGATCTATGCAATCGCCGCACGGGAAGCGCCTGAAGCCAAGATCCGCGACGCAAACCTACTCGCGAGGAAGTTGGTCCTGGAGCTTGGGTCTATGAGCGCAGGCACTCAACTCACCTTGTCGTGGGTTGATGAGTTGGAAAAGGAACTTCCGACGTTGCAAGGAGAGGCGCTCATGGCGTTGAACGATGACTGCAAACGCCTCATGCGAGAGTATCGCGAGACACTAGCGTACTTGCTCGAGAAGGAGCGAAAGTGAGCAGGCAGATGCTGGATAACTGGTCGGCCAACACGGACCCGGAGCTTGTTCCCTCATTCCGCAAGTAGCCCGCCAACTTTTCGTTGAGTGACACAGCGTGAACACCTCGGGAATTGACCTCGTGTCCCCGGCACCAGACAGCGAGCGGCCAGTCGCCTATCTCGAACGAAGCACCCCATGGGACGCCTGACCTTCAGCCTCAACCTCACCCTGGACGGCTGCGTTGACCACCAGGAGGGCATCGCCGACGACGAGACGCACGCCTTCTTCACCCGCCTGATGGACGAGAGCGGGGCGATGCTGTGGGGCCGCGTCACCTACGAGATGATGGAAAGCTATTGGCCCCCAGTCGCCTGCGGCGACGTGCAGGCAACGCCTGCGCTGCGCGAATGGGCGGTCAAGCTGGAGGCCAAGCCGAAGTACGTGGTGTCTTCGACGCGAACAGACTTCCCGTGGATCCACACCCACCACATCGCCGGCGACCTGCGCGCGGGCGTTCAACAGCTCAAGGACGCCACCCCGGCCGGCGTGCTGCTGGGCAGCGGCAAGCTCGCAACCGCGCTGGACGCGCTGGACCTGATCGACGAGTACCAGTTCCTCGTCCACCCCAGGATCGCCGGCCACGGCCCGACCCTGTACGCGGGCGGGTTGCCTGGCACGCGGCGGCTCGAGTTGATCTCGGCCAGGCCGCTTCGCTGCGGCGCGGTCGCCATGCACTACCGGCGCGCGCGCTGACGCTTCTCTGCCGTTAGCAGGCTTCCATTACCTTGGAGGTCATTTACCCTGAACCGCCGTTCCTGCACAGTGCCGGGTAGCAAAACATCCACTTCCACAAGGCAACCCCATGACTGCGTTTCGTGCCCTCCTGATCTTCATGATCCTGTCCGTTCTCATTTACACCGGCATCGTTGTCACTACGCACGGCTTGGGGTTTATTCCTGTCTTCTTTGGTGACATCAAAGCCATGGGCTGGTCCGGGCAGTTCAACCTGGACTTCACTGGCTTGCTGGTCCTGGCCGGGCTCTGGCTGGCATGGCGTCACCAGTTTTCCCCGGCTGGCCTCGCACTGGGTCTGTTGGTTCTGGTCGGGGGCACGCCGCTGCTGGCCACCTACCTGCTGTGGGCGAGCCTGAAGGCCAAGGGAAATGTCAACGTTCTGCTGCTCGGCCACCAGCGCACTGCAGCCTGAGCAGGATTTGCAGACTGCGCCCGGGTTGCGCGGGCTTTTGTGTTGCGTTGCGCTTCGCAAAATACGATGCGCGCGCTATGCTTGCGAACATCCAGCCCGCCACACCAAGTGATCGATTTGCTCATGGCCCGTCGTGTTGACGTGAATGCAGCCGCCACAGCTTACTGCCCTGCGGCTGGGCTCACCCCCGGTGCGCAATCCAGGTTGGTCCCGGCGTCGGGCCGCCTCAAGTTCACAGGCCATCTTGTCTAAACCGCAGAGAACATGATTCAGTCTGAGGACGAACGAAGAAAAGGCGTGGCCATCTTTCAGACGGTACTCATCTGTTTGGTGCTGGAAGGGCTTTTGCTCCTGGTTCTGACGAACATGACAAGGTCCCTGGTCGGAGCAATCTTTGCCTCGGTGATCTTTTTCGGCCCCGCATCCATCTGGGCCGCACCTGTCATCTACAGGTACATCTTGAAGGCCAGTGAATGACTATGCGATGGGTCGCGCGCAGCATGGCGACTTTGCCGATTGCCAGATCGTTCCTGGGGTACGACTGCGCCGTCCCAAAACTTCCACGTTAGTCATCACCCATGTACCGTCGCCGCACTTTTCCGTGGCTGCTGTCAGCGCTCCTGCCGAATGCCTCCCAGGCCTACGATGCGTCTGCATCGGTCGCCGCGACGGCCGGCACCATGCCCCTGCTGCTCACCGTTCCCCACGATGGGGGAGACTTCATGGGCATGTTCCCGAACCGGGTGAAGGGGGCAACCGTTCGCGACGCGGGCACGCGAGAACTCGCCGAGCGAATTGCAGAGCGCTTGCAACAGCAAACCGGTCGACGACCCTATCTGGTCATCGCCCGCTTCAGCCGCAAGCAGCTTGACGCCAACCGGCCCGAAGCCGATGCCATGGAGTCCAGTGAACTGCTGCCTGCCTACAGGGCATACCACGATCAGGTCGCCACCTACGTTGCCGACATGCGCGGCAAATTCCCTTCCGGCGCTTTGCTCATCGACGTGCACGGGCAATCCGAAGAGCCAAACACGACATTCCGCGGCACTCGCGCAGGGCTCACCGCAAGCCGTCTGGTGAGTCGTTTTGGCCCTTCGGCACTGCAAGGCCGCAACAGTCTTGCCGGCATTCTTGCCGCCAGGGGTTACGGTGTGAACCCACCTCTGGACGCTCCGACCTTGCGGGAGGATCCAAGGTTCAGCGGCGGGTACACCGTGTTTACTTACGGTAGCCACAAGCCTGATGGCGTTGATGCGATTCAGCTGGAGTTTGGCCGGCTGCACCGGGCCGACCCCCGGCTTGCCGAAGACGCGGCATCGGCGATACTGGGCTTTATGCAAAGCCACGAACTGCTCCCCAGGTGATCAAGCCGGGGCTGGCCCATGGCGCATACCGCATTTGCCCTGACCTGCATGGACACCCATAACGATTCCTACACCCGGCTGCGCAAGTGCAAGAAGTGCGGCGGCGGAACGCGCTTCAACCGCGCACCTTTGCCCACTGACGCGTGCTCGTCATGTGGCGCCATCTACGCCAAGGTCGAGGAAGCCCTTGACGCCGATCCGGTGGAGCCAGGCAGCCCGCCCCTCTCGGGATGGGTGCTGTTCATGCTGGTCACTGCTGCCGTGACCGTGTGTGGAGCAGCAGTCGCCTTGATTGGATGGGAAGGGCTGGCACTGGCATTGGCCGGTACCGCCCTGTACGCGTTGAAGGTTGCCAAAGACATCCGTAATACAACCACGTCGCCCTGGCTGCGCCGGTTTCTTGCCCAGCCCAAGCGAAGCCCCAACTCCTGGGAACGGATGAGCACGCTGCAGCGAATTGGAACGTTTATCGGCATCTATATCGCCGCTGCGATACTCTGCTTTTTGACCGTTCCCCCCTTTTTGAAGTTCATTCTTACGGGCCAGTTTTAAGGGGGCGTCGAGCAGATCCGGCGCGGCCCCATCCAGCACGACGAACAAAGCAATGATGAACACACAGCCCATCACACCGCCAGGCCGTGCGCGCCGCATTCTCAGCTCACCGCCAGCGCGCGTGCTGGTGCTCGGGTTCATCCTGCTGGTGATGATGTCGCTGAACACCGATGTAACGAACATCTACGCCGCGCAGCCTGTCAAGGCTGTTCAGCACATCATCGCGCTGGCCATCGCCGGCTTTGCGGTGTATCTGGGCTACGCACACTTTGTTGAACAGCGTGTCGCGCCCGAGCTTGCCTTGCCCGGTATGGGTCGCGAGCTCGGTATCGGCCTGCTCATCGGTGCGGGCCTGTACGCCGCCTGCGAAATGATCCTGATGGCGCTGGGCATCTACCGTATCGAGGGCTTGAACCCCTTGAGCTACATGGTCCCGGCGATCGCCATGGCCGTGAGCTCCAGCGTCTTTGAGGAGTTGTTGTTTCGCGGCGTGCTGTTCGGCTCGGTCGAGGCATGGTTGGGCAGCTGGGCGGCCCTGGGTGTGTCTTCGCTGGTGTTCGGCCTGACCCACCTGATGAACCCGCAGGGCACGATACAGGGGGCGCTGTTCATCGCTGTGGAGGCCGGCATTTTGCTGGCTGCGGCCTATATGCTGACGCGCCGGCTGTGGCTGAGCATAGGCTTTCACATGGCGTGGAACTACACGCAGTCGGCCATTTTCTCGGGCATTGTGTCGGGCAACGATGCCCAGCAGGGCCTGATCCGGTCCACCATGAACGGCCCCGACTGGCTGACGGGCGGCAGCTTCGGTGTTGAATCGTCCGTGCTCGCGCTGCTGTTGTGCACCACGACCGGCGTCGTGATGCTGGTCATGGCCGTCAGGCGCGGAAAGATCGTGCCGCCTGCGTGGAAGCGCCGGGGTTGATCCTGATTTACAGAATGCGCCGCACCAGCCCCATCACCTGCGCAAACCGCTTGCCATACGGCGGGTAAAACAGATCCCCCCGCGCCCAGCGCGACTGGTTGAGCACCGCCTTTTGCTGGGTCAGCCGCAAGAAGCCTGCTTCACCGTGGTAGCTGCCCCAGCCGCTGTCGCCCACGCCGCCAAAGGGCAGGTTCTCGTGTGCAATGTGCATCAGCGTGTCGTTCACCGTCACGCCGCCGCTCACCGTGCGCGCCAGCACGCGGTCGCGCGCGGCAGTGTCGGTGCCAAACCAGTACAGCGCCAGCGGGCGCGGGTGGGCGTTGATGTGGGTGATGGCCTCGTCGGGCGTGTCATAGGTCAGCACCGGCAGGATGGGGCCGAAGATTTCTTCCTGCATCAGCCGCCCGGCAGGGGGTGCGTCAAACACCAGCACCGGCGGCATCTGGCGCTGGGCCGCGCTGCCCGCGTCGGGGCCCGCGGGTTGCAGCCGCGCGCCGCCTGCCTGGGCTTCAGTCAGCAGGGCTTGCAGCCGCGCGTGGTGGCGCTCGCTGATGATGGCCGCGTAGTCGGGGTTGCCGTTGATGGTGGGGAACAGGCGGGCTACCGCTTTTGCAAACGCTTCGCCAAACGCGGCTTCCTGGCCGCGGGGCAGCAGGATGTAGTCGGGCGCTATGCAGGTCTGCCCGGCGTTCAGCAGCTTGCCGTGCGCGATCTTGATCGCGGCGTCGTTCAGGTCGCACGATGCGTCGATGATGCAGGGCGACTTGCCGCCCAGCTCCAGCGTGGTGGGCGTCAGGTGGGCGGCGGCGGCCTGGGCCACCTTGCGGCCCACGGCAGTCGAGCCGGTAAAGAACAGGTGGTCAAACGGCAGGTCGGCAAAGGCCGCGGCCAGCTCGCCGTCGCCTTGCACAACGCACACTTCGTCGGGCGTAAAGGCGCGGGCCAGCAGGTCGGCCAGCAGGGCCGATGTGGCCGGCGTCAGTTCGCTGGGCTTGAGCATCACGCGGTTGCCCGCCGCCAGCGCGGTGATCAGCGGGCCCAGAGACAGCTGCAACGGGTAGTTCCACGGGGATATGACGCCCACCACGCCCAACGGCTGGCGCTGGATCCAGGCGCGCGCGGGCATCAGGTAAATGGGGGTGCTCACGCGCTGCGGCTTCATCCATCGGGCCAGGTGGCGCAGCGTGTGCGACAGCAGGGCGCGCAGCACGAATATGTCGGCCACCTCGGTCAGCTGCGGCGAGCGCACGCCAAAGTCCTGCTGCACCGCGCGCGCCATGGCCTCGCCATGGTCGTCCAGCAGGGCGCGCACGCGCAGCAGGCGGTCGCGGCGCATGGCGATGGGCACGTCGATTTGCGCGCGGCTGGCAGCGTGCAGGGTGTCAAACAAGGGGCGCAGCCGGACGGCGTCTGTGGGGTTCAGGTTCATGCGCGTCATGATAGGCCGCACGGTGGCGCGCGTGTGCGGCTGCGCACTCTAAACCTGGCGGGGGTTTCTACCGACGGCGCACCGTTGGGCAAATTACGCCAGAAACGCCTTGATGGCGGCCAGGGTTTCGTCGGGCGTCTCGGTCATCTGGTGATGGCCCACAGGCAGGCTGGCGACCTTGAAGGTCTTGCCGGTGGCGCGGGCCTTGTCCACCAGCGGCTGCGCGGCCTTGGCCAGGGTCATCTGGTCCATGGCGCCCAGCACAAACAGGATGGGGCAGGTGACCTGCGCGATGGCGTTCTCGGCGTTGGTGTAGCTGTCGCAGGCCTTGAAGCCGCGGTGAAACACATTGACCTTGCTGTTGCTGCGCAGCACGCGGCGGCCCAGCGCCAGGCTGGCGCCATACACCCAGGTGCCCGGGCCCAGCGCCGACGGCGGCGCGGCCAGCGTGCTGCGGCTGAACACGTTGATCATCTGCAGCGCTTTCTCGGGCTCGTTCAGCGCGGCGTCCAGAAGGGCCTGCGACACTTTCATGGGCGCGGCCGTGCCCACCAGCACCAGGTGGCTCACGCGGTCTTTCAGATGGGCCGCAGCTTCCAGCGCAATCAGGGAGCCCCAGCTGTGGCCGATCAGCGCGGCGCGCTGCACACCGGCTGCATCCAGCAGCGCGGCAACGAAGGCCGCGCCTTCTTCCACGCTGGCTGGTGCCTCGCCGGCGCTGCGGCAGTGACCCGGCAGGTCTACCGCCAGCACGTTCCAGCCATGGTTGGCCAGGTAGCGGCTTTGCAAAATCCACACGCTGTGGTCGTTGACCACGCCGTGGATGAACACGACGGTGGGCCTGGCGGCGTCGAATGTCTTGCCTGCGGTGTAGCAATAGGTCTGTGCGCCATTGACGGTGATGTTCATGCTGCTTTCTCCGCTGCCTTCAGCGCGCGCTTCAGGTCGTCAATCAGGTCGTCGGCGTCCTCCAGCCCGATGGACAGGCGAATGGTGCCCTGCGTGATGCCGGCATTCACCAGCGCCTCGTCGCTCATGCGGAAGTGGGTGGTGCTGGCCGGGTGGATCACCAGCGAGCGGCAGTCGCCCACGTTCGCCAGGTGGCTGAAGACCTTCAGCGTTTCAATGAACTTCTTGCCCTGCTCGCGGTTGCCCTTGATGTCAAAGCTGAACACACTGCCTGCGCCCTTGGGCAACAGCTTTTGCGCCAGGGCATGGCTGGGGTGGCTTTCCAGCAGCGGGTGGCCCACTCGCGCCACAAAGGGCTGCGCCGCCAGAAACTCCACCACGCGGCGCGTGTTGGCCATGTGCCGCTCCATGCGCAGCGACAGTGTCTCTACGCCCTGCAAGATCAGCCAGGCCGTGTGGGGGCTCATGCAGGCGCCAAAGTCACGCAGGCCCTCGCGCCGCGCGCGCAGCAGGAATGCACCCACGGTGGATTCCTCGGTGAACACCATGTTGTGAAAGCCGTCGTAGGGTTGAGTCAGCTCAGTAAATCGGCCCGCAGCGGCGGGGCTGTCCCAGTCAAAGCTGCCACCGTCCACCACAATGCCGCCGATCACCGTGCCGTGCCCGCTCAGGAATTTGGTGGCCGAGTGGTAGACCAGGTCGGCGCCCAGCGCCAGGGGCTTCATGAGGTAAGGGGAGGTAAGCGTGGAGTCCACCAGCAACGGCACGCCGGCCTCGTGGGCGATGGCGCTGACGGTGGGGATGTCCAGCACGTCCAGCCCCGGGTTGCCCACGGTCTCGCCAAACAGCAGCTTGGTGTTGGGGCGGATGGCCGCGCGCCAGCCGTCAATGTCGCCGGGCTTGACGAAGGTGGTCTCTATGCCGAAGCGGCGCATGGTGTAGTGCAGCAGGTTCTGGCTGCCGCCATACAGCGCGGTGCTGGCCACGATGTGGCTGCCCGCGCCCATCAGAGTGGCCACGCTCAGGTGCAGCGCGGCCTGGCCGCTGGCGGTGGCTATCGCACCTATGCCGCCTTCCAGTGCGGCCACGCGTTGCTCCAGCACGGCATTGGTGGGGTTGCTGATGCGGCTGTACACATGGCCGGCGCGCTCCAGGTTGAACAGGGCGGCGGCATGGTCGCTGGACTCGAATACGAATGACGTGGTCAGGTGGATGGGCACCGCGCGCGCGCCGGTGGTGGGGTCGGGCGCGGCCCCGGCGTGCAGCGCCAGGGTGTCAAATCCGGGGTCGGAATAGCCGGGCATGGGGGTTGTCTCCGGGTAAGTCTGTTGTGGAACAGCCCGGCATTGTGGGCTATATTCATCCGGCGGTCAGTCACCCGTGCCGTCATCCGTGCTTTAGAGGAGAACACCATGAAAGTCAGCGACATCCTGCGCGTCAAGGGCAACACCCTGTACACCTCCACGCCCGACGAGCCGCTGGCCCGTGCGGTGGACCTGATGGCCGAGAAAGACATCGGCTCGCTGGTGGTCATGGAGCATGGCGACCTGGTGGGCATGCTCACCTTTCGCGAGGTGATCCAGATGGTCGTCAAGAACGGCGGCATCGTGGGCGGCACCCTGGTTCGCAAGGCCATGGACGATGCGCCCCTGACCTGCACCGCAGAGACCGAACTGGACGAGGTCCGCCGCATGATGCTGGAGCGCCACGCCCGCTACATGCCCGTGATGGACAAGCGCATGCTCATGGGCGTGATCAGCCTGTACGACGTGGCCAAGGCCGTGGTGGACAGCCAGAATTTCGAGAACAAGATGCTCAAGGCGTATATCCGCGACTGGCCTTCTGAGGAAGAAGAAGCGCCCAAGCTCTAGGTTGTTGGTGCTCGCTGGCTTCGCGTCAGGCGGTGGCCGGCGGGGGCTCACATTGTGGCGGTCTGCGCGTTGCGCAGACTCCGCTGCGGTGCTCGCCACAGGGTTGC
>CALRYY010000148.1:0-8935 GCA_943372515.1 Ramlibacter sp. 2FC | reverse complement strand
ATCATCACCCAGACTGCCCAGCAGCGCACGGTCGGCATCGGTTGCGCCCAGCACCACGTTGGCCTGCAGCGAGGAGCCGACCTTGCCGTCCGCGCGCAGGGCTTCAATGTCCTTGTTGACCTGGTCGCGGATCTCGCGGATGCGCGCCCACTTGGTCAGCAGCGCGTTATCGGCCGCGGGCAACTGGGCGTAGGTCTCAAAGAAGATGGACTCCGACGTGCCCAACACCTTCCAGGCCTCTTCCGCCGTGAAGCTCAGGAACGGCGCCATCCAGCGCAGCATGGCGTGGGTGATGTGCCACAGGGCCGTCTGCGCGCTGCGCCGCGCCAGCGATTTGGGCGCCGTGGTGTACAGGCGGTCTTTCAGGATGTCCAGGTAAAAGCCGCCCAGGTCCTCGCTGCAGTACAGCTGCAGCTTGGCCACCACGGGGTGGAACTCATACACCTCAAAGTGGGCCAGCACCTCGGCCTGGAACTGCGCCGCGCGGCCCAGGGCGTAGCGGTCGATCTCCAGCAACTGGTCCAGCGGCACGGCGTCGGTGGCCGGGTCAAAGTCGCTGATGTTGGCCAGCAGGAAGCGCAGTGTGTTGCGGATGCGGCGGTAGGCGTCCACCACGCGGGCCAGGATCTTGTCATCGCCCGCAATGTCGCCTGAATAGTCCGACGCCGCCACCCACAGGCGGATGATTTCCGCGCCCAGCTTCTTGCTGGTCTCCTGCGGGTCTACGCCGTTGCCCAGCGACTTGCTCATCTTGCGGCCCTGGCTGTCCACCGTGAAGCCGTGGGTCAGCAGGCCCTTATACGGCGCACGGCCGTACATGGCGCAAGCCGTCAGCAGCGAGCTGTGGAACCAGCCGCGGTGCTGGTCGTGGCCTTCCAGGTACAGGTCGGCCTCGGGGCCGGTGTCATGGCCCGCGCCGGGGTGCGAGCCCTTGAGCACGGTGGTGTGCGTGGTGCCGGAGTCAAACCAGACTTCCAGGATGTCGCTGCTCTTCGTGTAGCTGGCGGGATCCGCCGCACTGCCCACCTGCGCCAGGATCTCCTCGGGCGTGGCCTTGCTCCACGCCTCGATGCCGCCTTGCTGCACGATGCTGGCGGCCAGGTCCAGGATTTCTGGCGTGCGTGGATGCAGTTCACCACTGTCCTTGTGCAGGAACAGCGGCAACGGCACGCCCCAGCTGCGCTGGCGGCTGATGCACCAGTCGGGACGGCCCGCGATCATGTCGCGCAGGCGTGCCTTTCCGTTTTCGGGATAGAAGCTGGTCTCCTCGATCGCATCCAGCGCGAGTTGTCGCAGCGTCTTGGGCGCCTTGTCCTTGGTGAAGACGCCAACGCCTTCGTCCATGCGGATGAACCACTGGGCGGCGGCGCGGTAGATCACCGGCGTCTTGTGGCGCCAGCAGTGCGGATAGCTGTGGGTGATGTCGTGCGTGGCAAACAGGCGGTCGGCATTGCGCAGTGTCTCGATGATCTGGGGCACGGCCTTCCAGATGTTCAGGCCGCCGAACAGCGGGAAATCCGGCGCATAGCTGCCGTTGCCCTGCACGGGGTTGAGGATGTCGTCATACGCGATGCCATTGGCCACGCAGCTGTTGAAGTCATCCACGCCGTAAGCGGGCGACGAGTGCACGATGCCCGTGCCATCGTCGGCCGTGGCGTAGTCGGCCAGGTACACGGGGCTGAAGCGTTTGAAGCCCGCATCCGCATCGTGCAGCGGGTGCATGAAGTTGATCAGGTTGAGCTTCTCGCCCTTGGCCGTGGCCAGCACACTGCCGGTCAGCCCGTAGCGCTCCAGGCATTTGTCGACCAGCGTCTCGGCCAGCACCAGCAGGCCGCGCGGTGTGTCCACGAGCGCATAGATGATCTCTGGGTTGAGGTTCAGCGCCTGGTTGGCGGGAATGGTCCAGGCAGTGGTGGTCCAGATGACGGCGAACGCATCTTTGGCCAAAGCGGGTAGCCCAAACGCCGCCGCCAGTTTGGCGGGCTCAGCACATTTGAAGCCCACGTCCAGCGTGGTGCTCTTCTTGTCGGCGTATTCGATTTCAAATTCGGCCAGCGAGCTGCCGCAGTCAAAGCACCAGTACACGGGCTTGAGGCCCCGGTAGACAAAGCCGCGCTCCATCACGCGCTTGAACGCGCGGATTTCATCGGCCTCGTTGCTGAAGTCCATGGTGCGGTAGGGGTGCTCCCAGTCGCCCAGCACGCCCAGGCGCTTGAAGTCCGCCATCTGGATGGCGATCTGCTCGGTGGCGAAGGCGCGGCTTTTGGCCTGCATCTCGTCGCGCGGCAGGTTGCGCCCGTATTTCTTTTCGATGGCGTTTTCGATCGGCAGGCCGTGGCAGTCCCAACCGGGTATGTACTGAGCGTCCATGCCTTTGAGCTGGCGCGCCTTGACGATCATGTCCTTCAGGATCTTGTTGACCGCATGGCCCATGTGGATCTGGCCGTTGGCGTACGGCGGGCCGTCGTGCAGGATGAACTTGGGCGCATTGCAGCGCGCGTCGCGCAGCTTCTTGTAAAGGCCGTGCTCGTCCCACTCTTTGGTCCACAGGGGTTCGCGCTTGGGCAGGTCGCCCCGCATGGGAAAGGGCGTGTCCGGCAGGTTCAGGGTGGCGCGGTAATCAACTTTGTCGGTGCTCATGGCCTAGGCTTCAAACAGGTTCGGGGCCGGGTGGACTGCTCAGTCCGACAGGACAAGGCAGGACCTCGGGAAAGACGTTGCAAGGGGAGCGGGGCATGGTGCGGGTGGGGCCACCCGCGGCCCCCTCAAATTCGCGCAGCGAACCAGGCGCGTGCGTCGTCGCAGTCCTTTGCAATGCCGGTTGTGAGGGCATCCAGGCTGTCGTACTTCAGCTCGTCGTGCAGTTTGTGCAGCAGTTCCACGCGGATGATTTTACCGTACGCCCCCTCGGGCCCCAGGGCGGCTGGCCATTGCAGGCAATGGGTTTCAAGCAGCACGCGCCCGCCGTTCACATCATCGGGGTCCAGCGAGGGGCGGATGCCCAGGTTGGCTACCCCCTGCAACGGTTGGCCCAGGCCATGGACCAGCACCGCAAAAATGCCGCTGGCCGCGGGCTTCCAGTGCGAAAAGCGCAGGTTCAGCGTTCGCATCCCCATGGGATGCTGTGCATCCTGGCCGAGCGTGCGCCCGAGTTTGCGCCCATGCACCACATGGCCGCTGATGCTGTAGGGCCGGCCCAGCAGCGCCGCTGCGTCGCCCATGCGGCCCTGGCCCAGCGCATCGCGCACGGCCGAGCTGGACACGCGCAGGCCATGAACCTCGTAGCTGTTCATGCGGGCTACGTCAAAGCCTGCAGCGCCACCTGCGGCGTCCAGCATGGCGTAGTCGCCCGCGCGTTTGGCACCAAAGCGGAAGTCGTCGCCCACCAGCACGTATTGCACACCCAGGCCACGCACCAGCACGTCGTTGATGAATGACTGGGGCGAGCGTGATGACAGGGCGGCGTTGAAGGGCAGCACCACGCACTGGTCCACCCCGCACTGCGCCAGCTCCAGCAGCTTGTCGCGCAGCGTGGCAATGCGCGCTGGGGCCAGCTCGGGCTTGCGTGCCACAGCGGCAAAGTAGTCGCGCGGATGAGGCTCGAAGGTCATGACGCAGCTGGGCACGCCGCGATGAAGCGCCTCGTTCTTGAGCAGTGCCAGCATGGCCTGGTGGCCGCGGTGCACACCGTCGAAGTTGCCGATGGTCAGCGCGCAGGCGGGTGCCAGGCCCGGATGGTTGAAACCTCTGAAGATGCGCATGGAGCCAGGATGTTGGTATCTTTTTGATAGCAGCCGCTGTATGCACGGCAAGAGCCTGCCGTTTGTTGCGGTGCAATGCCGTCACGGAAACAGGTTATATTGTGCTGCACATCGCTCCCAGGCGATTCGCTGGTCTGCTTAACGGTTTTTCATCCCTGATGGAGGCGTGTTTTGAAGGTCTTGAAGCTGTCTGCCCAAGGTTTGCCCCAGTCGTGGATTTCACTGGAACAAGCCGTGCTGCATTACGCGGCCGAAGAGGTGCGCTGGGAAGTTGGCGCCGAAGTGGCGGTGTTCAGGGGCGGGCACAACGCCGTCACGGGCCAACAGTCGGTCATCACGGTCAACAGCATCATCGGCACCAAGGGCGTGCCCAACATCAACCCGTTTGACCTCAAGCCTGGCCTGACGAACAGCAAGCTGTTCGCGCGTGACCGCAATGTGTGCGCCTACTGCGGCAATCATTTCCATGAAGAAGACCTCACGCGCGAGCACATCATCCCGTTTGCGCAAAACGGCCGGGATCACTGGATGAACGTGGTGACGGCGTGCCGCGCCTGCAACCACCGCAAGAGCAGCCGCACACCCGAGCAGGCCCACATGCCGCTGCTGTACACGCCCTATGTGCCCAGCCTGTGGGAAGACTTCATTCTGCGCAACCGCCGCATCCTGGCGGACCAGATGGAGTTTTTGATGGCGCATTTGCCGCGCAGCTCGCGGCTGCACACCTGCTAGACCCTGTGCCTCGACAGTGAAGCCCGGCGGCAGCTACAGCCCGGTGGCATCAACGTTGCATAACAAAACGAACGTGGCTGTGCTTCCTGAAGGAAATGGAGACACGGGGATGCCAGTATTCTGAAATGTTGCCAGTGAAAGCGGCGGCGTTGGACAACTCGCCCCTCCGGTGGTCACGCAACTGACGGCGGTACAGGTCAACCCGTCGACATCCGGGTCCGCCACCAGCGCTCCATCGGCAGCCGCCGGGCCCAGGTTGGCCACCGTTATGGTGTAAGACGTGGTGCTCCCCGGCACGAAGGTGGGCGTGTTGTTGGTCTTGGCGATCGTCAGCGTCGTTTTGGGAATGATGGTGATTGTGACGGTGACGCTGTTGTTGGTACCGCTGGCGTCAATGGAAGGCGCAACTGCGCCAATAGTGGCGGTGTTGTCGAATGTTGATGCCACGTTGGTCACGCTGGCGCGCCCGTTGATCACGATGACGCAGGTTGAACCCACGGGCGCTGATGTCCGGGTGCCAGTGACCTGCGTGCGAAGCCCTACGACGGCGGTTCTCGTCGAGCAGGTGCCGCCTCCGCTGGCTGTGGCAGTCACGGTGAAAACGGGCGTTATCAAGACCGGCAAGACGTCGATGAATGTCACCGTTCCCGCCCCGGCGGAACCCGCGCCGTTGACTATGGTGAGCTGAAACTGCACTGTGTCGCCACGCGGTACCGACATGGGGCTCGCTGAAAAACTGGCGGAGCCGGTGCGTTGCTCCTTGACGATTGAGAAATCATTCACTGCAACCTGAAACTGCGCCTGCGCCTGTGCCGCATTGGTGCCTGCCGTGGTGCTGAGACTGCCTGCCGGGATGGTGTTCACATAATTCCCGGCAACTGCCGCGCGCACCTGAAACGTGATGGTGCAGCCGCCCGCCGGGATGCGGCTGCCTGAGGACATCACCATGGTGCTGCCGCTTGCTACAGCCGTCACGGTATTGCCCGTCATGATGCAACTGCCTGACAACACAGGCGTGGTGTTCACCAAAAGCCCCGCAGGCAGCGTGTCGGTCAGCGACCTGTTCATCCACACCGGAACGCTGTTCGTGTTGTTGAGGGTGATGTACGCCGTGGAGGTGCCTGGCGCCGTCGCCCGGAACGTCGGGCTGAATGACTTCGTGATGGTGGGGGGCGCAGGGGTGTTCGTGCAGTTTCCCATGTCACCCATGAAGTAGCTCGTATCGGCCTGCAACAGGTGTGTTGTGGTGCCAGTGGACAGGTTCACCTCGAAGGTGACGCTGGTAAATGGTGCCGGGACAGTGCCGTTCAGGCCGCCCAGGTAGGTTCTGCCCGTGACGGGATCCGTTGACACGGCGGCGACGTTCATGCCATTGATGCCCGTCAGGCTCAGGGCGGGTGAATTGGTGCGCCCGAACGTGGCGCCCGGGTTCAAGTCCAGTTGATGCAGCGTCGGCGGGTTGGTGTTGGAGATGATCCAGTTGGTGCCGCCAGAGTCAATGAAGCTGTCGCCGCTGCCGGCCAGTGTCGGCGTGGCGCCTGCGGTGGTGCGGATTTGTGTCCAGGACGTCAGCGTGGCAGCGGTTGAGACGCTGATCTGGGCCACTGTCACAAATGCATTGGTTCCTTCGGTGGCGTAAATGAACAATGCACCCGAGGCATCCGTGGTGCCGCCCAGCAAGTTGCCTGCTCCAGCGGGCGCAGTCGGCGCCGGGATGGTTCCAATCAAAGCCGATGTCAGGGGGTTGTTGTTCAGGTTGATGCTGTAAAGCTCACGCGTCGTCCGGTTGACGTAGTACAGAAACCCGTTCGCCGACGATCCGGCCAACGCGTTTCCGTTGCCGGTCAGCGTGAGCAGCGGCTGCGACCATTGGCCCGTGACGGTATTCAGAAAGCGCAAGGCACCGGTGGTGGCGTTGGGTTGTGCCACCCCCCAGATGGCGGTGCACGCGGACTGCGCCCAACCGCTGGCAGGCAGCCAGCCCAGCAGCGACAACGTCAATGCGACAAGAATACGAAAGTAGGCAAGCACGGCGGGAAGTTTAGCCCGAACAGACCGGGTGGCAGCATTTTGTTACAGGCGCAGCGCTTTCGCCAACAGACTTATGGGTTTTGCGCAACATTGCTGCAACGTTGCGAAGTATTTGGCATTCCTGACGGCAAATACGGGGCTTGTTCAGTAGGTCAGTTCAAGGATGGAGACATGGGCTTGCGCCGCCGGCCAGGTTCGGCCAACCAGGCGTTCGCCATTGAATTCAGCAGCAATGCTGCGACCGGCTTCCTGCGGCCTGATTCTCGAGCTTGCAACGCCAGCACCTGGTGTGACGCCGGGCAATGAAGCCTGCCCGTCCAGACGCATGGTGTCGCGCACAGGGTCAAAGTAGCCCCGTGGGCGTATGAAGGCCACCACGGATTTCGCGTCCCGGTCGGCCTCGGTCAGTCGTTCGGCCCGCAGGTGGATGATGTCGCTGGAGCGGGCGAACGGGCTGCGGTAGATGTGGGTAGTCGCGTAACCCGGCGCGCTGACGGCAAACTCATAGGCTGTGGCTGCGTCGGCCGTGAATGGGCCCCACTGGCCATCGGCACCTGCGGTCTTGCGGTGCACTGCCGCCCCTCGTCGTTCGCCCGTGGCCGGGTCGGTCGCATACACCTCCACCGTGGCGCCTGGCAGCGCCAGGTTGTTGCTGAAGTTTCCGGTTTTCGGGTCGGTGGGGTTCACCCCCAGGCCGGTGACCTTGCCATTCAGCACAGGGCGGGCCTCGGCGACAATGCCGGCGGCCCGCGGGGTCTGGCCGGTAATGAAGCGGTAGGCCGCGTCAAACGCAGCGGGTGAAAACGAGGTTTCGCGGTGGTCTATGCGGGGGATGACCACGTTGGTCGCGCCCTTGAGCTCTGGTCCGGCGAACGTCACGCCCGTCGGCTTGCCCGCCATGCCAATCCACAGGCCGTCGGGCTGGGCGAACTTGTCGTTGTTGTCCGAACGGATGGTCAGCCATTTGACGGGGCCTGCGACTTCATCGCCGGCAGCGTTCTTGGGCGCGTTCAGGGCCTTCAGGAAAGGCCCTGTCCCCGCAAATTCGTTGGCCTCGCGAAACCCGGGAATGGACCACACACCGTGGTTGGGTGTGCCGCCCAGAATGGCGTGGCTCACGGCACTGGCGCCGCCGCCGTTCTGGATGTAGTTGCGAATGGCATTGCCGCCGCGCGAATTGCCGATCAGCACCACCTTGTCGGCGCCGGTGGCCTGGCGGACCTTGTCCACCTCGGCTTTCAGGTAAGCCATGTGCTCTGCTGTGGAACTGCGTCCGGGCTGGGCCTTGGTGTCGTCGTCGCGCGCCAGCGGATACGGCATGTCAATCGCATGCAGGCGCGTGCGCGGCCAGCCA
Organism: Ramlibacter sp. 2FC; assembly: GCA_943372515.1. Lineage (GTDB taxonomy): Bacteria > Pseudomonadota > Gammaproteobacteria > Burkholderiales > Burkholderiaceae_C > RAM1. The sequence continues at coordinate 1,057 of CALRYY010000148.1, read as the reverse complement.
TTGGATTCAAAGCGCCAAAGCGTCGTCTGCCACAGCGCAGCCGTGTCGCCATTGCCGTGCACGAAAACGATGGGCGGCACCTGCGCCACGGGTGGTTGCACAGCGCAACCGGCAGCCAGCAGCAAAGCGGGCAAGGCAAGGAATAAACGACGCAAAACCATCAAGGAGGACTCCAATCCAAGTGTCACCGTGGAACCGGCTCCGCCGGGCCACTGGTGGCGCCCCCCTTGGGGGGAGGCGGCCGCAGGCCGCTTCGGGGGGTAACCTGTCAGGAAAACACTCCGGCGGTGTCCTGCATTCTTGCGGAGACTTCCCCCAGATGGTGCAGGGTATCCCCGAGGGTCATCTCCAGTTGCGTGAGCTTCTTGAAGTAGTGGCTGCCGACGTACTCATCGGTCACGCCGATGCCGCCATGCAGCTGCACTGACTGCTGGCCGATGAATCGCGCGGACACACCCAGCTGGTACTTGGCTCGCGCCATGGCGCGGCGGCGTTCGTCCGCCGGGGCGTTGAGCTTGAGGCTGGCGTAATAGCTCATGGAACGCGCCAGTTCGAGCTGCATTTTCATGTCGGCCACGCGGTGGCGCAGCGCCTGGAAGCTGGAAATCACCACGCCGAACTGTTTGCGCGTGTTCATGTAGTCCACCGTGATAGCCAGCGTTTTGTCCATCACCCCCACACCTTCGGCGCACAGCGCGGCAATACCGATGTCCACAGCGTGCTCCAGCGCGGCCAGGCCGTCGGCGGTGACCAGCGCGGCAGGCGCGTTGGCCAGGGTGAGTTCAGCGGCGCGGCTGCCGTCCTGTGTGACGTAGCCCCGTGTCGTCACGCCGCTGGCGGCGCGCTCCACGATAAACAGCGCCATCTTGCCGTTGGCCATGGCAGGCACCAGCAAGGCATCTGCGTGGTCGCCGGCGGGCACGACGCTCTTGGCGCCGCTCAGGCTCCAGCCCGAGCCCGCCTGCACGGCGACGGTTTCGCAGACGTCCAGCCGGTAGCGCGCCTTGCGTTCCTGGTGGGCCAGCACCACCAGGGCGTCGCCTGCGGCGATCTTGCC
>CALRYY010000147.1:0-8980 GCA_943372515.1 Ramlibacter sp. 2FC | reverse complement strand
ACCATCAGGCGCGCCACCTCGCCCACGCGGCGCATGTTCTCGGCCCGGTCGGCCTCAGAAAAGCCCAGGTCGCGGCACAGCCCGTGGCGGATGTTGTCGCCATCCAGCAAATAGGTGGCAAAGCCCCTGGCGTGCAGGGCCGATTCCACCGCGTTGGCCAGCGTGGTTTTGCCCGCGCCGCTCAGGCCCGTGAGCCACACCGTCAATGGCTTTTGCTGCAGGCGCTGCATGCGCTGCGCGCGGCCCACCGTGGCGTCTTGCCAGAACACCTGGCGGGGCGTTGGATCCAGCACCATGCCGGCGGCTACGGTCTCGTGCGTTACACGGTCCACCAGCAAAAAGCCGCCCAGCGTGCGGCTTTGGGCATAGCGCATCAGCGCAATCGGCTTTTCCAGCATCACTTCGGCCAGCGCGATGGTGTTGGCCACCAGCGGACCGGGAGGGGCCTGCGCCAAGCTGTCTACATCGATCAGCGCCTGCACCTTGGCCACCGTGGCGCCGGTGCTGCAGGTGGCCAGGCGCAGTTCATACCGCGCGCCTAAAGACGCGGGTTCTTCGCCAAACCACACCAGGTGCGCCTGCACCAGCTCGCTCACGGTCACGGCGGCCTGGTCGGTCACCAGCACGTCGCCGCGGGCCAGGTCCAGTTCGTCTTGCAGCATCACAGACACCGCTTGCCCGGCATTGGCTGTTTGCAGGTCGGCACCCAGGGTATGGATGGCCTTGATGCGGCTGGCCTGCCCGCCGGGCAGCGCGTGCACGGCCTGGCCCACGGTCAGGGTGCCATGCGTGACGGTGCCGTCGTAGCCGCGCCACTGGGCGTTGGGGCGGTTGTGGCGCTGCACCGGCAAAACGCCGGCGCTGCCGTCTGCAGGCGTGGGGTTTGTGGTGGTGTTGGCTTCGGCCTGCATTTGCTGCTGCACCCACGCCAGCAGGGTAGGGCCGCTGTACCAGGGCGTGGATGGTGCGTGCTGCACCACGTTGATGCCCTGCACGCCCGATGTGGGTGCAAACGCCACGCTGTCAAACGGGTGGGGCAGGGCGGCCAGCAGCGCCTGCACCGTGGCCTGCAGGGCGGCAAAGGTGGCGGCGGCGTCGGCCACCAGGTCAATTTTGTTGATGGCCACAAACAGGTGGCGTATGCGCATCAGGCTGCACACATACAGGTGGCGCCGGGTTTGGGCGGTGATGCCGCGCGATGCATCCACCAGCAAGATGCCGGCGTCGCACTGCGACGCGGCAGACACCATGTTGCGCGTGTACTGCGTGTGGCCGGGGCAATCGGCCAGCACCAGCGGCAGGCCGCCCAGCGTCACATACCGCCAGGCCACATCAATGGTGATGCCCTGTGCCTTTTCGTCGATCAGGCCGTCAAACGCCAGTGAATAGTCGGTACCGCCAAAGCCCCGTTGCCGGCTTTCTGCGGCCACCTTGGCCAGCAGGTCGTCTGGCAGGCAGTGGGTGTCAAACAATAAACGCCCCAGCAAGGTGCTTTTGCCGTCGTCGACAGAACCGCAGGTAAACAGGTGTGGCATGGGTCAGGCAAAAAATGCGTTTGGTAACGGACGGCTTGGCGCAGGTATGGTATCCGCCCGGTGTGGTGTGCAAGCCCGGTGCCGACTGACCCGCGCGATATCCCACAAACAGGGGATGTGCCAACGGGCGATGCATGCTTAAAATCCGCCACGGAGATAAAATCTCTGCGCTGGTGCGAAATAACAATCCAAAAGAATTACAAACAGCGCTGGCTCAAACCTTGCATAGGGTTTGTAACTAATTGCCAAAACTGTGTGAAATTCACTTCAAGTTTTTTTGTAACCAGTTTGCAGAAGAACTAGAATCAGTCTCAAGAATTGCCCGGCTGCGGATGGGCCTAATGTTGTATTAAGGGGTGTTGTATGGCTTCAGATTCATTGTTTGGTGGCGGGGACGATGCGGGTGGTGACGGCGGCGGTCTGCTGGACGAAAGCGATCGTGCGTTGCTTGACGCCCTGCTTGCGGACTTTGTCGGCGGCCCGGCGGTCGACTTTGATGGCGGCAGCGGCGCCAAGCTGCTCAGTGGCGACGGCCCTGGCGGCGAAAAGCAGGGGGCCCTTACCCCCGGCACCGGCGATGTCCAGGGTCCCATCACCAACGGCGACATCACGATGGAAGTCGACATCCCTGCGGGCACGGGCCTCACCTTCTCCGGCAAGGACGGCCAGACGCCTGACGCTGCTGAAAGCTACCTGAACACGGCCATTGGTGGCTACTTCTCCCCCAACGTGGATCCCAATTCCGACGCTGGCCAACAGCAACAGTCGCTGACCGGCGCCGTGGACGACCTGCTGAGTTCCCTGGGCGGCGGCAAGGACGTCTCGGTTCGCCTGATCGACTTTTTGGGCAAAACCAGCCCGGGCTCCAGCGCACCGCTGACCACGGCTGAAGTCACTGGTGGCTCGCCTGAGGACACCTTCACTTTGGTAGAGAGCCAGGCTCCGCAGGCCGGCACCACCAGGGAAATCTCCTTTGATGCTGGCGAATCCAAAGGCAAACAGGTGTTTGCCCTGAACCTGAGCAAGCTCGGTTCCGACACGACACTGGTCATCAAGAACATCGAAGCCGCCCTGGTGGCCGGCCCCGGCAGCCTGCGGGTGGACGGTACGGCAGGTGCGCGCGTCAACAGCGACAACTTTGGCCAGAACATCACCGGTGGTGGCGGCAACGACACCCTGGTGGGCGGCGGTAACGACACCCTCACGGGCGGCGTGGGTGCAGACATCTTTGGCTTCTCTTCTGCAGCCAAGGGCAACTTCACCATCACCGACTTCAACAAGACCACCGACCAGATCGGCCTGAAGCTCACGGGTGTGTCCACCTTTGCGCAACTGCAGGCGGCGGTGACTGGTGGCTCGTATGCCAACGGTGCCATGACCTACAACCTGGGGCCTGATATCTCCATCACGCTGGTGGGTATCAACCCGACCGACATCACGGCCGATATGATCAAGTTCACGTTCTGACCTTGCTCTGCCCCCTTGCAAAGCCCGCTCAGCGCGGGCTTTGTTATTTTCAGCCGTCATTGTTCGTTTGATGTCTTCTCGTCTTTCACCGCTGGTGGTTGCAGACGGCTTGGCCTGGGGCTGGGCGTTGGCAGCGGCACCCGGCGCTGGCCCGGTGGCGGTGCACCTGTATGCCGATGGCCGACGTGTCGCCACCGAACACACGGGCGTGGCCCTGCCTGCGGCCATTGCCCGCGCCTGTGGCAAGCCCCCGGCAGGTGCCGCCGGCTTTGCATTTGCGTTGCCCGCGCGGCTGCAAGATGGCCTGCCGCACGATATCCACGTGGCCCTGCCCGGCGGCGACCGTGGCAGCTTGCACGGCCCGGTGTTGGCGTACCGCAGCGGCCCGGTAGGCGGCAATGTGCGCCAGCAGGGGCGCCAGTTTGTGGGCACGGTGTGGTTTGCGCAGCTGCCCGGCAGATCAGCCCGACGCGCTGCCGTGCTGAAAGTGACCGATGCGCAGGGCAAGGTGGTGCACACCCAGCCCCTGCAGCCCGCCGCCATAGCGGACGCACCGGGCTACCCCGCGCCGTTTGCTGTGCCAGCCGATGTCTTGCCCGATGCGGTGCGCCGGGGCCCGCTGCACTTTGCCTGCAATGGCCAGGCCCTGCAGGGCTCGCCCTGCGTGCAGGCGCAAGCGCTGGTGGGCATGCTCGACGACGTGGCGGCCACCCGCCGCATCAGCGGCTGGGCGCTGGATCGCACCGATCTGTTGAACCCGCTGGAGCTGGTGCTGCGGGTAGACGGCCAGGCAGTGGCCTGGTTTCGCCCCAATGTGCGCCGCCCCGACATCAGCAACTACCTGGGCCTGCCCGACGAAGGCCTGGGCCTGGCGGGTTTTGACATGCCGTTGCCCGCCGCGCTGGCCGACGGGCAGCGTCACGTCATTGACGTGGTGTCGGCTGCCGATGGCCAGCCCCTGAGCAACGGGCGTCAACCGGTGCAGTTGCCACGCGCCGGGCTTGCGCTGCAGGCAGCCCAGCCCGCTGTGCTGCCGCCGGTGCGCCGGCGCTGGCCGCAGCCGGTGGTGTCGGTGGTCATCCTCAACCGCAACGGCCACGACGTGCTGCAGGCCTTTTTGCACAGCTGGGCGCGCCACAACACCACGGTAAGCGCCGAGGTGATCGTGGTAGACCATGCGTCCACCGATGCCAGCCTGGCGCTGCTGCGTCAGTGGCGCGGCCGGCTGGACCTGCAGGTGCTGGCGCTGGACCACAACGGCTCGTTTTCTGCGTCCAGCAACCTGGGCGCCAGCCGTGCGCGCGGCCAGTATGTGCTGTTCATGAACAACGACATCATCTGGCTGCAGGACGCATTGCCGCGCCTGCTGGAAAGCCTGCACAACCCGCAGGTGGGCGTGGTGGGCATCAAGCTGCTCAAGGTCGTGGGCGAATCGCGCGCCGGCGGGCAATTTGCCAGCGAGGTGCAGCATCTGGGCGTGCGATTCAGGCTCAACCACCTGGGCTACTGGCCTTATGAGGTGGAGCCGTCGGCGCCGCACGACGAGGCCGAGCACGCGCCGCAATGTGTGCCTGCCGTCACCGGCGCGGTGCTGCTGTGCCGCAAATCAGACTTTGACGCCGTGGGCGGTTTTGACCCAGCCTATTTTTACGGATATGAAGACGTGGAGCTGTGCCTGCGCCTGGCCTACCGCCTGGGCAAGACGGTGGTGTGCCGCAACGACAGCGTGGCCCTGCACCACCACGGCCACACGCGCCTTTCGGGCCGCGAGATGTCCATTTATGACCGCGTGATGCGCAATTCGGCCGTGCTCGAATCGCACATTGGCGTGTGGATCAAGCAGGCGTACTGGCGCAGCCTGGTCAGTGGCGACGGCTACATCACGCGCGAGCCGCTCACCATCGGCATCGTGGTGGACAGCCCCGCGCGCAACACCCCGCTGTGGGGCGACGCGCTGGCGTTGGCCGCGCAGCTGCGCACCGCGCTGCCGCACGCACAGGTGCGCCTGCTGCCGCCAGACCGCGACTGGAAAAACGCCGAAGGCCTGCACGTGCTGCTGGTGGCCGACCCGCGCTATGACATCCGCGCGCTGCACCATGCGCGGTCTGATGTGCTCACCATCGCCTGGCCGCGCGGCAAGGCTGCGCTGGGTCCCCAGCTGGCCTGGTGGGACGAATTTGGCGCTGTGCTGGAGCCTGCGCGCGGGGTGGCTGCCGGTGATGCGCTGGTGCAGCTGCTGGGCCCGCAGCGCTGGCGCCTGCGCGTGCGGCTGCAGGTCAATGAACAGTCGCCGCCCGGCGCCCTGGCCGATGCGCAGCGCCTGCAAAAGCACTTGCGCGCCCAGGGCTTGTCCTGCTGGGTGAAGGTGGCAGGCCATGACGACGAGCGCCCCACCATGGTGGACGTGTGCGTGACAATCGGGCCGCTGGCCGCTCAAACTGAAAACGGCATGCTGCAGCTGGCCTGGGCCGGCGGCGCGGCCCCCTTGCCCGGCGCGGCCTGGCTGGCAGAACAAATGGAGAAGCGTGTTGGAAGTACTTTTCGTTCATCCTAATTTTCCGGGTCAGTTTCGCAAGGTGGCCGCGGCGCTGGCCCGCCTGCCGGGCGTGCGCGTGGTGGGCGTGGGCGATGAATCGTGGATGAAAAGCACGGTGGCGCTTGAAGGCGTGCCCGTTATTGGCTACCCCGCGCCGCCCGAGGGCGACAAGGACCTGCTGCACCCCTGGTCGCGCAAATTTGACGCCGCCATTCGCCGCGGCGAACAGGTCATGAATTCGCTGGGCGTGCACAAGGAACAGGGCCTGGAGCCCGACGTGATCGTCACGCACCCGGGCTGGGGCGACGCCTATTTCCTGCGCGACTTTTTCCCCGGCACCAAGGTGGTGGGCTTGTTTGAGTATTACTACCATGCACGCGGCGCAGACGTGGGCTTTGACCCCGAGTTTCCGTCCAGCATGAACGACATCTTTCGCCTGCGCGCTCTCAACGCCACGCAGCTGATGGCGCTGGACGCCTGCGACGAAGGCTTTTGCCCCACGCAGTGGCAGCGCAGCCGCTTCCCCGCAGTGTGGCAAGAGCGCCTGGGCCTGATGCACGAGGGCGTGGACACCAGCGCCGTGCGGCCCGACCCCACCGCCCAGGTGCAGCTGGCCGACGGCACCACGCTCAAGGCCGGCGACGAGGTGCTGACCTTTGTCAGCCGCAACCTGGAGCCATACCGCGGCTACCACATGTTCATGCGCGCGCTGCCTGCCATCCTGCAGGCGCGGCCCGACTGCCATGTGGTCATCGTGGGCGCCGATGGCGCGGCCTACGGGCCGCCATGCGGCGGGGGCAAGACCTACCGCGAACGCTACCTGGAAGAAGTGGCCGAAGAGCTGGACATGTCGCGCGTGCATTTCACCGGCACGCTGGCCCATGCCGATTACGTCAAGGTGCTGCAGGTGTCGCGCCTGCATGTGTACCTGACCTACCCGTTCATCCTGTCGTGGTCCATGCTGGAGGCCATGGCCGCCGGCTGCCTGGTGCTGGGCTCGGCCACGCCGCCGGTCGAAGAGGTGATCACCGAGGGCGAAAACGGCTTGTTGTTCCCGTTTCACAGCCCGCGTGTATTGGCCTTGCGGGCCATTGACGCGCTGGCTCACCCGGGGGACCATGACGGGCTGCGCCAGGCCGCGCGCCAGACCATCATGGACCGCTATGATTTTGAAACCGTGTCGCTGCCTGCGTACAAACGCATGATCGAGATCTGAGGAACCACCCCATGGCCAAATCAATCGCCGCCCTGCTCAAGGAAGCCGGCACCTACCTGACCCACTACGACCTGGGTTCTGCGCTGCAGCTGTACCGCCAGGCCATGGCACGCGAGCCCGGCAACGCCGCCGCCGCGCTGGGCTTGGCCATGGTGCTCAACCGCACCAACAAGCCGGGCGAGGCGCTGCAGCTGCTCACGCGCATCTGGGCGTCGGTGTCGCGCGCCAAACAAAAGCTGCCCCCGGCCCAGCAGGCCACCGTGCTGGCCCAGATGGGCCTGGCCCAGCAGGAGCTGGGGCAACTGGGCGCTGCGCTCGAGTCGTACCGCCAGGCGGTGCGGCTGGTCAATTCCGAAGACCTGCACCGGCGCATCAAACAGATCGTGCCGCTGGTCAACAGCCCGGCACCGGTGCAGCAGCTCATCCTGCATGGCCGCGCGCTGATGGCCGCGCGCCAGGTGCAAGAGGCCGCCAAGACCTACATTGGCGCGCTGAAGCTGCAGCCCGACAACGCCGACGTGCTGCACGAGCTGGCCATGGTGCTGCAGGAGCTGGGCGCGCATGACCGCGCGCTGCCCCTGTTGCAAAAGGCCGTGATCCTGGCGCCCGACCGGCCCGAATTCTTCAACGACCTGGGCATGCTGTTCCAGCGCCGGGCCGATTTCACCAAGGCGGTCAGCTTCCACAAGCGCGCGATCAAGCTGGCGCCGGGCTATTCGTTTGCGTACATCAACCTGGGCGTGGCCCACAAGCGCCTGGGTCAGAACGAAGAAGCCATGGCGGCGTACCGCAAGGCACTGGCCATAGAACCCAATTCACCCGAGGCCCATAACAACCTGGGCAACCTGCTGCGCGTGACCGGCCAGCTGGCGCTGGCAAAGCAGCACCTGGAGCAAGCCCTGAAGCTGCGCCCCGACTACGCCGACGCCCAGGGCAACCTCGATGCCGTGAAGCTGGCGATGCAAGAGGCCGCGAAGGCGCCTGCCAAAAAGGAGGTTGCCAAGAAGGCTGCGGCGAAGAAGGAGCCGGTCAAGGTGCCAGTGAAGGCGCCCGTCACAGCACCCGTGAAAGCACCGGTGAAGGCCACCGCCAAAGCACCTGCGAAGGCACCCGCCAAAACACCCGCCAAGGCACCGGCAGCCAAAAAGCCTGCCGCGAAAATGCCCGTTGCCAAGCCCGCGGCCAAAAAGCCGGCTGCCAAGGCACCCGTGGCCAAAGCGCCAGCGCCCAAAAAACCCGCTGCGAAAAAGCCCGCCGCCAAAAAAGCGGCAGCCCGCCGCAAATGACGGTTCTGCTCACCGGCGGCGCCGGCTACATCGGCACGCACACCGCTGTGGTGCTGATGGCTGCGGGCCGCGACGTGGTTCTGCTGGACAACCTGTGCAACAGCAGCCGCAGCGTGCTGGGCCGCCTGCAACACATCACCGGCCGCACCGTGACGCTGGTAGAAGCCGATGTGCGCGACACCCCGCGCGTGGCCCAAGTGCTACGCGACCATGCCTGTACGTCAGTGGTGCACTTCGCCGGCCTGAAAGCAGTGGGCGAATCGGTGCAAAAGCCCATCGACTACTACGCCAACAACGTGCAGGGCACCGTGAGCCTGTTGCAGGCCATGCAGGATACGGGCGTGCGTTCGCTGGTGTTCAGCTCCAGCGCCACGGTGTATGGCGCGCCGCAGTACCTGCCGCTGGATGAGAAGCACCCTACGTCGGCCACCAACCCTTACGGCCGCAGCAAGCTGCACATTGAAGAGATACTGGCTGACGTGTGCGTGTCTGATCCAGCCTGGCGCGTGGCCTGCCTGCGTTACTTCAACCCTGCGGGGGCGCACCCCTCGGGCCTGCTGGGTGAAGACCCGCAGGGTATTCCCAACAACCTCATGCCCTATGTGGCCAAGGTGGCGGGCGGCGAGCTGCCGCGCCTGGGCGTGTTTGGCGACGACTACGACACGCCCGACGGCACTGGCGTGCGCGACTACATCCACGTGATGGACCTGGCCCAGGGCCACCTGGCCGCGCTGGATTTTCTGCCGGGCGCGCCCGGCTGGCACGCCATCAACCTGGGCACCGGCCAGGGCTACAGCGTGCTGCAGATGGTCCGCGCGTTTGAATCCGCCAGCGGCCAACCCGTGCCCTATGACGTCAAGCCGCGCCGTTCCGGCGACATCGGCACCTGCTACGCCAACCCGGGCAAGGCCAAAGATCTGTTGGGGTGGGAGGCCACGCG
>CALRYY010000146.1:0-9044 GCA_943372515.1 Ramlibacter sp. 2FC | reverse complement strand
CAGCAGCTCGCGGGTGTAGGCCTCAATGTTGGCCGGGTTGGCTACATCCACGCTGTGCAGCAACGCTGCCGTGCTGCGCTTTTCGTCCTCCAGCCGCCGGTCGTGCTCCATGAAAGCGCGCAGTAGCGCGGCGCCGCCCGCCTGGCAGTCAAAGTGCGGGTAGTAATAGCCGCAGTCCTTGATGAATTCAGAGTTGTGCACCAGCGGGTAGCCGCCGTACAGGGCTTCGTAATAGAGATAGTTTTGCCCGTTTTCCCAGTGGTGGCTGACGATGCAGTCGCCATAGTGCTCCATGAATTCATAGGTCGCAAAGCGGCCCTCGAAGCTCGCAACGCCGTGGCGTGCCATGTCCAGCGAGCCCGCCATGCCCGCGAACTGCGGATGCTGCTTCAGCTCCAGTGCGTTGGTGACGTGCAGCATCTGCAGGAAGGCCGGGTTGGCACGGTAAGCTTCTTCGCAAACGAGCAGCGGGACCAGGCAGTTCTTCACCACGCTCAGGTTGGGCTCGAAGCAGCAGACACGCCACATGGCACGTCCGGGCTGGTAGCCCCAGGGTTTGTCCGGCGGCAGCGTGGCGATGCCTTTGTCCAAAAACAGCGGCGTCCACAGGTGCGGCAAGACGCGCGCCGGCGCGCGTGACGTGAGCGCGTAGTAGTCCTTGCAGCTGTGTTCGTGCTCCGCCAGCAGCCAGATGGCCTCGTAGGGCGTGTCCATCCACAGGGCCGCGGGCGGCCGGCCAAACATGGCTCGCTCGATGTCGATCACATAGTCGTTGCCCAACCGCATCCAGGCGCTGCGCCCGCCGCGCGCGCGAAACGCCTGGTGCCAGCCGGCGAGCAACTGGGTGCCCATGTCAATCATGACGTCCAGCGACTGCGCGGCTTCGTCCGGGGTCACCAGACGGATGCCCGTGAACTGCGGCTGCAGCCAGTCGCCGGCGGGGGAAACGCCCGTGTTGACGAGCACGGCCTCCTGGACCGCGGGCGAGCGGCTGAGCAACTGCGCCAGAAACACGCAGTTCTGGAAGAGGCCGTTTTCCCAGATGAGCTGCGGGTTGTCGCGAATGGCAATGGTGACGCCCACCCGGAGCTTGCGCTGCGGCGGCGTCATGCGTGGGCCCCCTTGATCGAATGCAGCCGATGCATGAACGCGCCGACATTGGCCGGGTGGTCCGGTGCCAGCGTGGCCAGCCAGTCGAGCGCGCGGCGGTGGTAGTCCTGCCAGTAGCCGGGCCCTTGGCGCCAGGCGTCCACCAGCACGCGGCCGCCTTCGGTGGCACTGAACCCCGGGTAAAACAAGCCGACGCCGGCGCGATGGAGCGCATCGGAGTTGTGCACCAGCGGATAGCCGCCATACAGCGCATCGTAGTAGGCGTAGTTGAGCTCGCATTCCCATTGGTGCGCCATCACGGCGTTGAGCGAGAACACGCTCATGCATTCGGCAAACAGCACCCGCGGCTCGTAACTGGCCTTGCCCTGCAGGCTGATGTCCAGGTGCGACGCGAAATGATTGAAGGTGAGGTGCTCCTTCATGTGCAAGGTGTTCATGGCCATCACGCGCGCGATGCTGGCAGGCTCCAGCCGGTTCGCCTGCTCGCACGCCAGAATGGGAAGGGTGGAGTTCTTCAGCACCGAAATATTGGGCTCGAAGATGCCCACGCGCCAGCCCGGGTGCGGCGCCACGCGCGACTGCGGATCGAACCCGAACGGCTGGTTGCGCTCCTGCATGACTTGCGACTGCTGCTGCAGGTAGACGGGTGACCACAGGTGCGGCACCTCGAACACCGGCAGGCGCGTCAGCGTGCGCAGCAGCGGCGCGCTGTTGTGCATGTGCTGGGGCAACGCCCAGACCTCGTCCCAGATGGAGCCATTGAACAGCGTGCTGCCGGGGCGGCCGAACATCGGATATTCGATGTGCGACGAATAGGACTGCCCGGCCAGGAAGAGCACAATTTTTGCCCCCAGCGCGCGCACGCGGTGCAGCCAGGCCGTGGGCATCTGCGCGCCCATCTCGATCACGACGTCGATGGTGTTGGTGACCTCGTGCGGCCTGACCAGCGGGGCGCCCATCACGGCGATGTCCATGCCGGCCGGCAGCGTGTCACTGACGCCGCCGTTGAGAAGGTAGATGTCGTCTACCTGCGGGCTTGCGCGCAGCAGCATGACCAGGAAGGCCAGGTTCTGGTTCAGACCGCTGCTCCACACATGCGCGTCGGGGCTGGTCAGGACGGAAATGCCGATGTTCATCGATGCGCTTCAGGTGATGGGCCGGGACATCAGGTCTGTCAGCAGCTGCGCGTAGCGCTGCGTCATGGCGGCGTCGCCCGGCAGATACCGCGCGATGAGCCGGCGCTGTTCTTCGCGGTAGGCCTCCCAGGTATCGTCGTGATGCGCCAATGCGACCAGCAATTGCCCGCAGCCCGCGGGCACCTCGTTGTCGGGGTAGTAATAGCCCAGGTCGGGGCACAGGCTCGCGTTGTGTACCAGCGGATAGCCCTGCCAGCACACATCGAAATAAAAGTAGTTGAGCGGGTTGTCCCACTGGTGCGACACCATCACGTCGGTCATCTCGGACAGGAACTGCGGGGTGTCGTGGCGCTCCAGGAACACGGCCTTGCTGTCGCGGACCAGATCCAGATGGTGCATCACTGCCGTGAAATCAGGATTGCGGTTGGCAAGATGGCCTGTGTTGGTGACCTGCAGCCGCGCGATGGACTGCGGGGTGCGCCGATACGCCTCTTCTGCGATCAGGATGGGATACAAGCAGAACTTTACGATATCGTTGTTGGGTTCCATCACCGACACACGGCGCGGGCCGGGGCGTGGCCGGTACTCACCCGCATGCGGCAGGCCGGCGCTGCGCTGTTGCAGAAATACCGGGTCCCAGACAAAGGGCACCACATCCACGATACGCCGGCGCAGCGTCTGGAAAAAATGCTGGCTGGTCTGTGCCACCTGTGGAATAACCCAGACAGCGTCATAGCGCTGGTTGATCTGCAGTTTGTCGCCCCATAGCGGCCGGTTGAACAGCATGGACTGCACGGCCATGACGTATTCGACGCCGCAGCAATACGATACCAGCCGCGTGCCGCGCTGCTTGAGGTAGCTGGTGATTTCTGCACCAACCGCCGTGCCGAGCTCAATCATCACGTCCAGGCTGTCCTTGGCGTCCTGGAACAGCACCGTAGGCCAGCGCGCGAGGTCCCAGGGCGCCTGGTCCGGGCGCACGTGCGTCATGTTGACCAGTTGCACTGACGCGACACCTGACACATGGCGAAGCGCCTGGGCCAGATACAGCGCGTTTTGCTTGATGCCGTTGACCCAGAGCGACTCGCCCGGCGCATTCAGCCCGATCGTGATGCCTATGCGAAGGCCGTGGCTGGGCATGGTCGCGCTCAGTCCGGCAGGCGGGTGATGGCGGGATCCACGCGCGTGACGCGAAAAATGCGGCCCGACGGGATGTGCTGGTACTCAAACGTGCCGGCGGCCAGGCTGCGCACCAGATAGGGGTTGACCACATCGGCGCTGCGCGGATCGGTGCGCTTGCCATCGATCTCGGTCGTTACCGTGAAATACATGCCGTTGGAGAGGCCCCACAGGCCCTTGTTGTGCAACTCGGACTTGGTGCGCCCCTTTTCATACAGCCGGGCGACCAGGGAAAAAGTACCGTCAGCCAGGCGCGTGGTGAGGAATCGCTGAAGGGGCTGGTCCGCGCCTGCGGAGAACTCGCCGTACCAGGTGCCGGTGGCCAGAGCCTCCTGCTCGGACGGCGCGGCTGCGGCTGCCCCGCAGAACAAAAGGGGCAGCGCGCCCCACCAGAGGAGCCGAATCCACAAGACCCGAAATATCTGCATGGCGACCACCTTGTTGTGGAGTCTCATTTCCAGCGGTACCCAACACCGGCGCCCACGCTCCAGTCGCGGCCAGCAGAGGTGGTGGAGATACCGAGGTTGTATTGCAGCTTGCCTGAATCGGTCAAGCCCTGGAACGTGAACGAGAACGCCTGGTTGCCACCGTAAGAGCCCAGGCCCACGCCCACGGCTTTCTGGCCGGGCTCAGAGACCGATATGCGGCCCGACGCCATGGCGATGGACATGGCCACGCCGGCGTAGGCCTTGCGCTCCACGTCGCGCAGCTGCGATACATTGACGGCATCAGTCGCCTGCACGCCCGCTGCCACGTTGGTGATGCGCCGCTCGCTGCCCTGCGCGCCGACCGATACGGTATTGGCCTGATCTGCAATGGCGCCGTTGCCGATGGCGACCGAATTGGCCTCCAGTGCCTGCGCCTGATTGCCCAGAGCCACAGCGTAGTTGCCCGATGCAAGGGCCTTGTCGCCCACGGCGGTGGTGTTTAACCCCAAGGCCTGAGCACCGACGCCCACGGCAACAGACGACCTGGCAATCGCGCCTTGGCCGATCGCGACGGAGCCGGTCGTCTCAGCCAGCGCCTGGTAGCCGATGGCCACGCCGCCCTGGCCCAGCGCCTTGGCCTCGGCGCCCAATACGGTGGACGACTCGCCCAATGCGCGGGAATTGCTGCCCACGGCCGTCGAATTGTCGGCAGCAGTGGCGGTCGAGCCAGCATTGGCGCAGTAGCCCATGGCAAGCGCCGCAGTGCCGTTGGCATACGAGCAGTCGCCCGCGGCCGTGGCCCGGTTCCCCGAAGCTTCGGAGCCGGCGCCAAAGGCGCGCGCGGACGTTCCAGTGGCCTTGCCGCCGCCCGTCGCCACCTGCGTCTGCAGGGCCTGGATGTTATTGGTGACGGTGTTGAGCCGATCAACGGTCGATGTGGACAGCGATGCAACGGTGTTCGCGACCTGAGTAACCTCTGTGAGCAAGACCAGGGGCGTGCCACCACCGCCTCCCCCGCCACTACCGCCGCCGCTGCCGCCGCCCGATTGAACAATGGTGGACAACGTCCCCAGGCTGTTGGTCAGATTCAGAACATCCGTGCGGGTGAGCTGCAGGGCGTTGTTCAGCGTGGTGAGTGACGTGTTGTGGGTGTTGACGGTCGAATTGATGGTGGTGAGGTCGACGGACAACGTGCTGAGTGACGAGCCATGGTTGGTGATGGTGGTTGTCAGAAGGGCGCTGACCGAGGTGCCTTGGGTACTGACCGAAGTCAAAAGGCCGCTGACAGAAGAGCCTTGGCCGCTGACCGAGGTCAGGAGGTTGCTGACCGAGGAGCCTTGATTGGAAAGCGAGGTGCCCTGATCGCTGACCGAAGTGAGCAGGCCGCTGACCGAGGTGCCCTGGCCGCTGACGGATGTGAGCAAGTTGCTGACCGAGACGCCTTGGCCACTGACCGAAGTCAGCAAGCCACTGACTGAAGTGCCCTGGTTACTGACCGAGGTAAGAAGACCGCTGACCGAGGTGCCCTGGCCGCTGACCGAGGTCAGGAGGTTACTGACAGAGGAGCCTTGATTGGACAAGGACGTCCCTTGATTGGAAACCGAGGCGCCCTGGTTACTGACGGAGGTGAGCAAGCCGCTGACGGAAGTGCCCTGGCCGCTGACCGAGGTCAGGAGGTTGCTGACAGAGGAGCCTTGATTGGAAACTGAGGCGCCCTGGTCACTAACTGACGTGAGCAAGCCACTGACAGAGGAGCCTTGATTGGAAACCGACGTGCCTTGGTTACTGACGGAAGTCAGGAGGTTACTGACCGAAGTGCCCTGATTGGAAACCGACGTGCCTTGGTCACTGACGGAGGTGAGCAGGCCGCTGACGGAAGTGCCCTGGCCGCTGACGGAGGTCAGGAGGTTGCTAACCGAGGAGCCTTGATTGGACAAGGACGTGCCTTGATTGGAAACCGAGGCGCCCTGGTCACTGACGGAGGTGAGCAGGCCGCTGACGGAGGTGCCTTGGCCGCTGACGGAGGTCAGGAGGTTACTGACAGAGGAGCCTTGATTGGAAACCGAGGTCAGTAGGTTATGCGTGAACTTGAGCTGCATGACGGTGACCCCGTCGGAATCTGCAAGACCATCGGCCATGTTCTGGATGCGGCGCTTGGTCGTGCTGTTGCCGATGGACACCGCACCGGCAGCGGTTCCAGGGGTCAAGTAGCCACTGCCGCTGAAGTCTGCGGTGGCAGCCCCGGAGCCCAATGCCACGGAGTTGGCGTGCGTGGCGGCTGCGTTGATGCCAAGCGCAACATTGCCTTCCAGGGTGGCCTGTGCGTTAGCGCCCACTGCTGTGGCATACACTGCCGAAGCGGTGCTGTGAGCACCCACAGCAGTCGCATAGTTTGCGGTGGCCTGGGCATAAGGACCTGCGGCGAAAGAGGCGGACCCGCTTGCCAGGCTGTTGAAGCCCATGGCGATCGCGTTGGAGTTGGTGGCTTTGGCGTAACCGGTCAGCGCGGACGACATGTATGCGGAGGCTTCAGCGGCGGGTCCCATGGCCATGGAATAGTCGCCAGTGGCCCTGGCGTTGACCCCCATTGCGTAGGCGGTATGCCCCGACGCCACAGCGCCAGATCCCACGGCCACCGCAAACGCGTTACTGGCATTCGCGTCGATCCCGACAGCCGTGGCGCTAGCAGCGGCTGTGGCTCGATAGCCTAAAGCAGTCCCTCCTGCGCCCGTCGTTTGTGCGTTTGCACCGACAGCGGTCTGAAAGCTTGGGCCTGAGGTGACCGAAGCGCCTTCGCCGACGACCACATTGCTATGGAGCGGCTGCCCACCGGTTGCCGTCGTCAGGACAATATCCGCATGCGCCAGCGGCGGCGCCTGGATCAACGCCACGATCAGCACCGCGCACTGGATGGCCGTGGACGCGCGCCGGACGGCCCCCCCCTTGCCTCGCCCGCGCGCCAACTCGTGCGCAACGCTCCAGGTCCCGGTGGTTTCGTTCCACACCAGGCGGTAAGACGTGTTCATTGATCGTTTCATGGCGTACCTTTGCGGAGTCACAGGTCAAAGGCCGCAGTGCGTGAATCGCACGGGGCCTTTGACTCTTTTGTACTACTAAGATACAAAACGATACATCAAAAACTAATGCTGAAGCAATATATACGCGTGGTTTAACCAACCTTTAGGTGATTTATTTTGTAAAAAGCATTAATAGGTACCCATTTGAGGCTCAGGCGCCACAGATTTTGGATACTTTTGGTTTGTTTTGTTACAACTGACCGGCGATCACACCGCCGCCCAGACACACGTCCCCGTCGTACAGCACGGCAGACTGCCCAGGGGTCACGGCCCATTGCGGGTCGTGAAAGTCCAGATGAAACCGGCCGTTGGCCGCTGGTGCCAGCATGCAGGGCGCGTCTGTCTGGCGGTAGCGCGTCTTGGCGGCATAGGCGCCCGGGCCGGGGGCGGCGGCCGACGTCCAGCTGGCGTCGGCCGCGTCCAGCGCCAATGACTGCAGCCAGGGGTGGTCATGGCCTTGCACCACCCACAGCGTGTTGGTGCCCACTTCCTTTCGGGCTACGTACCAGGGCTCATGGTCACCGCCGCCACGTGCTGCCTTCTTGTCCTTGACGCCGCCAATACCCAAACCCTGGCGCTGGCCCAGCGTGTAAAAGCTCAGGCCCACATGCTGGCCCAATACACGGCCGCGCTCGTTCTTGATAGGGCCGGGCTCGCGGCTGATGTAGCGGTTCAAAAAGTCCCGAAACGGGCGCTCGCCGATGAAGCAGATGCCGGTCGAATCCTTCTTTTTGGCGTTGGGCAGGCCGATCTCTTCGGCAATGCGGCGCACCTCGGTCTTTTTGAGCTCGCCCACGGGGAACAGCGTGCGTGACAGCTGGGTCTGGTTCAGCCGGTGCAGAAAGTAGCTTTGGTCCTTGGCCGGGTCCAGGCCCTTGAGCAGCTGGAACTGCCCGTCTTGTTCACGAACGCGCGCATAGTGGCCGGTGGCGATTTTTTCGGCGCCCAGGCGCACGGCATGGTCCAGGAAGGCCTTGAACTTGATTTCGGCGTTGCACAGCACGTCGGGGTTGGGCGTGCGGCCGGCCTGGTATTCGCGCAGAAATTCGGCAAACACCCGGTCCTTGTATTCGGCGGCGAAGTTGACGTGTTCGATCTCGATACCGATCACGTCGGCCACGGCGGCGGCATCCACAAAGTCGATGTTGGACGAGCAGTATTCGCCGTCGTCATCGTCTTCCCAGTTCTTCATGAAGATGCCGGTCACGTCCCAGCCCTGCTGTTTGAGCAGGTACGCGCTGACGGCGGAATCCACGCCCCCGCTCAAACCTACGA
Organism: Ramlibacter sp. 2FC; assembly: GCA_943372515.1. Lineage (GTDB taxonomy): Bacteria > Pseudomonadota > Gammaproteobacteria > Burkholderiales > Burkholderiaceae_C > RAM1. The sequence continues at coordinate 839 of CALRYY010000146.1, read as the reverse complement.
CAACCCGGCCTTTGGTACCCATGCGGGCGATTATCGCGGCGGCTTGAATCCCAGTTTTTTCATCGGGGCACCCAGGCTGCGACGGGCAGCGGCGTAGCCGTCCCAGGGGCTGTTGCCCACGCCCATGCGCTGCGCGATATTGGCCAGGTTCCAGTGGTCGCCGCCGGTCAGTGCGGCCAGCTCGTTCCAGGCCACGGGCACCGAAATGCCCAGGCCCGGTCGGGCCCGCACGCTCCAGGCGCAGGCGGTGGTGGCGCCAAAGCCGTTGCGCAGGTAGTCGATGAATATCTTGCCCACCCGGTTGCGCGGCCCGCTTTTGGCCACAAAGCGATCGGGCAGCGTTTGCGCCATATGCTGCACCACGGCCTGGGAAAAGGCCTTGACCGTGTCCCAGTCTTCATGGCGGCGCAGGGGCACCACCACATGCAAGCCCTTGCCGCCGCTGGTTTTCAAGAACGGGGTCAGGCCCAGCTCGGTCAGCGCCACCTGCATCAGCTGGGCGGCCTCCTGGACATGTACCCAGGGCACGCCAACGCCTGGGTCCAGGTCAAAGCTCATGCGGTCGGGCCGGCCGATGGCGTTGACCGTGGCGTTCCAGGTGTGAAATTCGAGCACGTTCATCTGTGCGGCCGACACCAGCGCGTGGGCCGTGGGTATTTCCAGCAAGGGTTCATGCCCCGGGTCCAGGGCAGGGTCCAGCTGGCGCACGCCCGGCAGCTCGGCGGGCTCGGCATGCTTTTGAAAGAATTGCGGCCCTTTCACGCCCGACGGCGCGCGCAGCAGCGCCACGGGCCGTGCCTTCAGGTGCGCCAGCATCAGTGGCGCCACCTGGGCGTAGT
>CALRYY010000145.1:0-9111 GCA_943372515.1 Ramlibacter sp. 2FC | reverse complement strand
GTATCTAATCCTGTTTGCTCCCCACGCTTTCGTGCATGAGCGTCAGTACAGGTCCAGGGGATTGCCTTCGCCATCGGTGTTCCTCCGCATATCTACGCATTTCACTGCTACACGCGGAATTCCATCCCCCTCTACCGTACTCTAGCTATGCAGTCACAGATGCAGTTCCCAGGTTGAGCCCGGGGATTTCACAACTGTCTTACATAACCGCCTGCGCACGCTTTACGCCCAGTAATTCCGATTAACGCTTGCACCCTACGTATTACCGCGGCTGCTGGCACGTAGTTAGCCGGTGCTTATTCTGACGGTACCGTCATGACCATCTTGTATTAGAAAATGGCTTTTCGTTCCGTCCAAAAGCAGTTTACAACCCGAAGGCCTTCATCCTGCACGCGGAATGGCTGGATCAGGCTTTCGCCCATTGTCCAAAATTCCCCACTGCTGCCTCCCGTAGGAGTCTGGGCCGTGTCTCAGTCCCAGTGTGGCTGGTCGTCCTCTCAGACCAGCTACAGATCGTTGGCTTGGTGAGCCTTTACCCCACCAACTACCTAATCTGCCATCGGCCGCTCCATTCGCGCGAGGTCTTGCGATCCCCCGCTTTCATCCGTAGATCGTATGCGGTATTAGCGTAGCTTTCGCTACGTTATCCCCCACGATTGGGCACGTTCCGATGTATTACTCACCCGTTCGCCACTCGCCACCAGGGTTGCCCCCGTGCTGCCGTTCGACTTGCATGTGTAAAGCATTCCGCCAGCGTTCAATCTGAGCCAGGATCAAACTCTACAGTTCGATCTTGATTTGCTTGCCCCTTGCGGGGCCACTCATAAATTGGAATTGACATGAACTTCATTTCTGAATTTCACATCTTTTTTACTTCATGAGCGTTTAAAGTGCATTGCACTTAGTTCCGAAGAACTTGGCAATCGCCTTCAAACGCCCACGCTTATCGGCTGTATATTTTTAACGAACCCCGTAAACTTTTCTGCTTTACGTCTGCTTAGCTGCGATCAGCTGAGCCTCGAATTATGACATGTTTTTGAAAGACCTGTCAATCTCTAGGGTTTCTACTAATTTGCATTTACTTTCGTATTTGCTGTTTTAGCAGAGCCTCGAATTATACATCGTTTCTTGCGATTCGATCAACTTTTCGATTCCCTTTCTGCTTGCTTCGTTGCTTGCGCTTCGTTTTCAGCAGAGCCTCGAATTATATACCGGATTTTTTGTTTCCGTCAAATAAATCTAAGATTTTCTTCGCTGACCTGGTTGCCTTGGCAGCCCGGCTTTTGATCACCGTTTTCAGCGCAGCCTGCGACTATAGCACGGGTTTCCATGCTTTTCCTTTGCGATCCATTCAAACATGCAACGGCAATGATCGTGAGCGCTTGCCGGTCAGTGCAAACACGGCGTTCGCTACTGCTGGGGCCAGCGGCGGCACTCCCGGCTCTCCCACCCCACCAGGCGCTCGCTGACTGGCAACGAGCCATGTATGTACCTTGGGGGCCTCGGCCAGGCTGACCATCGAATATGCAGGGAAGTTGGACTGCTGGACCATCCCATCATGTATGTCGATCCGCCCATACAAGGCCGCCGACAACGCGAAGATCACGGCACCTTCCATCTGCTGCGCCACGATTCCTGGATTCACGACCGTCCCGCAGTCCACAGCACACACCACGTTATGCACACAGGGCCGCCCGCCCCGCAGCGATACCTCTGCCACCTGGGCCACGATGGTGCCAAAGGATTCGTGCAGGGCGATCCCGTGCGCACGCCCAGCTGGCAAGGGTTTACCCCATGCCGCCTTTTCTGCTGCCAGGTTGAGCACTGCAAGGTACCGCGGCGCGCTGGCGAGCAGCGTGCGGCGCAGCTCAAGAGGGTCGAGCTTCAGCTCTGACGCCAACTCGTCAACGAAGCTCTCTGTGAAGAACGCGTTGTGTGAATGGCCCACCGAGCGCCAGAAGCCGACGGGCACACCCATGCGTGTCGCTGCATGCTCCATTTTTTGGTGCGGAATACCGTAGGGCCGGTCGAACAGGCCCTCTGCCGTTGTTTTGTCGGCCAGGTCCACCGGGCCCGCCATCGCCGGCAGGTTCCGTCCCAGCCAGCGCGGGGTGATGGCGTCGCCAGCGGATTTGATGCGCAGGCTGGTGACGCCCCCCTGGCCGTCAATGGACGCGCGCAGAGCCGCGACGTGCATGGGGCGGTAGAAGTCGTGGGTCGTGTCTTCTTCGCGCGACCAGGACAGTTGCACCGGCGCCCCATCGCAGTCCATCGCCACCCGCACAGCTTGCGCCACGCAGTCGACCTCCAGCCGCCTGCCAAAGCCACCGCCCAGCAATGTGACATGTAGCGTCACGTCCTGTACCGCCACACCCGCGACCTGTGCCGCGATGGCGCGGGCCATCTGCGGTACCTGGGTCGGCACCCAGACCTCGACCTTGCCGTCGCGCACCTGTGCCGTGCAGTTCATCGGCTCCATCGTGGCGTGCGCCAGGTAGGGCGCGCTGTACAGGGCCTCGACCGTTCGAACAGCCTGTCCTTCTGCCGCCGCAACCGCGCCTTTTTCGAAGAATGTCGTGCCGCCACCGGTGCGAACCGCTTCCTCCAGTGCGGCGCGTATGCGCCGGGTGTCCAGCGGCCCGCGCGGGCGCTGCTGCCACTGCACATCCACAGCCTGGGCGCCCTGGCGCGCGTGCCAGGTGGTCTTGCCCACGACGGCAAACCCGGCGGTAGATCCCGCGTAGGCCGGCAGGCGGACCATCCGCAAGACTCCCGGGAGTGCCATGGCTGCCTCGGGGCGAATAGCGCCGGGCGAGCCGCCCAGCATGGGGCACATGCGTACCACTGCATACAAAAGGCCTGGCAGGCGAACATCCAGGCCGAACTGCGCCGTGCCGTTCACTTTGGCCGGCAGGTCCAGCCGGGGCGCCGATTGGCCAATGAGTTTCCAGTCCTTGCGCTCCTTGAGGCGCACCGAGCCGGGCGGGGTTGCTGCGGCATATTGCGCAAAGTCTCCATAAGGCGCGGATTTGCCGGACGGGTGAGAGATCACGCCATTTGCCACCGACATCTCGGCCACGGGCAGTTTCCATTGAAGGGACGCAGCCCCCAGCAATGACGCCCGGGCAGTGGCTGCCGCCAGGCGCAGCACTAGCCAGGCATCGGCTACGGTCGACGAACCGCCCGTCGCGTTGATGCCCAGCTCACGCGCGATCTTGCCAACCATCCATTCGCCCGCCTTGATCTTGAAAGGCTTTTCCATCCCTTCAGACTCGAGCGGATGGAACGGCAAGGCGGAGATCTGCATTGCGACGTTCCCATAGATGGCGTCCGCCCCCGCCTGTTCGATGCGCACCCGCGACAGCGGCACGTCCAGTTCTTCAGCGGCCAGCATGGGCAACGCGGTGTGCACGCCCTGACCCATTTCACTGCGCGGCATGGCAATGATGATGCCGCCGTCGGCCGCGACCTTGATCCAGCCATTGAGGGCGACGTCACCCTCGGTCTTGAGCATGGTCCGCGCTGACCCCAGGCGGGAGCGCTGGGGCAGCACGCTCCAACCCACCACGAGGGCTCCGGTTGCGCCCGCAGCCGTCAACAGCAGCGCGCGCCGCTTCACGCTTTAACCCCCGCCGCGCGCTTGATCGCGGCCCGCACCCGCTGGTAGGTTCCACAGCGGCAGATATTGGTCATGGCTTCGTCGATGTCGGCGTCGGTTGGCCTGGGCTTTTTCTCCAGCAGCGCGGCCGCGGCCATCAGCATGCCGCTCTGGCAGTAACCACATTGGGGCACCTGCTCGGCAATCCACGCCAGCTGCAACGCATGGGGCCTGGCAGCGGTGCCCAGCGACTCAATGGTCTGGATGCGCTTGCCCGCCAGTGTGGACACGGGCGTGATGCAGGAGCGCACGGGCTGGCCGTCCACCCGTACGGTGCATGCTCCGCAGGCGGCAACACCGCAGCCAAATTTGGTGCCCGTCATGTTGAGCACGTCGCGCAGCACCCACAGCAGGGGCATGGCCGGGTCGGCATCCGCCTGCACCGGTTTGCCGTTGATTTGCAGTTCCAAATGAAGCTCCCCAAGCCGCCCGCCGGCCCCTTGCGACCGACTATATCGACCCGCCCGGCAGGGCGATAGGGGATCCGCTGGCCAAACGCACCGGATAATCCCGCACTCCCATGGCACTCATTACCCTACTTAACGCGCAACTCGCCTTTGGCCACGTTGCGCTGCTCGACCACACCGACATCGCCATCGAGTCCGCTGAACGCGTGGGCTTGATCGGTCGCAACGGTGCAGGCAAATCGTCCCTGCTCAAGATTCTGGGCGGGCTTGAAAAAGCCGATGACGGCACGCTGCAGCTCCAGCAGGGCCTGCGCATCGCTTACGTGGCGCAGGAGCCCGTGCTGGATCCGGCGGACACGGTGTTTGCCGCCGTGTCGGCAGGCGTGGCCAATGTGCGGGCATGGATTGACCAGTACAGCCACGGCGACGGCGACCTGGACGCATTGCAGGGGCAGATCGAGGCGCAGGACGGCTGGAACTGGGAGCAGCGTGTGGAGGAAACCCTGCAGCGCCTGCACCTGGACCGCGACGCCACCATCGCCACGCTCTCAGGCGGCACCAAAAAACGTGTTGCGCTGGGCCAGGCCCTGGTCACGCGCCCCGATGTGCTGCTGCTGGACGAGCCCACCAACCACCTGGACCTGGACTCCATCGAGTGGCTGGAAGACCTGCTGGTGGATTTCAAGGGCAGTGTGGTGACCATCACCCACGACCGCGCGTTCCTGGATCGCGTGGCCACACGCATCGTGGAGCTGGACCGCGGCATCCTGCGTTCGTACCCGGGCAACTTCAGCCAGTACCTCATCCTGAAGGAAGAGCAGCTGGCGCAGGAGGCTGTCATCAATGCCCGCGCCGACAAGCTGCTGGCGCAAGAGGAAATCTGGATCCGCAAAGGCGTGGAAGCCCGCCGTACCCGCGCCGTGGCGCGCATCAACCGGCTGGACGCGTTGCGCTCCAAACGGGAAGCGCGGCGCGAAGCACTGGGCAGCGTCAAGCTGGATATTGCCTCGGGCCAGAGCAGCGGCAAGATCGTGGCCGAGCTGACTGAGGTGGGCAAGTCGTTTGGCGACAAGTCCATCGTGCGCAACTTCACCGGGACCATCCTGCGCGGCGACAAGGTCGGGCTGATCGGCCCCAACGGCGCGGGCAAGACGACGCTGCTCAAGCTCATATTGGGTGAATTGGCGCCCGACAGCGGCAAGATCCGCCAGGGTTCCAACCTGCAGGTGGCCTACTTTGACCAGATGCGCAATGCGCTGAACCTGGACGCCACGCTTGAGGATTTCATCAGCCCCGGCAGCGAGTGGATCGAGATCGGCAACAAGCGCCAGCACGTCAAGAGCTACCTCGGCGACTTTTTGTTCTCGCCCGCGCGCGCCACATCGCCGGTGCGTTCCCTCAGCGGCGGCGAGCGCAACCGCCTGCTGCTGGCGCGCCTGTTTGCCCGCCCGGCCAATGTGCTGGTGCTGGACGAGCCCACCAACGACCTGGACATCGACACGCTGGAGCTGCTGGAAGACCTGCTGCAGAACTACGACGGCACGGTGTTCCTGGTCAGCCACGACCGGACTTTTCTGGACAACGTGGTGACCAGCACCATCGCCTTTGAGGGTGAGGGCCAGTGGCGCGAGTACGAAGGCGGCGTGCAGGACTGGCTCACGCAGTCGCGCCGGGCGCAGGCCATCCGCGATGCGGCGGCCAAGCCCGCTGCCCGCGCGGCAGCCGCGCCACCAGCAGCCGCCCCCGCGCCGGCCGCACCAGCCACACCCGCCAAAAAGAAGCTCAGCTACAAAGACCAGCGCGAGCTGGAAGCCCTGCCCACGACGATTGAAGCGCTGGAAGCTGAGCAAAAAGCCATCGCCACCGAGCTGGCCGACGGCAGCCTGTACAGCCGCGACGCACAACGCGCGGCGGATCTGACCAGCCGCAGCGCGCAGATTGACGACGCGTTGCTGGCTGCGCTGGAGCGTTGGGAAACGCTGGGCGGCCGCTGAAAGCGGCGCCAACACATCTGTAAGCGTTTGTCTGTCAGGGTTTGCCGGTGGCGGCTGACCCCGGCAGGCCCCCTGAAAGCAGTGCGCCGGGCTACAGTGGTCAGACCCATGCACACCACCACCACCCGCGCTGTCGCGCCTCGCCGCCCCTCCTGGTGGCGTCATGCCGCCATGATGTTCATTGCTGCCTGGGTTGTGGGTTGCGCAAGCCTTCCCGCCAACTCCGGGCGGTCCCCGTCAAACGCCTTCAGCGCGCCCGATGCCACACCGCTGGGCCAGCTGGTGCAGGCCCGCCGCGCGCAGGCCGGGGCGCGCAGCGACTCCGGCTTTTATTTGCTGGACAGCGTGGACGCCGCTTTCACCAGCCGCCTGGCGCTGATTGAAGGCGCGCAGCGCAGCCTGGACCTGCAGTACTACGCCATCCATGCCGACGCCAGCACCGAAATCCTGCTGCAGCGCCTGCGCGACGCCGCGCGGCGCGGGGTGAAAGTGCGCCTGCTGCTGGACGACTTCAACACCGTAGGCCAGGACGCGCAAGTGCTGCTGCTGCAGTTTGAACCCAACGTCGAAATCCGCCTGTTCAACCCGCTGACCGGTTCGCGCAGCTCGCTGCTCAGCCGCGTACTGGGCTCGCTGCACGACGCCGAGCGCATCCAGAAGCGCATGCACAACAAGCTCTTCCTGGCCGACAACGCGCTGGGCATTGCCGGAGGGCGCAACCTGGGAGACGCCTATTTCGGCAGCGGCGAGAAAAGCAACTTTGTGGACCTGGACGTGCTGGCCTGGGGCCGCATAGTGCGCGACATGTCCGCCAGCTTTGACCGGTACTGGAATGACGAACTGGCCTACCCGGTGCAGACCCTGCTGACACCCGAAGACCTGGCCAAGCTGCGCCAGAAAGCGGCCGAGCAGACGCCCGCAGCGGCCGATCCGTCGCGCGTCGGCGTTCCGCAGCAAACCGACGCCGCGCCCGTTGCCGTGCCGGCAACGGCCAGCACCACGGTGCTGCCTGATGTGACCATGACAACTGCATTGGCCCGCGAACGCGCCCCAATGGACCTTCGGCGCGTAACCCTGACCTGGGCGCCGTCGCGCCTCATGGTGGACAAGCCCGACAAGATCGGCCCCGACGAAGACGAGGCCGACACCAGCGACACCGTGGTGGACGGCCTGCTGGCCCTCATGCTGCAGGCCAGGCAGGACATATTGATCATCTCGCCGTACTTTGTGCCCGGCGCTGAAATGATGAAAACCTTTGCCCAGGCGCGCTCGCGCGGCGTGCGCATCCGCGTGCTGACCAATTCGCTGGCGTCCAATGATGCCCCGGCCGCCCATGCGGGCTACGCGCGCTACCGCCGCGACCTGCTGGGCATGGGCATCGAGCTGCACGAAATGCGCGCCACGGAACAGACTGCAGGCGGGTTGACAGGGTCGGGCAGCGGCAGCCGCGGCATGTGGCTGGGCTCCAGCGGGGGCGGCTCCAAAAGCGGTTCGTCGCGCGCCAGCCTGCACTCCAAGGCCGTCATCATCGACGCGCGCCTGGCCATCATCGGCTCCATGAACCTGGACCTGCGGTCCAAGAACCTGAACAGCGAAGTGGCCCTGCTGATTCGCAGCGCCACGCTGTCGCGTGAAGCGACCCGGCTGGTGGAAAGCACGTTTGCGCAGGGGGCCTACCGCGTGGAGCTGGCCGACGGCAAGCTGTTCTGGCGCGCGCCGCCCGGTGCCAGTTACCCCGACGCCACCGATGAACCTGAGGCAGGCACCCGCCTGAAATTTCTGGTCAAGGTGTTGGGGCCGCTGGCGCCCGACGAAATGCTTTGACCACCTCCACGTACTTCTTCCAGAACGCCGCGTCCTGCGCAGTCGTGAAGTTGATGCGCATCAGCGTGCTGGGCTTGCGCTCGGCATGGAACAGCGCGCCGGGCGCCAGCAGGTAGCCCTCGTCCAGCATGCGCTGGGCCAGCGCGTCGGTGTCCACGCCGGTATCCACCCAGCCAAACAGCCCGGCCGGCTCCGCCGCAAACGTGCAACCCGCATTCAGCGCCAGCTTGACGGTGCGCGAGCGCGCGGCGTCCAGGCGGGTGCGGATGCGTTCTGAATGGCGGCGCAGCTGGCCCTGCTCGATGCACAGGGCCAGGGCACGCTCCAGCAAGGCCGGTGTGGTCAGTGTGGCCAGCAGCTTGGTGTCCAGCAGTTGCTCCACCAGGGCTGGCGGCGCCGCCAGAAAGCCAATGCGCCAGTTGGGCGCCAGTATCTTGGCAAAACCACTGACGTAGATGGTGCGTTGCAGCCCGTCCAGTGCCGTGAGCCGTGTGGCGTGCTCGGGCGCAATGTGGCTGTAGGTGTCGTCTTCAACAATGTGAAAGTTGTGCTGGTTGGCCAGCTGCAGCACGCGGTGCGCGCTGCCCGGCGACAGGCAGCAGCCCGTGGGGTTGTGAAACACGCTCACGCTCACGTACAGTTTGGGTTTGTGCACTTCGCAGTATCGGGCCATCACATCCAGATCGGGGCCGTCGGCGCGCCGGGGTACTGGCAGGATGTGCATGCCCATGGCCGCCAGCCGCGCAAATTCCACCGCCCAGCCGGGTTCTTCGACCATCACCGGGTCGCCGGGTCGCAGCAGGGTGCGGCTCACGATGTCCAGTGCATGCGTGGCGCCCACCGTGGTGATGATGTGCTCGGGCGCGGTGTGCACGTTCAGCGTGGCCAGCTTCTTGGCCAGCACGCGGCGCAGGCTGCTGTCACCCAGCGGCTCGCCGTACTGCAAGGAAAATTCCTGCAGCGCGCGCGTTCCCGTCACCTTGCGCACGGCTGCGGGCATGAAGGTTGATTCCAGCCATTCCGGCGGAAACACACCCATGCCCGGCTGCGGTTTTTTGCTGATCTGGTGGAACATGCCGCGGATCAACGCTGTGGCATTGACCGGCTGCGCGACCCGCGCAGCACCTCGTGTGGCAATCCATTGGGCGGTACTCCATGAGCCTTCGGGCGCCTGCGCGTCGGGCTGCGACAGGTTGGCGCGCGCGGGCGCGGCCTCGCGCACAAAAAA
>CALRYY010000144.1:0-9192 GCA_943372515.1 Ramlibacter sp. 2FC | reverse complement strand
GAGCCCCCGCCGGCCACCGCCTGCCGCGAAGCGGCGAGAGAAGAAAAATGATCGTAGGCACAGCAGGCCACATCGACCACGGCAAGACAGCGTTGGTGCAAGCGTTGACGGGCATCAACGCCGACAGGCTGCCGGAAGAAAAGCGCCGGGGCATCACCATAGAGCTGGGCTACGCGGCCATGACGCAACCGGACGGCACCACTATCGGGTTCGTCGATGTACCGGGCCACGAAAAGCTGGTGCGCACCATGGTGGCCGGCGCCAGCGGCATTGACTATGCATTGCTGCTGATCGCCGCCGACGACGGTGTGATGCCCCAGACCCTGGAGCACCTGACCATCCTGTCGCTGCTGGGCGTGCAGCGCGGCGCGGCCGTCATCACCAAGGCCGACCGCGCAGACGCGGCCCTGCTGGCCCAGCGGCAGGCGCAAGCCAGCGCCCTGCTGGCGCAAGCCGGCGTGGCGCACTGGCCCGTGCTCACCGTGTCTGCCCACCGGGGCGACGGCATGGAGGCACTGCGCGCCCTGCTGGCAACCCAGGCCGCTGCACCCCTGCCCGCGACCCCCACCAGCAAAGGCTTTCGCATGGGGCTGGACCGCGTGTTCACGCTGGACGGCATTGGCACGGTGGTGGCCGGCAGCATTGCGGCCGGCACCGTGCGCACCGGCGACATGCTGTGCCTGGCCCAGGCACCCGGCGAGCTGTACCGCGTGCGCAGCCTGCACAGCCACAACCGCAGCGTGGACGCGGCGCATGCCGGCCAGCGCTGCGCCGTGGGGCTGGCGGGGCTGGAGCGCAGCCAGGTCGGGCGCGGCCAGACGCTGTGCGACCCGGCCATTGCCCTGTCCACCCAGCGGCTGGATGTGTGGCTGCAGGTGGCGCCCACTGAAAGCAAAGCCCTGCGCTCGGGCACCCACGTGCACCTGCATGCGGGCACGCAGGACACCACGGCGTCGGTGGCGGTGCTGGGTCAGGCCAGCATCGCGCCCGGCCAGGGCGCGCTGGCCCAGATCGTGACGCAGCAACCCGTGCATGCCTGGCATGGCGAGCGCTTTGTGCTGCGCGATGCATCGGCCACCCGCACCGTGGCCGGCGGCATGGTGCTGGACGCATTGGGCCTGGCACGCTACCGCCAGACGCCCGAGCGCCTGGCTTACCTGGCCAGCCAGCGCGAACCTGCCGCACAACAGCGGCTGGCAGGCGCCCTGCCCAGCGCGCCGTTTGGCATCCACGCAACGCAGTGGCTGCGCCAAAGCGGGCTGTCCGCCTGGCCGTTCGAGCCGGCCGACGTACCCGGCGCCGTGTTCGGCAAGGGCCGCGAATGGGCCATTGCCACAGAACAACTGGCCGGCAACGAGGCTGCGGTGCTGGCCATGCTGGCCGATTTTCATGCCCGGCTGCCCGAGGACATGGGCCCGGACATCCAGCGCGCGCGCCGCCTGGCCCTGCCCCGCATGCCCGAGGCGCTGTGGGCCGCGCTGGTGGAGCAGATGGCCGGCGCCGGGCGCATCGCGCGGCGTGGCGGCTTCATCCACCTGCCCGAGCACGGCGCACAGCTGCGCGAGGCCGAGCGCATCGTGGCGCAGCGCGCCCTGCCGCTGCTGCTGGAGGGCCGCTTTGACCCGCCCTGGGTGCGCGACATCGCGGGCACGGCCCGCCTGCCCGAGGGCCAGGTGCGCAGCGTGCTGGCGCGCCTGGCGCGCGGTGGCGAGGTGTTTCAGGTGGTGCGTGACCTGTATTACCACCCGAAGGTGGTGCAACAGCTGGCCGACCTGGCGCGCGGCATTGAGCAGCGCGAAGGCCAGGTGGTGGCGGCGAGTTTTCGCGATGCCACGGGCCTGGGTCGCAAACGCGCCATCCAGATCCTGGAGTTCTTTGACAGAATCGGCTTCCTGCGGCGGGTGGGCGACACGCACCTGGTGCGCCCCGGCACGCCGCTGTTCCCGCCAGGGAGCAAGCCATGAGCTGAACATGGGAAGGAAAACGCCCCTGGTGGGGCGGCCGGGCTTCAAACCCGGTGGGTGGCGCCATGCGCCGCCGGGTGGGTTCGACTCCCGCTTCCTTCCGCCCTTTTTTCCGGTATTAGTCCCGCTTTCGGGTAATTTGAGACACCGGGCCCAAGGTATGTGACAGGAAACCTTGGGGTAACGAAAGGTTTCGTCTATAAAGAACTCCCCCCTCACGCTGTAGTACCGGTCATGTCATTGCCCACGTCCAGCGCCCGGGGCGCGAAGCGTTCCCGTACCGCGGTTGCAACGAGTCCCGCCGCCTGTGGCCACCCCCCCCTTACGCTGGCGTTGTCGGTTGCAGCAGCCTTTTCACTCCCCGCTGCTGCGCTGGCCCAATCCACCGGCCTGCAAGCCATCCATGGCACCGCCAGCGTCGCCACCCAGGGCAACAAGACCGTCATCACGACGCAAAACGGCGCCGGCACCAGCCACAGCGCGCTGAACTGGCAAAGCTTTGGCGTCGCCGCGGGCGCTGTCACCCAGTTCAACCAGCCCAGCGCCGCCAGCACCTCCATCAACCGCGTGCTGGGCAACAACCCCAGCGCCATCTTTGGCACCCTCAGCTCCAACGGAAAACTGGTGCTGGTCAACCCGGCCGGCATCGCCGTGGGTGCCGGTGCCGTGGTGGATACGGCCGGCTTCACCGCCTCTACCCTGCGCATGACGGACGCCGATGCACTGGCAGGCCGGCTGGTGTTTGGCGACGGCGCGCTGGCCGGCAGCCTGAGCGTCAACGGCCACATCGTGGCGCGCGGCGGCGACATTGTGCTGATCGCGCCCGACGTGCAGACCGGCGCAGGCGCCGTGATCGAATCGCCCAACGGCACCACCATCCTGGCAGCAGGCCGCAAGGTTGAAGTGACAGGGCGCGGGCTGGAGGGCATCCGCCTGGAAGTGCAGGCGCCCAACGACCAGGCGGTCAACCTGGGCCAGCTCAAGGGCGATGCGGTCGGCATTTTTGCCGGCACGCTCAAGCACAGCGGGCTGATCCAGGCCACAGCCGTGTCGGTCGAAGGCGGCAAGGTGGTGCTCAAGGGCACGCAGGAGGCCGAGGTCAGCGGCACCGTCACCGCCCAAAAGGGCAGCCTGGGCGGGCAGATTCACGCCACGGCAGCCAAGGTCAAGCTCAAGAGCGGCGCCGTCATTGACGCCAGTGGCGCAGCAGGCGGCGGCGAGGTGCTGATCGGCGGCGGCTGGCAGGGCCAGGACCCCCGCGTGGCCAATGCCAGCCAGACCACGGCCGAGGCCGGCGCCACCATCAACGCGGACGCCACACAGCAGGGCAATGGCGGCACGGTGGTGCTGTGGTCGGACGACGCCACACGCACGCAGGCCGACATTTCTGCCCGCGGCGGCGTGCAAGGCGGCCACGGCGGCAAGCTGGAAACATCGGGCAAGCGCTTTCTGGATGCCACCGTGGCGCCGCAGCTCAACGCACGCGCCACCGGCTGGTCGGGCGGCGACTGGCTGCTGGACCCTTACGAGCTGGTCGTGGGCACCGGCTCACCGGCGGCCCAATCACCCGTGGCCAATGAATACACGGGTGCCAACAGCAATACCAGCTCGTACATCGCGGCCGCAACGATCAACACCGCCCTGAGCGCCGGAACCAGCGTCACGCTGCAGACATCCGGCGCCGCAACGGCGCCTGCGCCCAACGAAGTGCGCATCCGCGTCAACCAGAACATCACCAAGTCCGGCGGCGGCACTGCCACGCTCAAGCTGGTGGCGCACGAGAACGTGCAGGTGGACAACGGCGTCACCATCGGCTCGACCAGTGGCGCGCTGAACATCGAATTCAAGTCGGGCTATTCGGCCAGCGACACCATTGCCTCGTCCACGGGCGGCTCGGTCATCCTGGGCACGGGTGCGACGCTCAACTCCAACGGCGGCACCATTGGCCTGACCGGCATTGCCACGTCGGCGACGGCCCTGGAAGCCGTGCAGGCGTCCGAGGCGGTCATCACGTCCGGGGGCGGCGCGATCACCATCAACGGCACCCACGACAGCGTGAACCGCCGCGGCGTCTATCTGGACCGCACGTCCATCAACAGCGGCGCGGGCGCCATCACCATCGGCAGCACCACGTCCAACATCAAGCTGATGGGGTCAAGCGTGACCTCCACCGGCGGCAACATCGCCATTACCACGGCCGGCTCGCACAACTACAGCGCGCTGGAAATCGTGGATTACACCGGCACGCCCGCCGTCCCGTCGCTGGTCAGCACCACGGGCAGCGGCAACATCACCCTGTCGGGTGAACTGACCAACTATGGCAGCAGCGCGGGCAGCTACGCCGGCGGCGTGGTCATCAACAACTCCACCGTGTCGTCCTTCAACGGATCGGTCACCCTGGTGGGCAAGGTGGGTGTGCCCAGCGGCGTCGCGCAAGTCTCGCGCGGTTTCAGTCTGGAGACCGGTGCGCGCATTACCAGCAACGGCGTGGTCAGCCTGACCGGTGAGGTCGGCGCCAGCGCTTCGGCCAACAGCCATGGCGGTGTGCTCGCCAGCGGCGCCACGATAGCCAGCACCGGCGGCGGTGTGAGCCTGTCGGGCACATTGAACAACCCATCGATCAGCGCAGGCACGGGCCTGACCATCGGCGGGCGGGTGCAGGCTTCGGGCCTGGTCACCCTGGCGGGCAGCGCCACAGTGGGCGGCAGCGCCGGCACCGGGTTGGACATTCAGGCCGGCGCCGTCATCTCCAGCACTGCCCTGGGTGTCACGGCCACAGGGTCGGTGTCGTCGTCCACCACCGCTACCTTCCTGGTGGCTGCGTCAATCGGCGGCACCATCTCCACCACCAGCGCCATCAACATCAGCGGCGCCATATCCGCGCCCAGCGCGGTGAATGCGTCGGGCGTGGTGATCAACGGCGGGGTCATCACCGGCACCAACTCCGGCAACCAGATCAATATCACCGGCTCGGGCGTGCCGGCACCTGCGCCGGCCAGCAGCCGCAGTATCGACCTGCAGGGCGGAACCGTCAGCAGCACCGGCGGCCAGATCAAGCTGACGGGTGACCGGATCGGGCTGGCAGGCGTGGTCAACTCCAGCACCGGCCGCACGATGATCGTGCCCAACAGCACCAACAGGGCCATCGTCCTGGCCGGCACCGACGAAAGCAACGCGCTGAACCTGACCAGCTCCGAGATCAACAGCATCACCGCGTCTGCGCTGGTGATCGGTGGCAGCACCTACAACGGCGGCATCAGCATCACGGGCAATATCGCCCCGACCAACACCAACACGCTGAGCCTGATCAACGACCCGACCGGCGCCGGCGGCATCTCCCAGGCCGCCTCCACGTCCATCACCGTCAACAGCCTGAACGCCGACGCGCGGTACGTGTCGCTGGCAGAGGCCGGCAACAGCATCAGCAACGTGGCGGGGCGCAACTACGCGGGCACATTCGACGTCCGATCCTCGGGCGCCATCACCATCAACACCGTGGATGGCACCGCCGGGCTGATCGCCAGCACCCCCGGCGGCATCACGGTACAGGCCGGCGGCGGGCTCACCATCAACGGCGACATCTTTGCCACCAGTTCGTCCGCGAACCTGACCGGCACCGGCATCACGCTGAACAGCACGCGCTCGATCAATGCCGGCGCCGTGTCGCTGAATGCAAGTGGCGGCGTGATGTCGCTGGGCCTGGGCAGCATTTCCTCGACCGGCTCAGTCCAGCTGACCAACGGGGCGGCCACCACGCTGGGAACGATTTCGGCGCTGGGGGGCGGCTTGAGCCTGACCAACATCACCGGCGCCGTCACCCAGAATGTAGGCACCAGCGTGGCCGCGGGCCTGCTCAGCGGCAACGGCAATTCGGGGCTCATCACCCTGACCAACAGCGGCAACAACTTCACCAGCATCGGCACGCTGTCCACCACCGCCGGCGGCCTGACCGTGGTGGACGGCAGCGGCAACCTGAACATCTCGGGCGCGGTGAGCGCCCCCAACGGCGTCATCAACATCCGCACGCCAGGCAGCATCAGCCAGTCGCAACAAGTCACGTCCGGCGCTGCGGGCAATTCCATCGTGCTGGCGGCCGGCACCAACTATTTCAATACTGCGGGCGCTACGGGCCTGGTGGCCAGCCACGGCAGCGGACGCTGGCTGGTCTACCTGTCTGCGCCTTCGGGCAACAATTTCGGCGGCCTGACATCGGGCAACAACGCCGTGTGGACCTCCACCTATGCGCTGAATCCGCCGGGCTTGATTGATGCCGGCAACCGCTATGTGTTTGCGAACCAGCCCACCGCCAACATCACGGCCAACGCGCAATCCCGCGTCTACGACGGCAACACCAATTTTGCGGCGGTCACGCACACGGTGTCGGGGCTGGTGGATGCATCGCTGTATGGCAACGTCTTCAGCCAGGACGTCCTGACCGGCTCGCTGTCGGTGACCGCGCCGGGCAGGAACGTAGGCACTTATGCCATCGGTATCGGCTCGCTGACGGCGCCCGCCGGCTACACCGTGAACTTCACGCCCGCCAACGCCACCGTCACCCCCAAGACGCTGACGCTGAATGCCGTGACGGAGACACGCACCTACGACGGCACCACCAACTCGGCCACGGTACCCACGAGCGCGGGACTGGTGGGGGGCGACACCATCGGCGCCCTGACGCAGTCTTACAGCGTCAAGCACGCCCTGGGCACCAACAACAGTTCCCTGCAGGTCAATGCCGGTTACGTCATCAGTGACGGCAACAGCGGCAACAACTATTCGGTGATCGCCAACACCGCCACAGGCACCATCCAGCCCGCCAGCCTGACGGCCAGCACCGCCAGCGTGAACAAGGTGTATGACGGCACCACCAGCGCCACGCCGACGCGCATCGTCACCGCGGGCACGCTGTTCTCCGGCGACACGCTCAGCGGCGGTACGTTCGCGTTCGGGTTCAAGGATGTAGGCACCACGTTCGTGAATGCCGCCGGCATCACCGTCAACGACGGCAACAGCGGCAACAACTACATCGTCACCACCGTTGGCAACAACACCAGCAGCATCACACCTGCGCCGCTGACGGTCACCGGCGTGAGCGCCAACAACCGGGTGTATGACGGCACCGCAGCTGCCACGCTGTCGGGCACGGCGAGCGTGTCAGGCTTCGGTGGCGACGTGGTGAGCGTCAGCGGCACCGGCGCGGGCACATTCGCCAACAAGCACGTCGGCACGGCCAAGGCAGTGACCGTGACCGGATTTGGCCTGAGCGGCACCGATGCGGGCAACTACGTCGTCGTCCAGCCCACAGGCTTGACCGCCGACATCACGCAACGCGCCATCAGCGTCCAACCCAATGACGTCACGCGGGTGTACGACGGGACCCTCAACGCCAGCAGCTCGCTGCTGGTCACCTCGGGCAGCCTGGCACTTGGCGACTCACCGTTGGGCGGCACATTCAGCTTCACCGACCGGCATGCCGGCACCGGCAAGACCGTCAACATCAGCGGCCTGAGCATCAACGACGGCAACAGCGGCAACAACTACCTGCTGACGCTTCAGCCCAACACCAGCAGCACCATCACGCAGGCCAACCTGAACGTGACCGGCGTCACCGCCAACAGCCGCACCTATGACGGTACGGCGGTTGCCGCACTGGGCGGATCAGCCGCCGTAGCGGCCCTGGGCGGCGACAGCATCTCGCTGACCGGCACAGGCTCGGGCACATTTGCCAGCCAGCATGTGGGCAGCGCCAAGCCGGTCACGGTCAGTGGCTATTCGCTCACCGGCCCCAACGCCGGCAACTACGTGCTGGTACAGCCCGCAGGTGTCACGGCCGACATCACACCGGCCGCGCTGACCGTCAGCACCAGCAGCGTCAACAAGGTCTACGACGCCACCACCAGTGCGGCAGGCAGCGCCATCGTGACCGGCGGCAGTCTGTTTGGCAGCGACACGATCAGCGGCGGCACGTTCCAGTTCGTGAGCAAGAACGCAGGCACGAACGTGACGGTCAACGTCAGCGGCGTGACGGTCAACGACGGCAACGCGGGCGGCAATTACGCCGTGACGCACGCGCCCAACAACACCAGCAACATCAGCAAGGCCAATCTGGCCGTCACCGGCGTCACGGCCACCAGCCGTGTGTACGACGGCACCACCATCGCGGGCCTGGGTGGCACGGCCAGCGTCAGCGGCATCGGCGCCGACGTGGTCAGCGTGCTGGGCAGCGGCAGCGGCGCCTTTGTCGACCGCCATGTGGGCACCAGCAAGCCGGTCACGGTCAGCGGCTTTGGCCTGACGGGCACCGACGCATCCAACTACGCCATCGTGCAGCCCACGGGCCTGACGGCCGACATCACCAAGGCCAACCTGAACGTTACCGGCGTCACAGCTGCCAGCCGGGTCTATGACGCCACCACCGTGGCCACGCTGGGTGGCTCGGCCACCGTCAGCGGATTGGGCGGCGACGTGGTGAACGTGACCGGCACGGGCGTTGGCGCGTTTGCAGACAAGCATATTGGCTCGGCCAAGCCGGTCACGGTCACCGGCTACACGCTGGCGGGCGCCGAGGCGGGCAACTACAACGTGGTGCAACCGACCGGCGTCACGGCCAACATCACACCGGCATCGCTGACGGTCACGGGCCTGAGCGGCGTGAGCCGCGTGTACGACGCCACCAGCACCGCCGGCCTGAGCGGCACCGCCGTGCTGGGCGGCGTGCTGGCACTGGATGTGGTGACGCCGCTGAACACCACCAGCGGCACGTTCGCCGACAAGAACGTGGGCACGGCCAAGCCCATCACGACGGCCATCACCTTGAGCGGCACAGACGCACTCAACTACGTGCTGACCCAGCCCGGCGGGCTGAGCGCCGACGTGACCAAGGCCAACCTCACCGTCACAGGCGTCACGGCCAGCAACCGGGTGTACGACGCCGGCACCACCGCATCGCTGGGCGGCGCAGCCACCATTGCCCCGCTGGGCGCCGACCTGGTGACGCTGAGCGGCGGCCCGGTGGCCAGCTTCGCCGACCGTCATGTGGGCACCGCCAAACCCGTGACGGTTACGGGCTACGGCATCACCGGGACGGACGCGGGCAACTACAACGTGCTGCAGCCCACCGGCCTGAGCGCCGACATCACGCCTGCTGCACTGACGCTGAACGCCGCCGGTGACAGCCGCGTGTACGACGGCACCACCAACTCCAGCGGCACGGTCACCCCCAGCGGCC
>CALRYY010000143.1:0-9443 GCA_943372515.1 Ramlibacter sp. 2FC | reverse complement strand
CCGATGGCGGCCTGGTCGCCTGGGACATCCCGCAGGAACATGTCACCCGCATCCCCGCCATGATGCAGCGCTATGCCAGCCTGCCCATGAACCTGGCCGATGCGTCGCTGGTCCTGCTGGCCGAGCACCTGGGCCACGGCCGCATCCTCACCACCGACGAGCGCGACTTCGGCAGCTACCGCTGGAAAAGCCGCAAGCCGTTCCAGAACCTGCTGGCTCAGCAAACCTAGCCGCGCCATCAGGCTTTCGCCCCGTTCATGGCGAGTTTGACGATGCGCGCGTAGTTGCCCATGAACACGTCGTTGAGCTGGGGTTCGGTCAGGCCGCGCTTGAGCAGGTTGTCTGCCACGTCGCGCAAATCCACATAGTCGTTCAATACGGGGCCGGGGCCCGCACCTTCCATGTCGGTGCCAAAGGCCACATGCGCGGGGCCGATCAGCTCGCACATGCGCACGATTTCATCGGCATAGGTGCGCACGCTGTGCACCGGATAGGACGGGTCGCGATTGACACGCACGCTCCACAGGCCCACCGCGCCGCCTCGCGCGGCGATCTTTCGGGCCGTGGCGGGCGCCAGCGAACGCGCCATGAACCCCTGCGACTGCCAGTCGCCGCCCTGCGGGCTGATCCATGAATGCGACCACAGGGGCACGGCCTGCGCCGCGTCCAGCACGCCATCCACCAGCGCGGCCGTGCCGTGGGCCATGTCCACCACCATCCCCAAGCGGCTGCATTCGGCCACCACCTGGGCGCCCAGCGGCGTCAGGCCACCGTGCGCGGGGTGAGCCGTCTGGTGGTCACCCAGCGGGCTCTGGATGAAGTGCACAAGTTGCACATGGCGCACGCCCCATCGGTGCGCGTCGGCCAGTCGCGCGGGCTGGCCCTCCAGGAAGTTCGCGCCCTCGGTGGCCAGCAACACGCGGGGCTGGCCGGCCAGCGCAGCATCCACGTCGGCGGCAGTCAGTGCCTTGCTGCAACCCCATTCGGCCAACCGCGCTTCGTACCCCGCCATGCGCTGCTGGAACGAACCCCACAGCTCGCCTGGCACGGGCTGGCGGGTCTGTCGCCAGCCCATGGGGGTCGACGCGATCCAGCGGTGGTCGTCCGTGACGGCCCAGGCCAGCAGCGTAGTGCCGGTCGCCTGCATGTGCGAGGCCAGGTTGCGGCCATACAGGCGCGGCAAAAACATGCCGTAGTGCGAATGCATGTCGGCAAGGTAAGGCTGGCGGGCAGATTGCGCCCGGGCCTGCTGCGCCTGCGCGCTGACCGCAGCCAGGCTCCATTGCGCAAAGCGCCGGCGCGTCATCAGGTGGGCAGCAGTCATGGTGTCGCCATTTTTACAGAGCATTTGCTTGGTGAAATGAATATACTGGCTTTTCCCTCAAGCATCCCAGCCGGAGCCCCCCATGACCGAAGCTTTTGTTTACGACGCCATCCGCACGCCCCGTGGCAAGGGCAAAAAGGATGGCAGCCTGCATGAAGTCAAGCCCGTCAACCTGCTGGCCGGTGTGCTGAGCGAGCTGCAGCGGCGCAACGACCTGGATACCGCGCAGGTGGATGATGTGGTGATGGGCGTGGTGTCGCCCATCGGCGAACAGGGCTCAGTCATTGCCAAGGTAGCGGCGCTGAAGGCGGGTTGGGACTTTCGCTGTTCGGGCGTGCAGCTCAACCGCTTTTGCGCGTCGGGCCTGGAGGCCGTGAACATGGCGGCACAAAAGGTGCGCTCGGGTTGGGAAGACCTGGTGGTGGCCGGCGGCGTGGAGAGCATGAGCCGCGTGCCGATCGGCTCGGACGGCGGCGCCTGGGCGCAGGACCCTGAAACCAACAGCGCCACGGCCTTCGTGCCCCAGGGCATCGGCGCGGACCTGATTGCCACGCTGGACGGCTTTACCCGCGCCGACGTGGACGCCTTTGCCATGGAGTCGCAACAGCGTGCGGCCCGTGCGCGTGAGGGCGGCTTTTTTGCCGGCTCGGTGGTGCCTGTGAAAGATTTTCTGGATCAGACCATCCTGGACCAGGACGAATTCATCAAACCCCGCACCACCATGGAGGGGCTGGCGGCCCTGAAGCCCGCGTTTGAACAGCTGGGCGCCATGGGCTTTGACCAGGTGGCCATCGCGCGCTACCCGCAGGTGGAACGCATCCACCACGTGCACCACGCCGGCAATTCGTCCGGCATTGTGGACGGCGCGGCGGCCATCCTGATCGGCAGCGAGGCCGCAGGCAAGACGCACAACCTCAAGCCCCGCGCGCGCATTGTTGCGGCCGCACTGAGCGGCGCTGACCCGACCATCATGCTCACCGGCCCCATGCCGGCCGCGCGCAAGGCACTGGCCAAGGCGGGCCTGACGGTGGACCAGATTGATCTGTTCGAAGTGAACGAGGCCTTTGCCGCCGTACCCATGCGCTTCATGAAAGAAATGGGCGTGCCGCACGACAAGGTCAACGTGAACGGCGGCGCCATTGCCATGGGCCACCCGCTGGGCGCCACGGGGGCGATGATTTTGAACACGCTGATCGACGAGCTGCACCGGCGCAAGCTGCGCTATGGTCTTGCCACGTTGTGCGTGGGCGGTGGCATGGGCATTGCCACGATTGTTGAAGCGCTGTAGCTGTCATGCCGGACTTGATGAGCCTGCCCCGGACTTGATCCGGGGGCATCCATGCAACGCACGCCGACCTACTCACTCCACCATGGATTGCGGGTCAAGCCCGCAATGACAGACATATGCAAACCATCCAATACACACTGACTGACGGCATCGCCACCCTCACCTTTGACGAGCCCGGCTCGCCCGTCAATACGATGTGCGAACAGTGGCAAAAAGACCTGACCGAAGCCACCGCGCTGGTGGTCAAGGACAAGGACGCGATCAAGGGCATCGTGCTGGCGTCCAGCAAAACCACTTTCTTCGCTGGCGCCGACCTCAAGGGCACGATGCGCCTGCAGCCGTCTGACGCGCCGCGCGTGTTTGCCGAAATCGAGCAAACCAAAAAGAACTTCCGCACACTGGAAACGATGGGCAAGCCCGTGGTCAGCTGCCTGAACGGCGCGGCCCTGGGCGGCGGCTGGGAAGTGGCGCTGGTGGGGCACTACCGCGTGGCGGTGGACAACCCCAAGATCCAGTTCGGTCTGCCCGAGATCACTCTGGGCCTCATCCCCGGCGCCAGCGGCATCACCAAGATGACGCGCCTTCTGGGCTTGATGGGCGCGCAGCCGTACATCCTGGAAAGCAAGCTGTTCAACCCACGCGAGGCGCTGGAGCTGGGCCTGGTGCACGAGCTGGTGCCCGACGCATCGGCGCTGCGCGCAGCAGCCCTGGCCTGGATCGCCAGGCACGAAGGCACGCCCTCCCCGGCCCACCACCCCTGGGACGACAAGAACTACAAGATGCCCGGCGGCACGCCGGCCAACCCCAAGATCGCCGGCATGCTCAGCGTGGCGCCGGCCGTGCTCAAGCAGAAGACACGCGGCCTGTACCCCGCGCCCGAATACGCGCTGGCCGCCATGGTCGAGGGCGCGCAGGTGGACTTTGACACCGCGCTGCGCATTGAAAGCCGGTACCTGGCCAAGCTGATCGTGAGCCCGGTGGCCAAGAACATGATCAACACGTTCTTCTTCAACATGAACGCGATCAAATCCGGGCAGAGCCGGCCGAAGGACGTGCCGCGCTACAAGCCGCAGAAAGTCGGCTTGCTGGGCGCGGGCATGATGGGCGCCGGCATTGCCTACGCCCAGGCTTCACGTGGCGTGGCCACGGTGCTCAAGGACGTGAGCCTGGACAAGGCCGAACAGGGCAAGACTTACAGCGCGAAGATCACGCAGCCGCGCGTGGACAAGGGTCGCATGAGCCCGCATGACCAGCAGGCGCTGCTGGGTCGCATCACCGCGACGGACAAGGCAGCCGACCTGCAGGGTTGCGATCTGATCATTGAGGCCGTGTTTGAGCAGCGCGAGCTGAAAGCCAGGGTCACGCAGGAGGCCGAGCCCATGCTGGCCCCCGGTGGCTTCTTTGCGTCCAACACCTCCACCCTGCCCATCTCGGGGCTCGCCACTGCGTCAAAGCGGCCGGACAAGTTCATCGGCATCCATTTTTTCAGCCCTGTGGACAAGATGAAGCTGGTGGAGATCATCCGCGGCAAGCAGACCGATGACGAGACCGTGGCCCGCGCGTTCGACTACGTGCAGGCCATCGGCAAGATCCCCATCGTGGTCAATGATTCGCGCGGCTTCTACACCAGCCGCACCTTCGGCACCTTTGTGATGGAGGGCGCGGCCATGCTGGGAGAAGGCATACCGGCACCCGTGATCGAAAACGCCGGTATCCAGGCCGGCATGCCCGTGGGGCCGCTGGCTGTGCTGGACGAAACCGCCTTGTCGCTCAGCGTGCACGTGCTGGACCAGACGCGCGCCGATTACCACGCAGAGGGCAAGACCTACATCGCCACGCCAGGCGAGCTGCTGGTCGAGCGCATGGTCAAGGAATTTGACCGCAACGGCCGCGCGGCCGAAGGCGGTTTTTATGACTACCCGGCAGGCCAGAAAAAGACGCTCTGGCCCGAGCTGAAAAAGCTGTTTGAAAAGCCCGGCGCCACCTGGGACATGCAGGACCTGAAGGACCGCCTGTTGTACCGCCAGGCCGTGGAAACCGCCCGCTGCCTGGGCGAAGGCGTGCTGACCACGGCGCATGACGCCAACATCGGCTCGATCTTCGGCATCGGCTTTCCGGCCTACACCGGCGGGGCCATGCAGTTCATCTACGGCATGGGCATTGACGCGTTCATTGCGCGTGCCGATGTGCTGGCGACGCGGTACGGCGTCGGCTTCGCGCTGACAGACGCAGTGAAAGCCGCGATCCGCCAGCACGAGCCGCGCTGGTAGCCCGGTTGGCGCAGCCACCACCGGCCGGGCTTGACCCGGCCTTTTTTTCGCCTATGATTCGCGTCATTCACAAGTCATCTATAGGACTAGAGCTTGAATTCACCCAGCCTGCATCTGGTGTCCGAGACACCAGGCCTGAGCCGCTACGGCGCGCTGGCTGCCGCACTGCGCGCGCGCATCGTCGCGGGTGAATGGCCGCCCGGTAGCGCCCTGCCGTCCGAGCAGCAACTGGCCGCCGACCACCAGGTGGCCCTGGGCACCTTGCGCCGGGCGCTCGAGCTGCTGGCCGCGCAGGGGCTGATCGAGCGTGTGCATGGCCGGGGCACCTTCGTGCGCGCCGGGCTCACGGGTTCGCCGCTGCTGCGGTTCTTCCGCTTTGGCCAGGGCACTGGCGAGGTGCCGCAGTCGCGCATCCTGGCGCGCGACCGCATTGCAGCGCCCGCCGCCATCAGCCGCCGGCTGGGCCTGGGCGCGGGCACGCAGGTGCTGCGGCTGCGCCGCCTGCGTCTGCTGCAGAGCCAGCCCTGCCTGCTGGAAGAAGCCTGGCTGCCACTGCCGATGTTTGACGCGCTGGCCGACAGTGACCCGCGCGAATGGGGTGACCTGCTCTACCCCGAATACGCCAGCCGCTGCGGCGTGCATGTGCACCGCGCCGTGGACGAGGTGTCCTTCGGCACCCTGGCGGCCACCCAGGCGCGCCAGCTGGCACTGCCTGCCGGCCACCCCAGCGCCGTGGTGTCGCGCCACGCCTTCGACCTGACGGGCCGCTGTATCGAAGCCCGCACCAGCGTGGGCGACGCGCACGCCTTTCACTACACCGTCACCATCACCTGACCCTACCGGAGACAAACATGATCCAGCTGACCCACACCGCCCGCAGGCGCACCGTATTGCGCGCCCTGACCGCCGGGGCCGCCGCAGCCGCGCTGCCCACCGTCCACGCACAGGGCGAGCGCCCTGTGAGCCTGGTGGTGTCATACCCGGCCGGCGGCGGCGCAGACCTCATGGCCCGGCTGATCGCGCCGCACCTGGCCACGGCGCTGGGCCGCAGTGTGGTGGTGGAAAACAAGCCCGGCGCCAGCGGGCAGATCGCTGCCAATGCCGTGGCCAAGGCGGCCCCCGACGGCAATACGCTGCTGCTGGATGCGTCATCGTTTGCAGTCAACCCATCGCTGTTTGCCAAGCTGCCCTATGACAGCGAGAAAGACTTCACCCCGCTGGGCATCGTGGCGCTGTTTCCCAACATGCTGGTGTGTACACCGTCTTATGAAGCCCGCACCGTGAAGGATGTGGTGCGCCTGGCCAAGGCGTCGCCTGCTCGCATTGCCTACGCCTCGTCAGGCAATGGCTCGGCGCAGCACCTGGCCGGTGCGCTGTTCGAGGACCGTGCCGGTGTGCAACTGGTTCATGTGCCTTACCGTGGCGGCGGCCCGGCACTGACCGATGTGATGGGCGGCCAGGTGCCGCTGTTCTTTGCCAATGTGGCCTCGTCGCTGGGGCATATCCAGTCGGGCCGGCTGCGCCCGCTGGGTGCCACCAGCCGGCGCCGGGCGCGCGCCTTGCCCGAGGTGCCGACCATGGAAGAAGCCGGCGTCCCCGGCTACGAGGTGCTGGAATGGAACCCGGTGCTGGCACCCGCAGGCCTCGCACCCGCGCTGAAGACGCGGCTGCGTGACGCGCTGCGCAAGGCATCGGCCGAGCCCGAGGTCCTGGGCCGCATCCGCAGCTTGAGCGGTGAAGCCTTTCCTGATGGGCCTGAGGGGCTGGTCACCGCCTTCCTGAAGGCACAGCAGTCGCAATGGGCGCGGATCATCCGCGAACGCAAGATCACTGCCGGCTGATGCAGGCACCAGCAAGCCCGACACATGGCAGCACACTTCCTGCGGGATGGGACTGCCATGTGCATGTGTTCAGCCCGCAGGCCCCGGCTGCACCGGGGCACTACCAGCCGCAAGCCGCCGCACTGGAAACGATTGAGGCGCTGTCTGCAGGCTGCGGCATCAGTCACCTGGTACTGGTACAACCCAGCGTGTACGGTACCGACAACAGCCTGATGCTGCAGATGCTGCGCCGCCAGCCCGGGCGCCACCGCGGCGTGGCGGTGGTCGATGCGGCCACCACACCCGCCGACCTGCAGGCCATGCATGCGGCCGGCGTGCGTGGCGTTCGTTTCAACCTGGTGTCGCCCGTGGGCAATGGCGAGGCCGCGCTGGACGCGCTGGCGCCGCTGCTGAGTTCATTGGGCTGGCATGTGCAGTGGTACGCCCAGGCGGGCGACCTGGCACGCATTGCTGCACTGCAGGAACGCCATGGGTTGCGCTTTGTGCTGGACCATTACGCCGGCATACCGCCCGGCCTGCCAGATGCCGACCCGGCCTGGGACGCGCTGGAGAAGCTGGCGAATCAGGGCGCGTGGGTCAAGCTCTCGGCACCCTACCGCCTGCCGGGCCGGCCATCAGCAGCAGCGCTGCAGGCACACGGCGAGCACCTGGCCGGCCTGTTCAGCCGCCGTGTGGTGTGGGGGTCCGACTGGCCCCACACCAGCTTTGCGCCTGGCACCCAGCCGGACTACGCCGGCCTGGCGGTGCCGGTCCTGGCGACCAGCCTGCATGCGCAAGCCGCGCAGCTCTACGCATGAGCCCGCAGCGGGGCCTCAAAGTCCCTTGCCGCGCGCCACGTCCATGATGACGCGTGCGGCCAGGTACAGCCGCGGCTCGATCGCGTCGATATCCACCCATTCGCTGTCGGCCGAATGCGCGCCAAAGCCCGGCAGGCCAAAGCGCTCGATCACCGGTGCTTTGGTTTTCAGCGCAGCAAAGGCCGCATCGGTGCCACCGCCTTCGGGCTGGTCGTCGACAGTGAGTTTGCGGCCGATCTCGGCATAGATTGCCTGTGCGTGCGCAGCCAGCTTGCGGCTGGCGGCGGTGGCTTCCAGCGGCGGGCGGCGGCGCTCGAAATTGACCGTGACCTTGGCGTCGGGCAACAGCTGCTTTTTGGCGCGTTCGCGCACCGCCGCCTCGATGCGGTCGTAATCGGCCACGCGCAGCACGCGCACATCGGCCTCGGCCTTGGCATGGGCCGGGATCACGTTGCGGTTGGTGCCGGCCTGTGAAATCGTCCAGTTCAGCTTCAGGCCCACCTGCGGCTCGGACAGGTCGCGCATCTGCAGGATCTGGTGCGACAGCTCGTACAGGGCGTTGATGCCGCGCTCGGGTGCGCCACCGGCATGCGACGCGCGGCCTTCCACCTTGATCTCGACCGCGCCAATGCCACTGGTGGCCAGCGACAGCTTGTCGTCGTTGCTGCGCGTGGCCTCAAACGACAGCACGGCGTCGTGCTCGGCGCCGGCGGCGGCCAGTGCCTCGCGCGAGCCGGGGGAGCTGATTTCCTCGTCGCCATTGACCAGCACGGTCAACGTGCCGTACTCGGCAAAGTTCAGGGCCTTGAGCATGGCCACCAGGTGCACCACCATGGCCACGCCCTGCTTGTCGTCGGAAATGCCCAGACCATAGGCCTTGTTGCCGTCGATGCGAAACGGCTGTTTGGCCAGCATGCCCTTGAGGTACACGGTGTCCATATGGGCGATCAGCAGGATGCGTTTGCTGCCCGTGCCCTTGAGCGTGGCACGCACCATTCGGCCGATCTTGTCCGGGGTGTCGGCCATGCGGTAGGTGGTGGCAGCGGTGGGCTCCACAAAATCCACCTGCGCGCCAAGTGCACGCAGCTTGGTGGCCAGCAACTCGCTGGCCTGGGTCAGGCCCTCAATATCACGGCTGCCGGTTTCGATGGACACGAACTCCTTCAATGTGTCCAGCAGCGGCTGCTTCTGCGCGGCGGCGGCACGCTGGACGGCTGCGTCTGGCTGGGTGGCCAGCTGGGCCAGCGCCGGCGCGCCGGCCACGAAAGCAGCCATGGCAACGACCAGGCCGATACGGGGGAACTTCATGAGATGGCTCCTGTTGTGTAGTGGTACATGGAGCATAAACCCGCATTTACTTGACTATGTCAATTATTTGAATGACGATGACAAGCATGACCGAAGTTTCTGCCGTGCACGTCAAGCAGCTGCGTGCCTTCAACCGCTTTTACACCCAGCGCATCGGCGTTCTGGACCCCTACCTGGACAGCGAGTTTTCGCTGACTGAGGTGCGCGTGCTGTACGAGCTGGCCCACCGCGACCAGCCCACCGCCACCGAGCTGGCGCGCGATCTGGCGCTGGACGCGGGGTATCTCAGCCGCATCCTGCGCCGGTTCGAGGCCAAAGACTGGCTGGTGCGCGCACCCTCGCCCGCCGACGCGCGCCAGAGCTTGCTCAAGCTCACCGCCGGGGGCCACGCGGCCTTTGCGCCGCTGCAGCAACGCTCGCGCGACGAGGCGGCGCTGTTGCTGGGCGCCCTGCCCGAGCCCGGCCAGCGCAAGCTGATCGAGGCCATGCAAACCGTGCAGCGTCTGCTGGACCCCGCCAGCCTGCCGGTTCCAACCCGTACCGTCGTACTGCGCGACCTGAAGCCCGGCGACATGGGCTGGGTCGTGCAGCAGCATGGCGAGATCTATGCACGCG
>CALRYY010000142.1:0-9594 GCA_943372515.1 Ramlibacter sp. 2FC | reverse complement strand
ATGTTGGCGCGCCACCAGTGGCGTACCCATCCCCGGCTTCGCGGCAGGCGGTGGCCGGCGGGGGCGATCTCTGTGGCGGCGAGGAGCGCAGGCGCAGGGTCGGCGCGCGCAGCGCGCTTCGTTTCTAGCTCGCCCCGGCTGTCCGACCGGAGTGCGCAGCACGAAGTGAGTTCTGCGGCGCGACCCTGTGGCGAGCACCGCAGCGGAGTCTGCGCAACGCGCAGACCGCCACAGTGTGAGCCCCCGCCGGCCACCGCCTGCCGCGAAGCCAGCGAGAGAAGTAGAACCACAAAATGACCGACAACCAGATCCTCACCAGAGACCTGCTGGTCCTCTTCGGCCTCACAGGCTGGGCCCTGTCGCTGCCTTATTACGGCAGCGAGTTCATGGTGTCCATGGCGCTGACCTGCCTGATGTATGTGGCGCTGTCGTCCAGCTGGGGGCTGTTTTGCGGCAGCACGCGGTACCTTTCATTGGCGACGTCGGCGTTCTTTGGCATTGGTGCGTACACCAGCGCACTGTCACTGGAAAAGTTTGGCTGGGTGCAGTCCATTGCCATGGGCGCCGGGCTGGCCACGGTGGTGGCCATCGTGATGGGCGCTGCGGTGCTGCACCTGCGCGGCACCTACTTTGCCGTGCTGACATTCGGCATGACCGAGCTGATCCGCCACGCCATCACCTATTTTGAAAAACAGGTCACGGGCACCGTGGGCCGCGTGCTGACGGTGGTGCCCGAGCGCGACACGATCTACCTCACCGTGCTGATCCTGGCCGCCGGCACGGTGGCGCTGTCCATCGCCGTGCGGCGCACGCGCTTTGGCCTGGCGCTGATGGGCATTGGCGCGGACGAGCAGCGCGCGCAGACGCTGGGCGTGAACACGCGCCTGATCAAGATCGCGGGCTTTGCCATGACGGCGGCGGTGGCGGGTGCGGTGGGCGCAGCCATGTCGGTGCGCTGGACGTACATTGACCCGCACACGGTGTTCAATCCGTTCATTGGTTTCCAGACGGTGCTGATCGCGCTGATTGGCGGCGCCATCACGCTGTGGGGTCCGCTGATTGCCGCTGTGGTGTTCAGCCTGCTGGCCGAGACGCTGCGCCTGAAGGCGCCGCAGGTGTACATGATGTCGCTGGGGCTGCTGCTGATTTTGAGCGTGTTGTACCTGCCGGGTGGCCTGGCTTCCTTGCGGGCGGAGACATTCAAGGCGTGGTGGCGCGATACACGCGCCTGGGCCAAGGACCTGCGTCGTGAACTCAGCGGAGAAAAGGCACGCGAGGAAGCACGTCTGAAGAAACGCGCCAAGGAGAGCTACCTTGTCTGACGCGAAACAGGTGCTGCTGGACGCCCAGGACATCACCGTGCGCTTCGGCGGCCTGGTGGCGGTGGACGCGGTGAGCGCGAGCTTCACTGCCGGCGAGCTGGTCGGCATCATCGGCCCCAACGGCGCGGGCAAGACGACGTTCTTCAACGCCATCTCGGGCGTGCAGGTGCCCACGGACGGACGGCTGCTGCTGGAAGGCCGCAGTCTGGCCGGCCAGCGCCCGCACCGGTTTGCCGCGCTGGGGTTGGCGCGCACCTTTCAGACGCCGCGCGTGTTTGCCGACATGCCGGTGCTGACCAACATCGAATTCGGGCTGAAGTTTGCGGGGCGCAGGCCGCGCAAGTACTGGCTGTGGGGCGACGAGCAGGGCGTGCCCTGGGCGCTGCGCGATGCGGCGGGCATCCTCACGCTGATTGGTCTGACGCAGCAGGCTGCGTGGCCTGCGTCGGCGCTGACGCCGTCGCAGCAGCGGCTGCTGGAGATTGGCATGGCGCTGGCCACGCGCCCGCGCATCCTGCTGCTGGACGAGGTGGCTGCGGGCCTGACCGAGTCGGAGATCGAAGAGATGGCGCGGCTCATCCGCCGCCTGCGCGACGAGCTGGACTTGACCGTGGTGTGGATCGAGCACGCGGTGACCACGCTGCTGCGCCATGTGGAGCGCGTGATCGTGCTGCACCAGGGCCGCAAGATTGCCGACGGCCCGCCGGCCGAGGTGGTGCGCAATGCCGAAGTGGTGGAGGCCTATCTGGGTGACGAGATGACCGAGACGCAAGAGGTGGCCGCATGATGTGGCACCGCCCTGGATTCACGCTGGGTGGCGCACGCGAAGCGCACCTGAAGGTCCGCAACCTGAGCGCGGGCTACGGCCCCATGCTGGTGCTGCGCGACATCACACTGGAAGTCAAACCCGGCCTGACCGTCATCCTGGGCCCCAACGGCGCGGGCAAGACCACGCTGCTGCGCGCGCTGAACGGCCTGATCCCGCGCATGGGCGAGGTGCTGCTGGACGGCGACGACCTGCCCGAGAAAACGCACGAGATCGTGAAGGCTGGCGTGGCGCTGGTGGCTGAAGGGCGCCAGCTGTTCCCGCAGATGACGGTGACAGAGAACCTGGAGCTGGGCGCCTGGCTGGCGCCCAAGGCCGACCGCGCGCGCCGCATGGAGCAGGCGTTCAATGACTTCCCCAAACTGCGCGAACGCGCGCAGCAGATGGTCGGCACCATGAGCGGTGGCGAGCAGCAGATGGTGGCCGTGGCGCGCGCCATGATGTGCGCGCCGCGCCTGCTGATGCTGGACGAGCCGTCGCTGGGCCTGGCGCCCAAAATGGTCGATGAACTGCTGGGCATTGCGCGGCGCATTGCCGACGCGGGCACCACCGTGCTGATGGTGGAGCAGAACGTCAAGAAAGCATTGGCCGTGGCCGACCGCGGCTATGTGCTGGAGCGCGGCACGCTGGTGGCCAGCGGGCCCGCGAAGCTGCTGGCCCGGTCCACCGTGGTGCGTGAGGCCTACCTGGGTGCGGCCAGCGCCGACACCACAACAGCCGCCAAAGCCCTGAATCAACCCACCAACCCCACCGCCCGGGCCGAGCCCGAACGTGTGTCCTGAGGAGCCCTTATGTCTGACCTGTCCATGCTCATCAACGGCCTGAAAGTCACGGCCGAAAAGAACGCCACCTTCGAGCGGCGCAACCCGCTGGATGGCACCGTGGCCACGCGCGCGCCCGCGGCCTCACCGGCCGACGCCGTGATGGCGGTAGAAGCCGCTGCCGAAGCCTTTCGCACCTGGAGCGAGACCGGCCCCAACGAGCGCCGCGGCCTGCTGCTCAAAGCCGCCGACAAGCTGGAGGCCAAGCTGCCGCAGTTCATTGACGCTGTGGCTGCAGAGACGGGCGCGACCGGCATGTGGGCGGGCTTCAACGTGATGCTGGCCGCGGGCATGATCCGCGAGGCCGCGTCCATGACCACGCAGGTGGCGGGCGAGGTGATCCCGTCCGACGTGCCGGGGTCGCTCGCCATGGGCATACGCCAGCCCGCGGGCGTGGTGCTGGGCATTGCGCCGTGGAACGCGCCCATCATCCTGGGCGTGCGCGCCATTGCCACGCCGCTGGCCTGTGGCAACACCGTCATTTTGAAAGGCAGCGAGAACTGCCCGCGCACGCACCAGCTGATTGTGGAAGCGTTCCAGGAGGCCGGCCTGCCCGCGGGCGTGGTCAACTACATCACCAACGCGCCGGCCGACGCAGGCGCGGTGGTGGAGGCCATGATTGCGCACCCGGCCGTGCGCCGTGTGAACTTCACCGGCTCTACCAAGGTCGGCAAGATCATCGCCATGACCTGCGCCAAGTATCTGAAGCCCGTGGTGCTGGAGCTGGGTGGCAAGGCGCCCCTGGTGGTGCTGGACGACGCCGACATCGACGACGCGGTCAATGGGGCGGCGTTTGGCTGCTTTGCCAACAGCGGGCAGATCTGCATGAGCACCGAGCGCATCATTGTGGACCAGAAGATTGCCGACGAATTTGTGAAGCGCTTTGCCGACAAGGCGCGCAACCTGCCTGTCGGCGACCCGCGCAAGCCCGACCCTGTGGTGCTGGGCAGCGTGATCGGCATGAGCACGGTGGAGCATTGCAACGCGCTGATCGACGACGCGCTGGCCAAGGGCGCCAAGCTGCTGTGCGGCGGCAAGAGCGACACCACGCTGATGCCCGCCACGCTGCTGGACCATGTGACGCCCGCCATGCGCATCTACCACGAGGAAACCTTCGGGCCGGTGAAAGCCATCGTGCGCGTGCGCAACACCGAAGAGGCCATCGCCTGCGCGAACGACAACGAGTACGGCCTGTCGGCGGCGGTGTTCGGCAAGGACATTGCGCGTGCCTTCAACGTGGCGCGCAAGATCGACAGCGGCATCTGCCACGTGAACGCGCCCACCGTGCACGACGAGGCGCAGATGCCGTTTGGCGGCGTCAAGGGCTCGGGCATCGGCCGCTTCGGTGGCAAGGCCGGCATTGCCGAATTTACCGAGCTGCGCTGGGTGACGGTGCAGACGACGCCGCGGCACTATCCGTTCTAGGCGACCGGCTGTCATGCCGGGCTTGACCCGGCATCCATCACGGCGCGGTGAGCTGTTCCAGCCGGGTCAGATAGTGCATCGCATGCGGTGTATCCGTGCCGCACATTTCGGACGATGGCATCAGCTGTGAACACACCGCCGGCCGCCCGGCCTGCCCAAAAATGAGGCAGCGGTTGGCCTCATCCAGCTGCACACACCGCACCCCCGCCGGCTTGCCCTGCGGCATGCCGGGAATGGGCGAGCTGATGGACGGCGCGATGCAACAGGCGCCGCAGCCGGGGCGGCAGTCCACGGCGCTCAGGCGGTGGTCAGGCGCCCGGCGGCCCAGATCACCTGGTCGATCACGGCCTGCACGCTTTTTTGGGCGCGCTCTTCTTTCAGGGCTCCGGTGTCGTCAAACGCGTCACCCGCGCGGCCCAGTGCAAAGTTTTTGGGCGCCAGCCAGCATTCCAGGTTGATCAGCAGCGGCGCCAGGTGGCTTTGTGAACGCAAGCCGCCCAATGCGCCGGGCGAGGCGCTGAGCACCCCCACGACCTTGCCGCGTGTGGACTTGAAACCATCCGTCCACTCGGGGTTGCCCTTGACGGGGCTGGACACCCAGTCGAGCGTGTTTTTGAGCAGGGCGGGGTAACTGGCGTTGTATTCGGGGGTGCAGATGATCCAGGCCGGGTGGTCGTGCATCAGCTGTTTGAGCCGCATCACGTCGGCGGGGGTGCCCTGTGCTTCCAGGTCGGCGTTGTACATGGGCACGTCGAAATCAGCGAGTTCGATGTGGGTCACTGCTGCGCCGCTGGCTTGGGCCATGGCGGCAGTCACGCGCGCCAGCTTGCGGTTGAAGGAGTTCTGGCGGGTGCTGCCCGCAAAGACGAGGAGTTTCATGCCCCTGATTGCAACACAGGGCGGCGCAGGATTCCTGCGGTGTTTCCTGGCCTTCGGCTAAAATGTACAAAACTCCGGATTTGTACAGAATGCATGTTTTGCCCTTGAGTGAATTCCGCGCCAACGCATCCGCCATGCTCGACCTGGTGGAGCAGGGCGAAACCGTGCGCATCATGCGCCATGGCAAGCCGGTGGCCGACCTGGTGCCCGTGCGTGACGAGCAGCCCCTGCGCCAGCCCAGCTGGAAGCAACCCTTTGACCCGGTCCAGTTGCCGCCCAATGCGTCCCTGTCGCAGGCGGTGCTGGACGAGCGCGATGAGGCCACATGGTGACGGCGCGCACCGAAGCCCGCCCTGTGCGGTATGCCAGCGGCGGCATGGCTACGCGTTTGACCGCACGCGACGGCAACCTGCGCATGATGTTTGACGCTTCCGCCTTGACCAAGCGCTACGCTGCTGAACCAGGGCGTGAGCGCATACTTGCCTTGTTTGGCGCAGCCGGCGAGCTGGTGGTGGCGGCCCATTGCCAGACTGAGGTGGCGTCAGCGCTGCTGCGCCGCCGCCGCGAAGGCGTGTTGCCGCAGGATGAGTTCGACCGCGTCTGGGGCGCGGCCCAGCGCGATGTGGCCGACATGACGCGCGTGCCGCTGGACGAACATGTGGAACGGTTTGCCTTTGCGGCCATGGAGCATGGCCCGTTGCGTGCCATGGACGCGCTGCACATCGGCAGCGCCTTGGTGGCACGGGTGGACCTGTTTGTGACGGCGGACCGCCGTCAGGCGCAGGTGGCCCGCGGGCTGGGCCTGCCGACCGAGCTGGTGAATGGCGACCCGATGCCGGGCGCAACTGTGGTGACGATATGAACTACCCCGAAGAATTTGACGTGATCGTGGTCGGCGGCGGCCACGCCGGGACCGAGGCGGCGCTGGCCGCCGCGCGCATGGGCGCCAGGACACTGCTGCTGTCGCACAACATCGAGACCCTGGGCCAGATGAGCTGCAACCCCAGCATCGGCGGCATTGGCAAGGGCCACCTGGTGAAAGAGGTGGACGCGCTGGGCGGCGCCATGGGCATTGCCACGGATGAGGGCGGCATCCAGTTTCGCATCCTGAACAGCTCCAAGGGCCCGGCGGTGCGCGCCACCCGGGCGCAGGCCGATCGCATCTTGTACAAGGCCGCGATCCGCCGCCGGCTGGAAAACCAGCCCAACCTCACGCTGTTCCAGCAGGCGGTGGATGACCTGATGGTGGAGGGTGACCGGGTGGTGGGTGCGGTAACGCAGGTGGGCATCCGCTTTCGCGGCCGCACGGTGGTGCTGACGGCCGGGACGTTTCTGGATGGCAAGATCCATGTGGGGCTGAACAACTACGCGGCCGGCCGGGCAGGGGACCCGCCGGCGGTGTCCTTGAGCGCGCGGCTCAAGGAGTTGAAGCTGCCTCAGGGCCGGCTGAAAACCGGTACGCCCCCGCGGCTGGATGGCCGCACCATCGACTTCAGCCAATGCACCGAGCAACCCGGCGACGGAATGCCGGGCGGTCTGCCGGGCAACGTGCCGGTGTTCAGCTTCATGGGCAACACGGCCATGCACCCGCAGCAGATGCCGTGCTGGATCACCCACACCAACGAACGCACGCACGAGATCATCCGCTCCGGCTTTGACCGCAGCCCCATGTTCACCGGCAAGATCGAGGGCGTGGGCCCGCGCTACTGCCCGAGCGTGGAAGACAAGATCAACCGCTTTGCCGACAAAGACAGCCACCAGATTTTTCTGGAGCCCGAAGGCCTGACGACCAACGAGTACTACCCCAATGGCATCAGCACCAGCCTGCCGTTTGACATCCAGTACCAGCTGGTCCGGTCGATGAAGGGTCTGGAAAATGCCCATATCCTGCGGCCCGGCTACGCCATCGAGTACGACTACTTTGACCCCCGCTCGCTGAAAAGCAGCTTTGAAACGAAGCAGATCAGCGGCCTGTTCTTTGCCGGACAGATCAACGGCACTACGGGTTATGAAGAGGCAGCGGCCCAGGGGATGTTCGCCGGGATCAACGCTGCGCTGCAGTGCAGGGGGGATGACGCATGGCTGCCGCGCCGGGACGAAGCCTACCTGGGCGTGCTGGTGGACGACCTGATCACCAAGGGCGTGACCGAGCCGTACCGCATGTTTACCAGCCGGGCGGAGTTTCGCCTGCAGCTGCGCGAAGACAACGCCGATATGCGCCTGACCGAAGCCGGCCGCAAGCTGGGCCTGGTGGACGACGCGCGGTGGGACGCCTTCAGCCGCAAGCGCGATGCTGTTTCACGTGAAACAACGCGGCTGGCGGCCACGTGGGTCAACCCGCGCAACCTGCCTGCGGCGGAATCCGAGCGGGTGCTGGGCAAGTCGATCGAGCATGAATACAACCTGGCCGACCTGCTGCGCCGGCCCGATGTGACCTATGCGGGGCTCATGAGCCTGGACGGTGGCAGGTACGCAACGCAAGATGTTTCACGTGAAACTTTGGGTGATCTGGCCGAACCGGTCGTCGAGCAGATCGAAATAGCCGCCAAGTACTCTGGCTATATCGACCGGCAAAAGGGGGAGGTCGAGCGCGCTGCTTATTACGAGAACCTCAAGCTACCCGCCGACCTGGACTACATGCAGGTCGCTGCCCTGAGTTTTGAGGTGCGGCAAAAGCTGAGCAAGCACCGGCCTGAAACCTTGGGCCTGGCTTCCCGCATCTCGGGTGTGACCCCGGCGGCCATCTCGCTGTTGCTGGTCCACCTGAAGAAGAGCAAGTTCAAGGGCTTTGATGCCCAGCCAGCCAACGACGCGGACAAGGCGGTCGCGTGATGGTGACAGCACAAGGGCGGCCGCTGGAGGCCGGGCTGAGGAGTGGCCTGCGTGAATTGGGGCTGAGTCTGACCGACCTGCAAGTCGGCCACTTGCTGGACTATCTGGCCCTGATCGCCAAATGGACCAAGGTCTACAACCTGACTGCTGTGCGTGACCCGCAGGAAATGCTGACGCACCATCTGCTGGACAGCCTGGCTGCGCTGCCACCTTTGCGCCGACACACAGGGGGGCGGGCGATCCGGCTGCTGGATGTGGGCTCTGGCGCCGGCTTGCCCGGCGTGGTCGTTGCCATCTGCTGCCCCGAGATCAACGTGAGCTGTGTGGACACGGTCGAAAAAAAAGCCGCCTTCATCCAGCAGGTAGCAGCCACCCTGAAGCTGCCCAACCTGAAGGGTGTGCACGCCCGGGTGGAAAGCCTGGCCGGCCCGTTTGACGTCATCAGCTCCCGGGCCTTTGCCTCGCTGGCGGACTTTGTGAACTGGTCCAGCGGTGCGTTGGAGGAGGGCGGGGCCTGGTTGGCCATGAAAGGCAAGCATCCCGCCGACGAGATCGCCGCACTGCCCCCGGCAGTGCAGATGTTTCACGTGGAACAGCTGGCTGTGCCCGGGCTGGATGCTGAGCGCTGTATTGTGTGGCTGCGCCGCACCAGTGACACCGCACAGCAGCCCGTGCAGGCAGCGCAGCCAGTGGCGTAACGTAAACTCGGTCCCTCAAGCCTTGCGCTTTTCACCGGGGGATTTCATGTTCGGCATTGCAGACTACGGCGCGTTCGTTGCCGCAATCATCATTTTTCTGGCGATACCGGGCCCCGGTAACCTGGCGCTCATCACGTCCACCAGCAAAGGCGGCATTGCCGGCGGCCTGGGCGCTACCTTTGGCGTGATTGCAGGTGACCAGGTGTTGATGTGGATGGCGGTGGGTGGCGTAGCCGCCTTGCTGGTGGCGTACCCCGCAGCATTCCACGCCGTGCAATGGCTGGGCGCGGCTTATCTGGCCTGGCTGGGTTTGCGCATGCTGACCGCCAAGCCCGGCGCCGCCCCGGTGCTGAACATCCAGCCGCGCCACTATTTCAAGCAGGCGCTGCTGATCACGCTGCTCAACCCCAAGGCCATCGTTTTCTACATGGCGTTCTTCCCGCTGTTTGTGGATCCGGCCCACCACCAGGGCCTGCTGACCTTTGGTGTCATGGCGCTGACCATTGCTGTGCTGACCTTTGCCTACGGGCTGGGCGCCACGCTGCTCACGCACTTTCTGGCGGAGCGTATGCGCGCCAACCCGATGGTGGGGCGGGTGCTGGAGAAGATCGCGGGTGTCTTTCTCATCGGGTTTGGCGTCAAGCTCGCCCTGACCAAGTAAGAACCAGATGGCCAAAATCTTTTGCGTTGCCAACCAGAAGGGCGGCGTTGGCAAGACGACGACCACCGTCAACCTGGCCGCCGGCCTGGCCAGGATCGGCCAGCGTGTGTTGATGATCGACCTGGACCCC
>CALRYY010000141.1:0-9602 GCA_943372515.1 Ramlibacter sp. 2FC | reverse complement strand
TGACACGGGCACCTCGGTGCCCCGGGCCCAGCGCTCCTGGCCGACGCGGCCCAGCACCAGGATGGAAATGCGCCGGTTCAGCGGGCTCAAGGGGTCGTTGTCGGCAAACGGCACCGACGAGCCCATGCCCATCACGCGCACCACGCGGTCCTCGCGCAGGCCACCGGCCAGCAGCTCGCGGCGCGATGCGTTGGCCCGGTCGGCTGACAGCTCCCAGTTCGAATAGCCGCGTTCGCCGCCGCTGTAGGGCGATGCGTCGGTGTGGCCCGACAGCAGCACGCGGGCGTCGTCGTTGTCCAGCAGCCGGCCGATGCTGCGCAGCAGTTCGCGCATGTAGTCCTTCACGCGGGGGCTGCCGGCGTCAAACATGGGCCGGCCCTGGTCGTCCACGATCTGCACGCGCAGGCCGTCGGCCGTCACGTCCATGCGGATCTGGTGGGCCAGGCCGGCCAGTGCCGGGTTGGCCTTCATGGCCTGCTCGATGCGGGCCTGCACTTCGCGCATGCGTGCTTCATCGCGCGACTGGATCTCGGCGCGCAGCGCCTGCAGGTTGATGTTGCGCGCGGGGGCCTGGATTTCGCCGTTTTTCACGTTGCCCGCGCTGCGGGTGAGCGAGCCGCCACCGCCCTTGATGATGCTGGAGCTGTCGCCCGAGCCCGAGCCACCTGCCATGGCGATCTTCAGCGGGCTTTGAAAGAACGAGGCAATGCCCTTGAGGTCACCCTGCGAGGTGGAGCCCAGCAGCCACATGAGCAGGAAGAACGCCATCATCGCCGTCACGAAGTCGGCATAGGCGATCTTCCAGGCGCCACCGTGGTGGCCACCGTGCCCGCCTTTCTTGACGCGCTTGATGATGATGGGTTGGAGTTTTGCGCTGGTTGCCATTTTTATGCTGCCTTTTTGCCTTTGACGTGGCTTTCCAGCTCGGTGAATGTCGGGCGCTCGGCCGAATACAGCACCTTGCGGCCAAATTCCAGCGCGATGGATGGCGCGTAGCCCTGGACACTGGCCAGCAGCGTGACCTTCACGCACTGCAGTTCCTTGGTGGATTCATCCACCTTCTGGTTGGCCAGCTGGGCCAGCGGGCTGACGAAGCCGTACGCCATCAGGATGCCCAGGAACGTGCCCACCAGGGCGCCGGCGATCATGCCGCCCAGCACGGCCGGCGATGCGCCCACCGAGGCCATGGTCTTGACCACGCCCAGCACGGCGGCCACGATGCCGAAGGCGGGCAGGCCGTCGCCCACTGTCTGGATGGCGCCGGCGGGCACCAGGGCTTCGTGGTGATGCGTGTCGATTTCATTGTCCATGAGGTTTTCGATCTCATGGGCGTTCAGGTTGCCCGACACCATCATGCGAAGGTAGTCGGTGATGAACTCCATCAGGTGATGGTCGGCGCAGATGATCTTGTACTTCTTGAACATCGCGCTGTCTGACGGCTTTTCGATGTCGCCCTCGATGGACATCAGGCCTTCCTTGCGTGCCTTGGTCAGCACGTCAAACAGCAGGGCCATCAGTTCCATGTAGCGTGCCTTGGAGTACTTGGAGCCCTTGAGCAGCTGGGGGATGAACTTGAGCGTGGCCTTGATGGTCTTGGCACTGTTGCCCACCAGAAACGCACCGAGTGCGGCGCCGCAAATGGTGAACAGCTCGTGCGGGGCGGCGTGGATGATGACGCCAAAGCTGCCACCGGCCATCGCGTAGCCGCCCAGCACGCAGCCCAGGACGACGATATAACCGGCAATGACGAACATGGGCAGTCGCTTTCGTTTGCAGAGGTCCGGCGTGATTGCCGGTTTCCATGGTCAAGCTTTCGGCACGATGGCGTCCGACTTGAGCAGTAAGCCCCGGTATGCGCGCCGGGTGGTCGTGCGCTTCAGGATTGCCGCTGCCGGGCCGATAAGGAGGGCAACCATGCGCAACCTACCTCCTGCCTGTCGTGACAAGTCCGCCGCCGGCGCGCAGCGCGCGCTGACTTGCAGCGGCGACTTCGCCGCGCTGCAGCGCGGCAGCCCCATACGCGTCAACGGCCAGGCCGCCTGGTTCGACGGCTTTACCCGCGGTGCAGGCGTGGCTGGGGCGATCTGGGTCTATGCCCACGCACCGCTGCCTGATGGCTCGCCCGGCGTGCTGGACGGCAACGAGGCCTGCCCGGCCTGGCACCAGGTGGACTTCACCCGCGCCCGGGTGGAGCCTGGCGCCTGAAAGTTCGGCGAATCGCGCCTTCGCGCTGGCATCTCAGTGAATAGAGCCTTCGCGCTGGGGTCTCAGTGAATCGCGCCTTCGCGCTGGCTTTTGCCCGCGCGCGCCGGTGGCGCACACAGCCCGCAGACGAACGGCTTGAAGCCCTTGCCATATTCATGGGTGCGCGTCACGAAGTTGCCGCCGCAGTGGGTACAACCCGTCAGGCACAGCATGTTGCTGTCCACAAACTTCACCAGGCGCCACGCGCGGGTGATGGACAGCGCGGGCTCCACGCCCATGGCGTGCACGTCAGCGTTGTACAGGCGCCAGGCGGTGGTGATCAGGTCGATCTGGTCGATCTCGCAGGCCTTGTCCAGGTTGCTGTAGATGTTCAGGAACAGCGACGCATGGATGTTGGGCTGCCAGGATACGAACCAGTCGGTGGAATAGGGCAGCTGGCCCTTGGAGGGTGACTGGCCTGTCACTTCGCGGTACAGGCGCAACAGCCGCTCGTGCGACAGGCTGGTTTCAGATTCCAGTACTGCCATGCGCGCGCCCAGACCAATCAGCCTCACGGCGCGTTCTACGTCCTGGCTCTCATTCAGAAGGCTCTTGCTTGCCATGTGGGTTGCTCCGCTGGGTTGGTTTTATGGGGTGGTGAGTTCTGCCGGGCTCAGCTGGCCATGGCGCGGTGGCCGGCCATGAGCACGCTGGCGTGCAGCCGTCCGGCGGTGTGGGCCACACCCTGACCGGGTTCGTGGCTGTCGGTCAGCAGGCCCCAGATCAGCTCGTCATCAAACCGCATGGCGCACATCAGCTGGTTGCGTGATGCCACGCGGACCAGTTGCTGGGGCGACATCTGCGCGACCATGTCGGCCACCGGCTCGGTCATGCCCAGGCGAAACAGGGCCTGGGGCTTGTCGCTGCGGATCATGGCCTGTGCCAGGATCAGGTAAGACAGGTTGATGTCGCGGATTTCGTTGAGCAGTGTGGTGTTGTCCATGGTGGTTCCTGGTTGGGTTGTCGTGGCGTTGGAAGGAGGTCTTTATTCGTTTCCCGATGTGACAGATTGTGTGAATGGAAACAAAAAAAATGAATGAGCCGTTTTCTCAAGCCCCCCGGCTTGAATGCCTAGGGCGGCTTAGGGCAAATGCTTAAGGGCGTGTATTGACACCCAAAAGGGCGCTAAAGCCCGTGAATGCAGCGCCGATAACTGATTCACGGGGCACGCCCCGAGGGGCCGCGAGAAATTCGCGGTGTTCAAACGAGGGTTCCTACTGTGGGCCCGCTCTTAAAGGAATCCGCAAATGCCTTCCGTCATCAACACCAATATCGCGTCGCTCAACACACAACGCAACCTCAACGCATCGCAATCTGCGCTGTCCACCTCCATCCAGCGCCTGTCCACCGGCCTGCGTGTGAACAGTGCCAAGGACGACGCTGCCGGCCTGGCCATTGCCGAGCGCATGAGCTCCCAGGTACGTGGCCTGAACGTGGCCGCCCGCAACGCCAACGACGGCGTGTCGCTGGCGCAGACCGCTGAAGGCTCGCTGGGCAAGATCGGCGACATGGTCCAGCGCATGCGTGAGCTGGCCGTGCAGTCGTCCAACGCCACCAACAGCAACACCGACCGTGCAGCGCTGCAGACCGAAGTCTCGCAACTCAAGCAGGAAATCGACCGCGTTGCCACCAGCACCACGTTCAACGGCACCAAGCTGCTGGACGGCAGCTTCACGGCCGCGAAGTTCCAGGTGGGCGCCGATGCAGGCGAGTCCATCACCGTGTCCAGCATCACCAACGCACAGCTGGCCGGCATGGGCGTGGTCAACCGCGCTGCCACGCAAAGCTCCACTGCCATCACCGACCTGACGGCCACTGCCCTGGGCGACCTGACCATCAACGGCACCGACATCGGCGTGCTGGCTGCGGCCGGCACCACGCAGGAGCGCCAGGCCCAGGTGGTGGACGCGATCAACCGCATCTCCACCACCACGGGCGTGGGTGCGTTCTTTGACTCCGCCAACAACGCGATCGCGCTGACCTCGTCGGCCACCATCACGCTGACCGGTGCCGCCGGTGCCCAGGTGGGCTTCGTGGCGGCTGACTCGGCCACGGCCGCAGCCAGCGCCAACATGGCCTCGCTGGACATCAGCTCCTATGGCGGCGCACAGCTGGCCATCCAGCAAGCCGACGCAGCCCTGGGTCAGATCAACACGGCCCGTGCCACGCTGGGTGCGGTGCAAAGCCGGTTCGAAAACACGATCTCCAACATCCAGATCAAGTCCGAGAACACCGAAGCCGCCCGTTCGCGCATCATGGACACCGACTTCGCATCGGAGACCGCGACCATGACGCGCGCCCAGATCCTGCAGCAAGCCGGCAACGCCATGCTGTCGCAGGCCAACCAGCTGCCCCAGCAAGTGCTGTCGCTGCTGCGCTAAGTGCACCGGATCGGGGAGAAAAAGGAAAAGGGCCATAACCGTCCCTCTTCTCCCCGCATCACACATGTCGCCGCCGCTGCACATTCGGGATACCCGGCATCGCCTATTGGCGGGCCGGACAGCCCCGGGTGCCTGCGGCGGCTGCGTGCGTTGTGCGCACGCCCACGCCAGGCGATCCGGTTGAAAAGCCTTTTTCGATTGGAGTAGCCCCATGCCTTCCGTTATCAATACCAACATCGCATCGCTGAACACACAACGCAACCTCAGCGCCTCCCAGATGTCCCTGAACACCTCCATCCAGCGCCTGTCTACCGGCCTGCGTGTGAACAGTGCCAAGGACGACGCTGCCGGCCTGGCCATTGCCGAGCGCATGAGCTCCCAGGTGCGCGGCCTGAACGTGGCCGCCCGCAACGCCAACGACGGCGTGTCGCTGGCGCAGACCGCTGAAGGCTCGCTGGGCAAGATCGGCGACATGGTCCAGCGCCTGCGTGAGCTGGCCGTGCAGTCGTCCAACGCCACCAACAGCACCACGGACCGAAACGCGCTGCAATCGGAAGTGGCGCAACTCAAGGAAGAAATCGACCGCGTGGCCATCTCGGCCAACTTCAACGGTACCAAGCTGCTGGACGGCAGCTTCACGGCCGCCAAATTCCAGGTGGGCGCTGATGCCGGTGAGTCCATCACTGTGTCCAGCATCACCAATGCGCAGCTGGCCGGCATGGGCGTGGTCAACCGCGCTGCCACGCAAAGCTCCACCGCCATCACCGACCTGACGGCCACCGCCCTGGGCGACCTGACCATCAACGGCACCGACATCGGCGTGCTGGCAGCGGCCGGCACCACGCAGGAACGCCAGGCCCAGGTGGTGGACGCGATCAAC
The DNA here is from genome assembly GCA_943372515.1 of Ramlibacter sp. 2FC. Taxonomy (GTDB): domain Bacteria; phylum Pseudomonadota; class Gammaproteobacteria; order Burkholderiales; family Burkholderiaceae_C; genus RAM1. The sequence continues at coordinate 4,097 of CALRYY010000141.1, read as the reverse complement.
CGCATCTCCACCACCACCGGCGTGGGCGCATTCTTTGACGCACAGAACAACGTGATCGCGCTGACCTCGTCGGCCACCATCACGCTGACTGGCGCAGCGGGTGCCCAGGTGGGTTTCGTGGCGGCCGACTCGGCAACGGCCGCAGCCAGCGCCAACATGGCCTCGCTGGACATCAGTTCCTATGGCGGCGCCCAGCTGGCCATCCAGCAGGCCGACGCGGCGCTCAGCCAGATCAACGGCGCGCGCGCCAACCTGGGCGCCGTGCAAAGCCGGTTTGAATCGGCCATCGCCAACATCCAGATCGCGTCCGAGAATTCCACTGCTGCGCGCTCGCGCATCATGGACACCGACTTTGCCGCTGAAACAGCCGCGATGACACGCGCCCAGATCCTGCAACAAGCCGGCAACGCCATGCTGTCGCAGGCCAACCAACTGCCCCAGCAGGTGCTTTCGCTGCTCAAGGGCTAACCTGCGCTAGGACACCATGGCTTCCATCACCAGCACCGGCGTCGGCAGCGGCCTTGACGTCAACAGCATCGTTACTTCGTTGATGGCGCTGGAGAAACGGCCGCTGTCACTGTTGCAGGGAACAGCCAGCACACTGCAGACCAAGCTGTCCGCATTCGGCAGCCTCAAGAGCCAGATCGCCAGCCTGGGCGACATTGCCACGAAGCTGGCCGACACCGCCAACTGGAACCCCCTGACGGCCGACAGCACCGACGCCGCCACGGTCTCGGCCAGCGCCGCCAGCGGCGCTGCGCCGGGCAAGTACCGGCTGGAGGTTCAGCAACTGGCGCAATCACAGGCGCTGGCCAGCGGCTATTTCGCGGCGTCCACCACGGCGGTGGGCACCGGCACCCTCACCATCGAGCTGGGCACGACCGTTGGCGGCGTGTTCACGCCCGCTGCGGGCAGCACCCCCAAAACCGTGACCATCGCTGCGGCCAGCCAGAGCCTGGCCGGCGTGCGTGACGCGATCAACGCGGCAGGTGCGGGCGTGACCGCCAGCATCGTCAACGGCAGCGGTGGCGCCCGCCTGGTGCTCAACGGCGGCAATGGCGCCGCCGGCTCCATGCGTGTGAGCGTGGCTGACGACGACGCCAACGCCACCGACACCGCCGGCCTGTCGGCCCTGGCCTGGGACCCTGGCGCTGCGGTGGGCGCCGGGCGCAACCTCACGCAATCGCAGGTGGCGCAGGACGCGCTGTTCACCGTCAACGGCCTGGCGCTGTCCAGCACCACCAATTCGGCCAAGGATGTGGTCCAGGGCCTGACGCTGACGCTGGCGCGCACCACCACTGCCCCGGTGGATGTGACGGTGGCGGTGCAGACCGTGGCCGTCAGGAAGAACGTCAACGATTTCGTCAACGCCTACAACGGCCTGAACAAGCTGCTGCAGACGCAGACCCAGGCTGACCCCAGCGGTGCCGCGCGCGGGCCGCTGCAGGCCGACTCCACCGCCACCCAGCTGCTGTCGTCGCTGCGCAGCATGCTGCAAGGCAGCGTGAGCGGCATGGCTGGCGCCGCCAGCCTGAGCGCCGCGGGCATCGAGCTGCAGCGCGACGGCTCGCTCAAGGTCAACGACACACGCATCACGCCGCTTTTGGCCGAGCCCGCCCGGCTGGCGCAGCTGTTTGCGCAGGCGCAAGCCGGCACCGACGCCAACTCGCGCGGCTTTGGCCTGCGGTTCAAGCAGTGGACGGCCGCGCTGACCAGCGACACCGGCACCCTGGCCAGCCGCACCAGCGGCATCAGCCGCAGCCTGACGCTGAACCAGAAGGCGCAGGACCAGCAGCAGGACAAGCTCACCCGCACCGAGTCGCGCATGCGCGCGCAGTACCAGCGGCTGGACACCAGCATGAGCTCGCTGAACGCACAGATGTCCCAGCTCAAATCGGCGCTGGGTCTTGAGTAACGCGGCTCAAGACACGGCGTGAATGGCCGATAACTGGAACAAGGACTTTCCAGATGTTTGCCACACCGCTCCAGCCCATCGACCACTACCGCAACATCGGCACGGTCACTGCCGTGTCGCAAGCCAGCCCCCACCAGCTGGTCATGCTGCTGTTTGACGGCGCGATCGCCGCCATCATGCAGGCGCGCCACGCGCTGTCCACCGGCGACATCCCCACCAAGGTGGCCACGCTGTCCAAGGCCATGCGCATCATTGACGAGGGTCTGAAGGCCTCTGTGGAAAGCAACAGCGCCCCGGCGCTGGCCGACAACCTTCGGGCGCTGTACGACCACATGGTCTCGCGCCTGTTCATTGCCAACCTGCACAACAGCGACGTGCCGCTGGCCGAAGTGGCCCGGTTGCTGGGTGACCTGCGCACGACCTGGGCCGAGATCGACCCCGTGCCCACGGCCCATGCCGACCTGCAGGCCTGACCGCGAAGCGCACACCATGACCACCGACAACACAAGCAACACCCCCTGCGCCGGCGATTCCGACAGGCCGGGCGACGACAGCGACAACATCCTGAGCTATTACGCCGCGCTGGAATGCGCGAGCGCCGAGATGCTGCAGGCCGCCCGCAATGGCGATTGGGACAGCGTGTGCCGCCTGGAGGGAGCCTGTGCCGTGGTGGTGGCCCGGCTGCGCCAGATCGCGCTGCAAAAGCCCCTGCGCGAACGGGAGCAGGGCACACGCCTGCGCATCCTGCGCGCGATCCTGGCCAACGATGCCGAGATCCGCCGCATCTGCGAGCCGCTGCCGGCGATGCTGGACCCGAAGTCGTTTTTGGTGGGGGATGTGAGCGCTACGCTGCACTGAGCGGTGGACCGCTCACACCTGCATGTTCATGATGTCGCTGTAGGCCGACACCAGCCGGTTGCGCACATGCAGCGCCGACTGGAAGCCGATCTGTGACTTCTGCATCGCCACCATGGTCTGCTCCAGGCTGGCGCCGGCCGGGTTGGACTGGAAGGTCTCGGCCAGCTGTGAGGCCTGGTGCTGCGATGCGCTGACGCCGCGCAGGGCCTGGTCCAGCGCGCCGGTGAATGACGGCGCCTGCACGGCCTGTGGTGCGCCCACCTGAGCGGCGCGTTGCGCAGCGGCGTTGCGCTTGAGCGCGTCAAGCAGCTGGGTGGGCAGGGCAGAGGTGGCGGGCTGGATTTGCATGGCAGGTCCTAGGGTCGGAACATGGCGTAACTTTAGGGCCGCACGCAGGCGGCGGACCTCCGAAAAACGCCCGGAATCCACCGCATATCACTGCACGGGCGGCGCGGGTGCGCGCCAACAATCAGTGCCATGGAAACCACCCTTGCCCCTGCAGCACTGGCCGAAGACGCCCGCAACGCCCGCCCTGTCCCGGCCCTGTCCATGAACCGACTGAACGACCTGCCCGCGCGCAACAAGGTGGTGCTGGGTGTCGCCGCCGCGCTTCTGGCCGGCGTGCTGGGCGTGTCGCTCCTGATGGGGCGCGAACCTGAATGGCGCGTGCTGTACGCCAACATGAATGACCGCGACGGCGGCGCGGTGCTGACAGCGCTCACGCAGCTGAACGTGCCCTACAAATTCACCGAAGGCAGCGGCACGCTGATGGTGCCCGCCCAGCGCGTGCACGACGTGCGCCTGCGCCTGGCGTCCCAGGGCCTGCCCAAGGGCGGTACGGTGGGCTTTGAGCTGATGGAAAACCAGAAATTCGGCGTGACCCAGTTTCAGGAACGCCTGAACTTCCAGCGTGGCCTGGAAGGCGAGCTGGCGCGATCCATCATGGCGCTGCAGGCCGTGCAGTCGGCCCGGGTGCACCTGGCGCTGCCCGCGCAAACGGCCTTCATGCGCGAGCAGCAAAAACCGTCGGCCTCGGTCATGCTCACGCTGTATGGTGGCCGTACGCTGGAGCGCAACCAGATCGCCGGCATCGTCCACCTGGTGGCGTCCAGCGTGCCCGAGATGGCCACGCGCGCCGTGAGCGTGGTGGACCAGAACGGCACGCTGCTGTCGCAGGCCCCGGGTGAAGTGCCCAACGGACTGGACGCACCGCAGCTGCAGTACGTGCGCCAGACCGAGCAAAGCCTGGCCACGCGCATCCTGTCCATCCTGGAGCCCATCGTGGGCGCGGGCAATGTGCGCGCCCAGGTCACGGCCGACATTG
>CALRYY010000140.1:0-9629 GCA_943372515.1 Ramlibacter sp. 2FC | reverse complement strand
GTGCCGATGCCGCTTCGCCCGCCTGGTGGTACAGCGCCACGCTGCGTCTGCGCGGCGTGGCCTATGTGATGGCGTTTGGCTTCTTGCTGCTGGTGTCGCTGGCGCTGACCACGCTGCTCAACCTGTTCACCGGCTGGGCGGGGGCCTGGCTGCTGATGGAGCCGGTGCTGCTGCTGGTCAATGAAGTCATGGCGTTTGCCGTGTGCGCGGGGCTGTTCCTGGGCCTGATGCGCATGAGCGCCGGCCCCAAGCCACCCACGCGCGACCTGGTGCTGGGCGCCTGCATTGGCGCCACGCTGTTCACCGTGGGGCGCCAGGTGCTGGCGGCCTACCTGTCCACTGCTGCCGTGGTGTCGGCCTATGGCGCGGCGGGCTCGCTGGTGGTGCTGCTGATGTGGATCTATTTCTCGTCAGGCGTGCTGCTGTTTGCAGCCGGGTGCGCGCGCGCGCTGGAAGAAGAACGCTGCGCCAGCAACAAGGCCCCCACCGCCACCACGCTGGCGCCCAGCAGCCCCCACAGCCCCACGGCGTAACCGGCTTCCCGGCTCCATAGCAGACCCAGTGCCAAGGGCGCCGCCGCGCGGGCCGCCGCCTGCGGCAGGCCCAAGGCGCCGTTGAGCGAGGCCACATGGTCGCGGCTCACATACAGCGCCATGGCCGTGCCCTTGACGATGGTCAGCATGCCGTTGCCCAGCCCATACAACACCACAAACACCAGCGCCGCCACGCCATGGCCGCCACCGGCCAGCAGCGCAGCCAGCCCCAGCGGAATCAGGCAGGGGATCAACCGGTTGGCCAGGTGCACGTCGTAGCGGCTTTCAAAGAAATACAGCAAGAGCCGCCCCAGCACCTGGATCACGCCGATGCTGGCCGGTATGGCCACCACCCACACCTCGGACAAACCGTTTTCGCGCAGCAGGCTCACCATGTGGGCGGGCAGCGCGGCGGTGATGGCCATCATGATCACCACGAACACACCCAGCAGCAGGAACGGCGCGCTTCGCAGGTGGTGGGCCAGGCCCGGCTGCACTGCCGCGCTGCCGCCAGCCGCAGTGGCGGGCACCGCCCGCGCCGGCGCACCGCGCAGCCAGCGCGCATGCACCGGCACACACACCAGCAAGTGAATGGCCGCCAGCACCCACAGCGCATGGCGCCAGCCCAAAGCGTGGATCAGCCAGGCCGACAGCGGAATGAACACCGTGCTGGCCAGGCCGCCCAGAAACGTCAGCGTGATGATCGCGCGGCGAAAGTCATGCGGGTAGCGGCGCGTGACCACCGCAAACACCGGGCTGTACAGCGTGGCCGACAGCGCCGCGCCCAATACCAGCCACACCGCATAAAACTGCGTGATGCTGGTGATGAAGCTGTGCGCCAACAGGCACAGCGCCACCACCAGCGAGCCGCCGGTCATCACGGCACGCTCATGGCCCCGGTCGATCCAGCGGCCCACCGGGTAGGCCAGCGCCCCTTCAGCCAGCAGCGCCAGACTGAACGCCAGCGACGACTGCGCGCGCGTGAGGCCCAGCTCACGCTCCACCGGCTCCATGAGCAGGGCAAAGGTGTAGAACACGCTGCCCCAGGTGATGAGCTGGGCGACGGACAGCCAGCCGACCCGGGCGCGTTCGTAAAGCTGGGCTTGTGCGGGCGGCGGGGCGGGCATGCGGGGATTATCCCGGCGCGCAGAAGGCTTGGTGCTAACGGGCTGCCGCAGCGCCCGCCAGCGCCCTGCGGTACTGCACCGCCTCCGCCACATGCGCCATCAGCGTCTGGTCTGACCCTGCCAGGTCGGCGATCGTGCGCGCCACCTTCAGCGCCCGGTGCGTCGCCCGCGCGCTCCAGCCCAGGCGGGCGGCGGCCGTGTTCAGGAACTTGCGTGCCGACTCGTCCAGCGCGGCATGGGTGTCGATGTCAGCGCCCTGCAAAGCCTGGTTGGGTTGCCCCTGCCGCGTTACGGCACGCTCGCGCGCGGCCGCGCAGCGATCCCGAATGGCGGCAGTGGATTCACCAGGCGGCGTGCCCAGCAGCGCGTCGGGCGCCAGCGCCGCTACTTCTATATGCAGATCAATGCGGTCCAGCAGCGGGCCGCTGAGCTTGCCCTGGTAGCGCGCCACCTGGTCGGGCGTGCAGCGGCAGGCCTTGAGGGTGGAGCCGAGGTAGCCGCAGGGGCAGGGGTTCATGGCGCCCACCAGTTGAAAGCGCGCGGGGAACTCGGATCGCCGGGCCGCGCGCGAGATGGTGATGTGGCCGGTCTCCAGCGGCTCGCGCAGCGCCTCCAGCGCGGCCCGGGGAAATTCGGGCAGCTCATCCAGAAACAGCACACCGTGGTGCGCCAGTGATATTTCGCCTGGGCGCGGCGGCGACCCACCGCCCACCAGCGCGACCGAGCTGGCCGAGTGGTGCGGCGCCTGCGTGGGCCGCAGCCCCCAGCGCGCCAGCGTGAAGCTGCCCGCCAGTGACGCCACCGCCGCGCTTTGCAGCGCTTCGTCTACGCTCATGGGCGGCAGCAGCCCGGCAAAGCGCTGCGCCAGCATCGATTTACCCGCGCCGGGCGGCCCCACCATCAGCAGACTGTGGCCGCCGGCGGCGGCAATTTCCAATGCGCGTTTGGGCGCCGCCTGGCCCTTCACGTCGGCCAGGTCGGCATAGGCGCTGGCAGCCACGGGCGGGCAACCGGCCACCCGGGCCCAGCCGTCAGACGGCGCGCCATCCGGTGGCTCGGGCAAAAACTGCTGCACCACGTCCAGCAGGTGCCGCGCGCCATACACCTGGGCGCCGGGCACCAGCGCGGCTTCTTCGGCGCTGGCGGCAGGCAGCACCAGCCGGGTGATCGTGCTGCCCTGGGTGTGCAGCGCCAGGCTCATGGCCAGCGCGCCGCGCACCGGCCGCAGCTCGCCCGACAGCGACAGCTCGCCCGCAAATTCATGGCCGGCCAGCTTGTTCGCGTCGATCTGGCCGCTGGCCGCCAGGATGCCCAGGGCAATTGGCAGGTCGAAGCGGCCCGAATCTTTGGGCAGGTCGGCCGGGGCCAGGTTGACGGTGATGCGTTTGTTGGAAGGGAACTCAAGCCCCGCGTTCTGCAGCGCCGAGCGCACCCGCTCGCGTGCTTCTTTCACCTCGACATCGGCCAGGCCCACCAGCGTGAAGCTGGGCAGCCCGTTGGCCAGATGCACCTCGACGGTGACGGCAGCCGCTTGCAGCCCCAGCAAGGCGCGGCTTTGCACCAAAGACAGACTCATTGAAAACTCCCTCCCCATTCAGGTGCGCGCCGGTATCTGGTGCTGCCAGAAAACCAAGATTGCACCACAACAGTGCATTAGAGGCGCTTGGGACCATGTTTAGCGGCTAATAGGGTTACCCCACCCTCCCTGATGCACCAGACGCAGTGGGTGTGAAGTTTGGCACGCTCCCTGCTAAGTAAAGCAGTCCCTCATCCTTTTTTTAACGGAGAACTCCATGAAACTGAAGACCACGCTGCTTGTTTCCGCTCTGGCCCTGTCGGGCGCTGCATTTGCCCAGACCAAGGCGCCCGAGCCTGACTTCACCGTGACCGGCAACGCCTCGCTGAACAGCGACTACCGTTTCCGCGGCTTCACCCAGACCGACTACGGTCCGGCCTTCCAGGGCGGCATTGACATCGCTCACAAGTCCGGCTTTTACGTGGGCAACTGGAACTCCAACGTCCTGAGCCCGCTGTACACCGGTGCCAGCCTGGAAATGGACTTCTACGGCGGCTACAAGGGCAGCTTTGGCGACGTCGGCTATGACATCGGCGCCATCTATTACTACTACCCCAAGAGCGGCAAGAACGCCCCCAACTCCAAGATCGACAACACCGAGGTGTATTTCGGCCTGAGCTACGGCCCGGTGTCCGGCAAGCTGTACTACGCCACGTCCGACTACTTCGACCTGATGAAGTTCACCCCCGGCGCCCCCTCCACCAAGGGCACGACCTACCTGGACCTGGCCGCCAGCTTTGACGTGGGCAGCGGCTTCACCCTGGGCGGCCACATTGGCGTGCTGAACCTGAAGAACGCCGGCCGTTACTCCGGCCTGGGCCTGGCCACGCTGCCCAGCACGGTCACCGACTACAAGGTCTCGCTGACCAAGGACGTGGGCGGCTACGGCGTGACGCTGGCTTACATCGAAGCTTCCAAGCGCGGCTACTTCACCACCGGCCAGGTGGGCGTTCCGGCCGAAGGCGCGGGCAAGGGCAAGCTGGTCGTTTCCGTCGCCAAGACGTTCTGATAAAGGCGCCATAGCGCAGAGGAGAAGACATGAAACTCGTAACGGCCATCATCAAACCCTTCAAGCTTGACGAGGTGCGCGAAGCCCTCTCGGGCATTGGGGTGCAGGGCATCACCGTGACTGAAGTCAAAGGCTTCGGTCGTCAAAAGGGCCACACCGAGCTGTATCGCGGTGCGGAATACGTCGTTGATTTCCTGCCCAAGGTCAAGATCGAAGCGGCGGTGGCCGACGAGTTGGTCGACCGCGTCATCGAAGCCGTTGAGGGCGCAGCCCGCACCGGCAAGATCGGCGACGGCAAGATTTTTGTTTACAACCTGGAGCAAGTAGTTCGCATCCGCACCGGTGAAACCGGCAAGGAAGCGCTGTAAGCCTCCAACCCAAGAAAGAGAAGCACATGAAAAAACTACTTGCCTCCCTGGCCCTCGGCCTGGGTTTGCTGATCGGCGGCACTGCCGTTATCGCCCAGACGCCCGCTGCCGCACCTGCGGCGTCGGCGCCTGCCGCTGAAGCAGCGCCCGCTGCAGCTGCCGCCCCCGCGGCTGCTGCGCCTGCCGCTGCACCCGCTGCCGCACCCGCGGCTGCACCGGCTCCCGTTCCCAACAAGGGCGACACCGCCTGGATGACGGTAGCCACCGCACTCGTGATCTTCATGACCATCCCCGGCCTGGCGCTGTTCTACGGCGGCCTGGTTCGCAGCAAGAACATGCTGTCGGTGCTGATGCAGGTCTTTGTGGTCAGCGCACTCATCTATGTGCTGTGGGTCGTCTACGGCTACTCGCTCGCCTTTGGCGGCGGCGGCTCGTTCATCGGCAACCTGGACAAGATGTTCCTCAAGGGCGTGACACCCGACTCCATCGCCGCGACCTTCAGCAAGGGCGTTGTGATTCCGGAGCTGACGTTCATTGCCTTCCAGGCCACGTTCGCTGCCATCACCTGCGCGCTGATCGTCGGTGCGTTCGCAGAGCGCGCCAAGTTCTCGGCGATCCTGCTGTTCTGCGTGCTGTGGTTCACCTTCTGCTACCTGCCCATGGCGCACATGGTCTGGTACTGGGACGGCCCGGACGCGATCACCGACGCTGCCTCGCTTGAGAAGGTTGTTGGCAACGCCGGCTGGCTGTGGGCCAAGGGCGCGCTGGACTTCGCAGGCGGCACTGTGGTGCACATCAACGCCGGTGTTGCCGGTCTGGTGGGCGCCTATGTGATCGGCAAGCGCGTGGGCTACGGCAAGGAATCGCTCACGCCTCACAGCCTGACCCTGACCATGGTCGGTGCCTCGATGCTGTGGGTGGGCTGGTTCGGCTTCAACGCCGGCTCCAACCTGGAAGCCAACGGCCTGACGGCTCTGGCCTTCATCAACACCCTGGTGGCTGCTGCTGCCGCCACGCTGTCGTGGATTGCCGGTGAAGCGCTGTCCAAGGGCAAGTCATCGATGCTGGGCGCTGCGTCCGGCGCCGTGGCCGGCCTGGTGGCCATCACCCCGGCCTGCGGCTTCGTGGGCCCGATGGGCGCCATCGTGATCGGCCTGATCTCCGGCCTGGTCTGCCTGTGGGGCGTCAATGGCCTCAAGCGCATGCTCGGTGCCGACGACTCGCTGGACGTGTTCGGCGTGCACGGCGTGGGCGGCATCATCGGCGCGCTGCTGACGGGTGTGTTCGCAGCCCCGTCGCTGGGCGGCACCGGCATTTACGACTATGTGGCCAACAAGGTCGGCGAGGGTTACTCCATCGGCGGCCAGGTTTGGATCCAGGCGCAGGGCGTCATCACCACGGTCATCCTGTCCGCAGTGGTCTCGTTCATCGCCTTCAAGATCGTTGACCTCGTGATCGGCCTGCGCGTGACCGAAGAAGAAGAGCGCGAAGGCCTGGACATCAGCAGCCACGGCGAAACCGCCTACAACCGCTGATCTGCACTCACTGATTTTTCGTTAGCAAGAGTCTCCTTTGGATGTTGGGCCCGCAGCGATGCGGGCCCTTTTTTTCGTCCGAGGTACGTTGCGCTGCGTCATCTGGCACGCCTGTGGGCCATGCACAATGGGTGCATGACTGCTTCGATCGAACTGGCCTGTGAAGGCCTGCGCTGCCAGATCGCACCGGCGCTGGGTGGCTGCATTGCCGGGCTGTGGCTGGGCGACGTGCCGGTGCTGCGCTCCACGCCGGCGGCGCAACTGGCTACCGCCCGTCAGGCCGGCAGCTACCCGTTGGTGCCGTTTTCCAACCGCATCGCGCACGCTACCCTGCAGTGGCAGGGCACCAGCCACCCGCTGGTTCGCAACAACGGTGACGAGCCCCACGCCATTCACGGCGTGGGCTGGCAGCGGCCCTGGACACTGCTGGACAGCGACGAGCGCTTTGCCATGCTGTCGTACGAGCACCGCCCGGACGCATCCTGGCCGTTTGCCTTTGACGCGTCGCAGACCTTTCGCATCGCGCCGGGCTCGCTGGAGCTGACCCTGAGCGTGACCAACCAGTCGGGGCAGGCGGCGCCGCTGGGTATGGGCTGGCATCCGTATTTTGTGAAACGACCCGACAGCCATGTGAGCTTTGAGGCCTCGGGCCGCTGGGAGATGGGCGCCGACAAGCTGCCCACCCACCGCACGGCAACCGGCGGGCTTTCTGCCGGCTGCGCCACACTGGACGTGGATCACTGCTTTGACGGCTGGCATGGCAGCGTGCTGCTGCGCGACGCGCTGCTGCAGGTGCGCATCAGCTCGGCATTGACGCGGCTGGTGGTGTTTACCAACCCCACGCGCGACTTCGTGGCGATTGAGCCGGTGAGCCATGTGAACAACGCGCTCAATCTGGCGGGCATGTCGGCTCAGGACCTGGGCATCCAGGTGCTGGCGCCGGGCGAGTCGCTCAGCGCCAGCATGACCATCGATGTGGAGGCCGTGCAATGACCCCAACCCCGGCGCCGTGGCAAGCGCTCACGCAGCAACCCGACCAGCTGGGCGAATCGCCGTTCTGGCACCCGCATGAACAGCTGCTGTACTGGGTGGACATCCCCGCGCGGCAAATCCGCCGCGCCAATGTGTTCATGGGCACGGCAGACAGCTGGGCCATGCCGCAAGAGCCCGGCTGTATTGCACCCGCTGCCAGCGGCGGCCTGGTGGTGGCGTTGCGCGACGGCATTTACCGCGCGCGCGAATGGGGTGGGGCGTTGCAACCTGTGGTGCGTTTCAACCACGACGTGAAGACCACCCGCTTCAACGACGGCAAGGCCGACCCGCTGGGCCGCTTCTGGGCCGGCACCATGTACGAGCCGCGCGACGCCCGCCGGGCCGAGCTCTACAGCGTGGACTGCCGCCCCGGCAACGGCCACGGGGGCAAGCCTGCGGTGCAGCTCAAGGCGCAAAACGGCGTCATCGCCAACGGCCTGGCCTGGTCGCCCGACGCGGGCACGGTGTACTGGAGCGACACCGCAAACCACGTCATTCAGGCCTGGGCCTGGGACGCCGGCACCAATGCCATGCGCCACCACCGCGTGTTCCACCAGTTCCCGCAAAAGCCGGTGGGTTGGCGGCCCGGCATGGCGGGCTATGGCGGCCGGCCCGACGGCGCGGCGGTCGACGTGCAGGGCAATTACTGGGTGGCCATGTTTGAAGGCGCCCGTGTGCTCAAGCTGTCGAGCGCGGGCGAGATCCTGGCCGACTACCCTGTGCCCGCGCGCTGCCCCACCATGCCCTGCTTTGGCGGCGACGATTTGCGCACGCTGTACCTCACCACGGCCAGCCACGGCCGCCCGGCCGACGAGCTGTCGCAATACCCGCAGTCGGGCTGTGTATTCAGCCTGCGGGTGGATGTGCCGGGCCTGCCCCTCAACTTTTTCAGCGACTGATCTCAAAAAGATCAAGCCACCGCCATGGCGCCGGCGGCAGGCCGGGGCGTAACATTGCCCAATGGATCAAGCCCCGGACCACGCCCTTCGCCAGATCACTGAACACATTCGCGCCGCTTTTGCCGACGGCACGGTGTTGCGCCTGCGCGGCGGCGGCACCAAGGATTTTTACGGTGCCACCGCACCCGGCGCGCTGCGTGGCGAGGTGCTGGACACCAGGTCGCTGACAGGCATCACCAGCTACGAGCCCAGCGAGCTGGTGGTGACCGTGCGCGCCGGCACGCCGCTGGCCGAGCTGGAAGCGGCGCTGGCTGAAAAGGGCCAGTGCCTGCCGTTTGAGCCGCCGCATTTTGCCCAAGGCAGCACGGTGGGGGGCATGGTGGCTGCAGGTTTGAGCGGCCCGGCGCGCGCCACCGCAGGCTCGGTGCGCGACTACGTGCTGGGCCTGACCCTGGTGAACGGCAAGGCCGAGCACCTGACCTTCGGTGGCACCGTCATGAAAAACGTGGCGGGCTACGACGTGTCGCGCCTGATGGCGGGCGCCATGGGCACGCTGGGCCTGATCACCCAGGTCAGCCTCAAGGTGTTGCCGGTGGCCCCGGCAGAGGCCACGCTGCGATTCGAGCTGGACGAGGCCACGGCCATCCGCCAGCTCAATCAATGGGCCGGTGAGCCCTTGCCGCTGAACGCCAGCTCGTGGGTGATGGATGCCGGCCGGCCCGTGCTGTACCTGCGCCTGCGCGGCGCAGTGGCGGCGGTCAGCGCGGCCTGTCAGCGCCTGCTGGCCCAGGTGGCGGGTGAGCGCGTGGATTCGCCCGAGACCAGCGCCGACTGGACAGCGGCGCGCGACCTGCGCCTGCCGTGGTTTGCCGAGGGTTTTGCGCGTGGGCAAGACCTGTGGCGGCTATCGGTCCCACAGACGTGTGACCCGCTGAATGTGGGCGACACCATGATCGACTGGCTGGGGGGGCAGCGATGGGTGTGGGCGGATTCGGGCGATGTGGCGGCGGCTTCGCGCTTGCGCCAGGCTGCAGGTGCGGTGGGTGGGCATGCCGTGTTGTTTCGTGCTGCTTCCGACCTGGTCGCCGTACCGCGGTTTGATGCGCTCAAGGCACCGCTGGATCGGATTCATGCGCAACTCAAACGTGAGTTTGATCCGGCTGGGGTTTTAAATCCTGGGCGGTTGGGGTTTTGATGGGCTGCTCTTTTTCTCTCGCGGCTTCGCGTCAGGCGGTACCCGGCGGGGGCTCACACTGCGGCGGTCTGCGCGTTGCGCAGACTCCACTGCGGTACTCGCCACAGGGTCGCGCCGCAGAACTCGCTGCGCGCGCTTTGCGCGCTCCGCTCGAACCGCCGCGGCGAGCTAGTCAACGAAGCGCGCTGCGCGCGCCGACCCTGTGCCTGCGCTCCTCGTCGCCGCAGAGATCGCCCCCGCCGGGCACCGCCCGCCGCTAAGCCGGGCTGTTGGTACTCCACCGGTGGCGCGCCAACAGCTTCACTGCAAAGGCGTGCGCGGACACCCGGCAATGCGCCTCTAAAGCGCTGAGCAG
>CALRYY010000139.1:0-9664 GCA_943372515.1 Ramlibacter sp. 2FC | reverse complement strand
CATGTGTTTGCACCGCACGGCGCCACGCAGATCCTCAACGTGGACTTGCTGGCCCATGCGGGTGAGTCCCATGCCGAAGCAGGACGCCTGACGGCACCGATGCCCGGCAAGGTCGTGTCGTTTGCCGTCAAGGCCGGCGACAAGGTGGCCAAGGGCCAGGCGCTGGCCGTGATGGAAGCAATGAAGATGGAGCACACCATTGCCGCGCCGGCAGATGGCACGGTGGCCGAGGTGCTGTACGGGCCGGGTGACCAGGTGGCCGAAGGAGCCGAGTTGCTGAAACTGACTTGACTGTCATGCCGGACCTGATCCGGCATCCATGGATCCCGGGTCGAGTCCGGGATGACAGAATCTTTCCTATGCGCATCACCTTCTGCTGTACCCACACCAAGGCCGAACCCTGGCTCACTGCCTTTCGCGCGGCATTGCCGGGCGTGGACATTTCTGAATGGGCACCCGGCGCGCCGCAGGCCGACCATGCCGTGGTGTGGTCGCCGCCCCAGCAGTTCATGGACGAACAGCCTGCGCTCAAAGGCATCTTCAACACCGGCGCCGGTGTCGACGCGTTGCTGAAGCTCAAGCTGCCCGCGGGCGCCACGCTGGTGCGGCTGGACGACGCGGGCATGTCGGTGCAAATGGCCGAATTTGTCTGCCACGCCATCATCCGGCACTTTCGCGAGCTGGATGGGTACGAGGCGGATGTGACGCAGGGCAAGTGGTCGTTTCGCAAGCCACGGTTACGCGCGGAGTACCCGGTGGGCGTCATGGGCCTGGGTGTACTGGGCGAGCGTGTGGCGCGTGCCGTGGCGCAGTTTGAATTCCCGGTCAACGGATGGAGCCGTTCACCCAAATCACTGGAAGGCGTGCGCGGCTTTGCGGGTATGGCGCAGCTGAACGACTTTCTGGCGGCGTCCCGCATCCTGGTGTGCCTGGTGCCGCTCACGCCCGACACGCAAGACATCCTGAACCGCGAAACACTGCTGCGCCTGCAGCCGGGCGGCTACGTCATCAACGTGGCGCGCGGCGCCCACCTGGTGGACGACGACCTGATCGCGCTGCTGGACAATGGCCACCTGGCCGGCGCCACGCTGGACGTGTTTCGCACCGAGCCATTGCCGGCAGAGCACGCGTTCTGGCGGCATCCCAAAATCACCGTCACGCCGCACACATCGGCCCGCACCCTGCGCGAAGAAAGCATTGCCCAGATCGCAGGCAAGATCCTTGCCCTGCAGCGCGGTGAACCCATTGCCGGCGTGGTTGACCGCACCCGCGGATACTAGGAGCCATCATGAAGCTGCCCTCCAGAGTCAAACTCGTTGACGTTGGCCCGCGCGACGGCCTGCAAAACGAAAAGCAACCTGTGCCCGCCGAGGTCAAGATCGGCCTGGTGCACCGCCTGCAGGATGCGGGGCTGAAGGAAATTGAAGTCACCAGCTTCGTCAGCCCCAAGTGGGTGCCGCAGATGGCCGACAACGCCGAGGTCATGGCGGGCATCACCCGCAAGCCGGGCGTACGCTATTCGGTACTCACGCCCAACATGAAGGGCTTTGAGGCTGCGGTGCCAAGCAAGCCGGATGAGATCGTGGTGTTCGGCGCGGCCAGCGAAGCCTTCAGCCAGAAGAACATCAACTGCTCCATTGCCGAGAGCATCGAGCGGTTTGCGCCGGTGGTGCAGGCCGCACGCGCGCTGGGCATTCATGTACGCGGGGCCATCTCCACCGCAGTGGGCTGCCCCTATGAGGGCGAGATCGCGCCCGAGCGGGTGGAGCTGGTCGCGCGGCTCATGAAGCAGATCGGCGTGCAGCATGTGGGCGTGGCCGACACCATTGGCGTAGGCACGCCACTGAAGGTGCAGCGCGCCATGGAGGCGGCGCTGAAGCACTATGACATCAACGACGTGTCGGGCCATTTCCACGATACCTACGGCCAGGCGCTGGGCAATACGCTGGCCACGCTGGAAATGGGTGTGTGGCAATACGACACATCGTCCGCCGGTCTGGGCGGCTGCCCCTACGCCAAGGGTGCCACCGGCAACGTGGCGACCGAAGACGTGGTGTACATGCTGCATGGCATGGGCATAGACACAGGTATCGACCTGGACCGCCTGATTGACGCGGGCAAATACATCAGCGACCACCTGGGCCGCAAACCCAATTCGCGTGCCTCTACCGCCATCCTGAACAAGCGGGCCGGCTGACGCGCCATGCGTTTCATCCCGGCGCCTCGTCACCTGTCGGCCCATGTGCTGGGGGTGACGGTCCTGCGCACCGACTGCGAGCAGATCGTGACCACGCCAGCCCATGCGCTGGCCATCTTCACGCTGGTGCACCGTGGCGCATTGCAAGGCGGCACCCAGCTGCTGGCGGGCCCCGGCGCGTTGGTGGGGCAGGGCAGCGCGGGCGCCGCGCGAGTGGTGGTGGCCGCCGCCGGTACGGTGACCGCGAGCCTTCTGTGCCGCGCCAGCATCTTGCCGCTGTTGTCTGGCGAGAGTGCGTCGCAATTTGCTGACAGATATGTGCCGCCGGCCGTGGCCGGGCTGGATGCGGACATGTTGCACGAGCACCTGGTGGCCGACGTGACGGATGAGGCATTGGCCGCCGCCCTGTTTGCGCAGGTGGATCGTGCGTTGCGCCAGGCGCGGGCACCTCGAACCGCTGCCGTGCGCTTTGCCTGTGCGCTGGATGGGTGGGCCAAAGGGCTGCCGTCGCGCGCGCCTGCGGGTTGGGGCGAACGGCAGTGGCAGCGCGCCTGCCAGGCCGAGCTGGGTGTCAGCCCCAAATTCCTGCTGCGGTTAAGCCGCCTGCATGCCAGCGTGCGCCACCGCATGGCCGACCGCACTGAACGCCTGGCAGAGCACGCGGTGGACGCGGGTTTTTTCGACCAGGCCCACATGGCGCGTGAGTACCGGCTGCTGGCGGGCCTGGCGCCGCGCGAGAGCCTGACGGCTGCTGGTGCAGCCACGGCCCTGGGTGCCAGCCAGCTGGCCCCGCGCTTTTTTTCCCGCTGACAGGTTTGTCGGATTTTTCCAAGACGGCCTGCCGGTGCGTCCGTAGCATGCCGGCCATGAGCAATTCAATCCAGGCAAGCATTGATGTAGCCACCGGACCCGAGGTGGTCTACGCCATCTGGGCCGATGTGCCTCATTGGCCGCAATGGGACCCGGACACACGCAAGGCCATGCTGGACGGCCCGCTTGCCGTGGGCGCGAAAGGGCGGCTGAAGCCGCGCAAGGGATTTGCGGTGCCCATGGTGGTGACGCACGCAGTGCAAGGCGAGCGATTCACGGTCGAGTGCCCGGTGCTGGGCAACGTGATGCGGTTTGAGCACATCCTGCGGCCGGTGCAAGGCGGCGTGGAGGTGGTCCACCGGGTGTCGTTTCACGGCTGGCTGGCCGGCTGGTTGATGCGCACCGTGGGCCAGGACGTGCGCCGCGGTTTGCCGGTGACGCTCAAGGGGCTCAAAGCCCTGGCCGAGCAGGGCAAGGTGCACGCCGCGTAAGATTGGCGGCATGTGTGGAGCTGAACTGACATCCCTGCCCGAGAGTGTGCAGCGCGTGGCCCGCGTGCTGCAGGACAAGGGCCACCCCCATTCCCCGGTCATGCTGGACGACGCCGCGCGAACAGCGCAGCAGGCGGCCGATGCGCTGGGTATTGCCGTGGGCCAGATCGCCAAGAGCATCATTTTTCGCCGCAAGTCGGATGACGCGGCGGTGCTGGTCATTACCTCGGGCGACCGCCGGGTGGACGAGAAAAAGGTGGCTGCGCTGGTGGGCCAGGGCCAGGCTCTGGGCCGTGCCGACGCCGAATTCGTACGCGCCAAAACCGGCTACGCCATCGGCGGCGTGCCGCCCCTTGCGCACAGCACGCCGCCGGTCACGCTGATTGACCGCGACCTGCTGCGCTTTGATGAAGTGTGGGCCGCCGCCGGTCATCCGCACAGCGTGTTCAAGCTGCACCCGCGCGACCTGGCGGCACTGACCGCAGCGCCCGTTGCCGATGTGGTGCAGGCCATCCCATGACCCAAACGTATTCCTCCGTCGTGTTGTCGCGGCTGGCGTCGCAGGTGCGCCAGGACGCACTTGACGGCGAGGTGGGCGTGCCGTCGCCCTGCGTGTCGGTGTGCCGCATGGACCCGCACACCGAGCAGTGCCTGGGTTGCCTGCGTACGCTGGAAGAGATAGCGGCCTGGAGCCGCATGGACGACGCAGGCAAGCGCGATGTATGGGCGCTGATCGAACAGCGCCTGGAGACCGCCGCATGAAGCAGATCACCTGCTGGCTGGACTTCATCTCGCCCTATGCGTACCTGGCGTTTGAAAAGCTGCCCGAGGCCTTGCAGGGCCTGAGCTACAGCGTGGATTACAGGCCCGTGCTGTTTGCCGGGCTGCTCAGGCACCACGGCCAGCTGGGCCCGGCCGAGATCGCGGGCAAGCGCGACTGGACCTACCGCCAGGTGCTGTGGTTGGCGCACAGCCATGGCGTGCCCCTGCAGATGCCCGCAGCCCACCCGTTCAACCCGCTGGCCCTGCTGCGCCTGGCGCTGGCCTGCGGTGATGCATCGGGGCAGGTGAACCGCTATGTGTGCGAGACCGTGTTGCGCCACGTGTGGCGCAGCGGTGCTGACGCTGTCGACCCTGCGCGCCTGCAGGCGCTGGCAACACATCTGCAACCCGCGCAGGACCCCGCAGGCGAGCCTGTGAAAGCATTGCTCAAGGCCAACACCGATGAGGCCATTGCGCGCGGACTGTTCGGCGTGCCCACTTTTGCCGTGGACGACAAGCTGTTCTGGGGCTTTGACGCCTTGCCCATGCTGCGTGCCTACCTGGGTGGTGACGCATGGTTTGCTGAACACTGGCAATCAGCCGCCGACCGCCCCGCTGGCATCACACGCCAAGTCAAGGGTTAACCCGTTGCTGTTGGCGCTGCGGCCCGCATCGTGAAACGGAACCCAAGGGTTTCACCCTAGTCTGTCAGAAACACATCAGTTTGGCGCAAGCCCCTGTTGGTTTCACGTCAGAGCAGGGTCAGAGCCATCTCCAAGAATCGGTCCCAGGCCTCCACGTCGGGGGCTGCAAACTTATCTGGAGACAAAACCATGTCAACAACAGCCGCCCCCCGGCCGATGTCGCCCGAAGAGAGAAAGGTCATCTTCGCTTCCTCACTCGGCACCGTATTCGAGTGGTACGACTTCTACCTGTACGGCTCGCTCGCCGCCATCATTGCCAAGCAGTTCTTCAGCGGTCTGGACGCGGGCTCCGCGTTCATCTTCGCGCTGCTGGCCTTTGCTGCGGGCTTCATCGTGCGCCCGTTCGGCGCGATCTTCTTCGGCCGCCTGGGCGACATGATCGGCCGCAAATACACGTTCCTGGTCACCATCCTGATCATGGGCCTATCGACCTTCATCGTGGGCATCCTGCCCACCTACGCCAGCATCGGCGTGGCCGCACCGATCATCCTGATCGCGCTGCGCCTGCTGCAGGGCCTGGCGCTGGGCGGTGAGTACGGCGGCGCAGCCACCTATGTGGCCGAGCACTCGCCGCACGGCAAGCGCGGCGCCTACACGGCATGGATCCAGACCACGGCAACGCTGGGACTGTTCCTGTCGTTGCTGGTGATCCTGGGTACGCGCACCGCACTGGGCGAGGCTGCGTTCGCCGACTGGGGCTGGCGCATTCCGTTCATCGTCTCGATCGCACTGCTGGCCATTTCCGTGTGGATTCGCCTGAGCATGAACGAGTCGCCCGCCTTCCAGAAAATGAAGGCCGAAGGCAAGACGTCCAAGGCACCGCTGACCGAGTCCTTCGGCCAGTGGAAGAACCTGAAGATCGTGATCCTGGCGCTGGTGGGCCTGACCGCCGGCCAGGCCGTGGTGTGGTATTCGGGCCAGTTCTACGCGCTGTTCTTCATGACCCAGGCCCTGAAGGTGGACAACGCCACCGCCAACCTGATGGTTGCCGCGTCGCTTCTGATCGGCACGCCGTTCTTCATCTTGTTCGGCTCGCTGTCTGACAAGATCGGCCGCAAGCCCATCATCATGGCTGGCTGCCTGCTGGCTGTGCTGACTTACTTCCCGGTGTTCACCGCGCTCACCAAGGCCGCCAACCCCGACCTGGCCGCCGCACAAGCCAAGAACCAGGTGATCATCACCGCCGACCCGGCCGAATGCTCGTTCCAGTTCAACCCCACCGGCACCGTCAAGTTCACCAGCTCGTGCGACATCGCCAAGCAAGTGCTGGCCGGCGCATCGGTGAGCTATGAGAACGCCGTGGCACCGGCTGGCACGCCCGCCACCATCAAGAT
Source organism: Ramlibacter sp. 2FC (assembly GCA_943372515.1). Lineage (GTDB taxonomy): Bacteria > Pseudomonadota > Gammaproteobacteria > Burkholderiales > Burkholderiaceae_C > RAM1. The sequence goes on along the minus strand of CALRYY010000139.1, from coordinate 3,366 downwards.
TGGTGAAGTGGTGATCCCGTCTTACGCCAGCAAGGGCATCCCCGCCGACGAAGCCAAGAAGAAGGACGCCGACTTCAAGAAGGCCGTGGCCGACACGCTGAAGACCGCCGGCTACCCGAGCAAGGCCGACCCCGCCAAAATGAACAAGGTGCTGGTCATTGCCATCCTGACCTACCTGGTGATCCTGGTGACCATGGTGTACGGCCCGATTGCCGCAATGCTGGTGGAAATGTTCCCCACGCGCATCCGCTACACGTCCATGAGCCTGCCGTACCACATCGGCAACGGCTGGTTCGGCGGCCTGCTGCCCACCACCGCGTTTGCCATCGTGGCCCAGACCGGCAACATGTACAACGGCCTGTGGTACCCGATCATCATCGCCGGCATGACCTTCGTGATTGGTACCTTGTTCATCAAGGAAACCAAGGACGTCGACATCTACGCAAAAGACTGAAAGCTCCCCCCGAAGCGGCCTTCGGCCGCCTCCCCCTCAGGGGGCGCCACCAGCGGCCCGGCGAAGCCGGTTCCGCGGTGGCACTGGAAGGGGATCCTTTTGCTGAAGGGCCTGCTGGCGGGCCTTTCGTCAAGAGACTTACCGGAGATATCTCATGTGGAAAATTGCTGTCGGCTTTGCCGTGTTTGCCGCCATTTCGCTGTTCGTCATCATGCAGGCGGGTGACAAGGTGGACATGACGGGTGAAAAGCACGGTGCCGACGCCGTGCATGCACCGGCGGCCACGCCCGCCGTGCCTGCCAGCGGAAGCAAGTAAGCGCCGGCCGCCACGGCGGTAAAAAAAGGAGCAGCGCCATGAAGTTGGTGAAAACCAGTGCAGGCCAGCAAACCCTGAAGGACCGCTCCGCCGCTCTGACGCCGCGCCAGCGCACGGCATTCATCCTGTTTGACGGGACCCGCAGCACCGCGCAAGTGCTGGCCGCCACCGAGGGCATTGGCCTGACGATGGCCGACGTGGACTGCCTGGTGGGCTTGGGGCTGCTGACGCAGGCGCTCAATGCGGTTCAGATACGGCCTCCACTTGAACCTGGTGGCACTGCCCTGACGGGCGCTGAACGTTACAGCCGCGCATACCCCATCGCTGCGCAGTTAACCTCCGGGCTGGGATTGCGCGGCTACCGGCTGAACCTGGCGGTGGAAGGCGCTGCCGACGATGTGCAACTGCTGGCGTTGCTGCCCAAAATCCAGGATGCCGTGGGCATGGAGAAATGCCGCGCGCTGGAGCAGGCCCTCAAAGGCTGACCCGCACAAGTAACCCCATGACAAGAACTGTCAGTGGGGCGTCCCTAGAATGTCTGGCCTCCTTTCGGAAAGAAAGACTCCATGACCCAGGGACTGATCCGCATCCGCGGTGCCAGACAGCACAACCTCAAGAACCTCGACCTTGACATCCGCACCGGCGAACTGACGGTGGTGACCGGGCCCAGCGGCTCGGGCAAATCCAGCCTGGTGTTCGACACGCTGTACGCCGAGGGCCAGCGCCGTTACGTCGAAACGTTCAGTGCCTATGCGCGCCAGTTCCTGGACCGCATGGACAAGCCGGCGGTGGACAAGGTGGAGGGCGTGCCGCCGGCCATTGCCATCGACCAGACCAACCCGGTGCGTTCGTCGCGCTCCACGGTGGGCACCATGACCGAGCTGAACGACCACCTCAAGCTGCTGTTTGCCCGGGCGGGCCAGCTGTTTGACCGCCAGACGGCGTTGCCGGTCAAACACGACACGCCCGAAACCATTTACGCCGAGTTGCACCGCCGCACCTTGAAGGACGACCCGCGCCTGGTCGTGACCTTCCCCGTGGAGCTCCCCGCCAACACGACGGCCGCCGAGGTGGAGCAATGGCTGGCCGCCAGCGGATTCACCCGCGTGCAGGCCGAACGCGAGGTCGGCACACCCACGGGGCCAAGAAAAGTACTGGACGTGGTGGCCGACCGCTTCCGCCTGCAAGGCACCGAAAAGGCCCGCGTGGTGGAGGCCATCGAGGTCGCCCTCAAACGCGGCAGCGGCCGCATGGCCGTGTACAGCCAACAATCGAGCCAACAATCGGGGTCAGATTCCAATTACGACGTGTGGAAGTTCTCCACCGGCCTGCACTGCCCCGAGAGCGACCTGCGGTACACCGACCCGATTCCGTCGATGTTCTCGTTCAACTCTGCCGTGGGCGCGTGCGAGGTGTGCCGCGGCTTTGGCCGCGTGATCGGGGTGGACTGGGGCCTCGTCATCCCCAATGAAAAACTCACGCTGCGCGCCGGCGCCATCAAGCCCATCCAGACGCCCGCCTGGTCTGAATCACAGGACGACCTGATGCGCCATGCCGAGGCGGCCGGCATACCGCGTGACACGCCCTGGTACAAGCTCACGCCCGAGCAGAAAAGCTTTGTGATCGACGGCGTGCCCGGCTACAAGGACGGCCAGTGGGCCAAGCGCTGGTACGGCATCAAGCGGTTCTTCCAGTACCTGGAAACCAAGTCGTACAAGATGCACATCCGTGTGCTGCTGTCCAAGTACCGCAGCTACACGCCGTGCGAGACCTGCGGCGGCGCGCGCCTGAAGACCGAGCCACAACTGTGGCGCATCGGCACCAAAAACGATGCCGACGCCGCGCTGGACCCCGCCAAGCGCTTCCTGCCCGTGGGCGTGCAGTGGACGCGCACGCAGCTGGAGGCATTGCCCGGTCTGAGCCTGCACGACCTGATGCTCATGCCCATTGACCGGTTGCGCCTGTTCTTTGACCGGGTGGAGCCGCATGCTGAATCGCAGGCCAGCACCGGTGAACTGCAGGCGCTCAAGCTGCTCTTCGAGGAAATCAACACCCGCCTGCGCTACCTGTGCGACGTGGGCATTGGCTACCTCACGCTGGACAGGCAAAGCCGCACGCTGTCGGGCGGCGAGGTGCAGCGTATCAACCTCACCACCGCTTTAGGCACCTCGCTGGTGAACACCCTGTTTGTGCTGGACGAGCCCAGCATCGGCCTGCACCCGCGCGACATGAACCGCATCACCGAGGCCATGAAACGCCTGCGCGACGCCGGCAACACCCTGGTGGTGGTGGAGCACGACCCGGCCGTGATGCTGGCGGCCGACCGCATGATCGACATGGGCCCAGGCCCGGGCGAGAAGGGCGGCGAAATCGTGTTTGACGGCGCGCCTGAAGAACTCAAGCGCGCCGACACCTTGACCGGCGCGTATCTCGGCGCACGCAAGCAGGTGGGCATGGGATTTCGCCGTGCGGTGACGGACGCAACACCGCGCCTCATCCTGGAAGGCGCGCGCGAGCACAACCTGCAGAACGTGTCGGTCGAATTCCCGCTGCAGCGCATGGTCTGCATCACTGGCGTCAGCGGTTCGGGAAAATC
>CALRYY010000138.1:0-9669 GCA_943372515.1 Ramlibacter sp. 2FC | reverse complement strand
CGCTGCCTTCGCTGCCGGCCAGGCCCGCCACGGTGCTGGTCTGGCCCGTGGCGCTGATGCGCACGATGGTGTGCCGGCCGGTGTCGGTCACATACAGGTTGCCGCCGGCGTCCACGGCCACCGCGTAGGGCAGGGCCAGGCCACTGGCCACCGTGGTGACGGCGCCGCCGGCACTGATGCGCCGCACACTGCCGTTGCCCGCGTCGGCCACATACAGCGTGCCTGACCCATCCACGGCCATGCCGCCTGCGGGGGCCGAGATGAATGCGGTGGCTGTCTGCGACCCGCTGGCGTAAACGATGGACAGGCGTGCCGCGCTGCCCTGCCCGTCCAGGTTGCCCGGGCCGCCGGCCTGGGCCGCGCCCACCACCAGCGAAGCCGGTGGGTCAGCGGGCGGTGTCTGCACCGGTGGCGGGTCTGGCGGCACGACGACAACGTCGCTGCTGCCGCCGCCACCGCCGCAGGCGGTCAGCAATGCGAGACAGGCCGGTGCGAGCCCGCGCCAAAGCCGGGTCCGGCGTGCAGTTTGTGTGTGTGGCATGAAGGCAGTGATCCGTGGAATGCAGCGTTGCATCTTAGGAACCCGCACGTGCTCCTGTCTGTGGCCTGGGTCACATGAGCGCAACCGGCTGTAACCGGCCCGGTTTACTGCAGCGCCCTGGCGATCACGCCCAGCAGCTCGGCCAGCGACGCCGATTTGGACACGCCCCAGTGGCCGCCAAAACTGTCGTCCAGCACGTCGGTGCCACCGGGTTCCAGCAAGGAGGTAAGGTACACGATGGGAATGGCCCGGGTGTCGGGGTCCTCCGACAGGGCGTTGGCCACCTCGTCGCCTGTCATGCCCGGCATGTTGATGTCGCACAGGATCACGTGGGGCTGTGTTTCGCGGGCCAGAGCCAATGCCTCGGTGGGTTCGGTGGTGCTGACCAGCTCGAAGTGGGCGCACAGGTGGGCGCGCAGGATGGCCGTGGCCACGATGTCGTCGTCCACGATCATGATCCGGCCTGGGGCTGCGTCTTTGGAATTCATGGCCTCATGGTAGGGTAGCGGCCATTGTTTTGATCAAAGGAAAAAGCCATGTTTGAGACCGCTATTGCAGGCAGCCTGCCCAAGCCCGCCTGGCTGGCCGAAACGCAAAAGCTCTGGCCGCAATGGAAAGCCCAGGGCGACGAGCTGCGCCAGGCCAAGGCCGACGCCACACTGCTGTGGATCAAGGCGCAAGAGGACGCGGGCCTGGATGTGGTGGGTGACGGCGAGCAGGCGCGCCAGCATTTCGTGCACGGCTTTCTGGAGCAGGTGGACGGCATCGACTTTGCCAACAAGGTCAAGATGGGCATCCGAAACAACCGCTACGACGCCATGGTGCCGCAGGTGGTGGCGCCCCTGAAGCTCAAGGGCCGCGTCCATGCGTTCGAGGCGCAACTGGCCCGCGCCCACACCCAAAAGAAGCTCAAGTTCACGCTGCCCGGCCCGATGACGATCGTGGACACGGTGGCCGACAGCTTTTACGGCGACCGCGTGAAGATGGCGTTTGCCTTTGCCGAGCTGTTGAACCAGGAGGCGCTGGCGCTGCAGGCCGATGGTGTGGACATCATCCAGTTTGACGAACCTGCGTTTAACGTCTACATGAAAGAGGCCGCTGAGTGGGGCGTGCAGGCGCTGGAGCGCGCTGCGCAGGGCCTGACGTGTACGACGGCCGTGCACATCTGCTACGGCTACGGCATCCAGGCCAATGTGGACTGGAAGAACACACTGGGCGGCGAATGGCGCCAGTACGCGGACGTGTTCCCGGCGCTGGCCAAAAGCAGCATCCAGCAGGTGAGCCTGGAGTGCTACCACTCGCATGTGCCGCCCGAGCTGATGAAGCTGCTGGAAGGCAAGGATGTGATGGTGGGCGTGATCGACGTGGCCAGCGACGTGGTTGAAACGCCCGAACAGGTGGCCGACACGATTGGCACGGCTTTGCAATTCGTGCCCAAACACCGCCTGATCCCCTGCACCAATTGCGGCCTGGCCCCCATGAGCCGCGAAGTGGCACTGGCCAAGCTGGACGCACTGGCCAAGGGCGCGGCGCTGGCACGCCAGCGTTACGGCGGCTAGGCCGGCACGTCAGCCCCTGGCCTGGGCCGGCAGGCCCTTGAGGTACAGGTGCAGCGCGCGCAGGTCGGTTTCGTTCATTTCGCGCAGCGATTCAAACGGCATGACCTTGATGGCCGAGCCGTCGGGGCGCTTGCCGCTGCGGAACATCTTGATCATGCTGTCGGCGTCGGGGTAGCGCGGCATCACGCTGCCCGTGCCCGGCGTCAGGTTGGACGCCGGGGGCCAGTCAGGTGGGCCGCCGGGGATCTTGCCACCGGCGAGTTTTTCGCCATGGCAGCCGATGCACATGGCGGCCACATAGGCGCCGTGTGCCAGGGTCACGCCCTCGGGCACGGGCGGCTGGGGCGGCAGTGAATGGTCAATTTTTGCGGCAGCGTCCTTGATGGCGCCAAAACCGTACAGCGCCTGCACCGGGACCGGCAGGTCTACCACCGCGCCCTTGCCCGGCGCGGGCGGCAGCGCGCGGATGTGCGCAATCAGCGCGCCCAGGTCGTCGTTGGTGAAGCGGTTGTAGTCTTCGCTGGGCATGATCATCAGCGCGCGGCCCTGAGGGTTCACACCGTGGCGGATGGCGCGCACCCAGTCCAGCGGCTGGTAGGCCGCCACCACGCCGCCGGGCCCGGTGGTGATGTTGGGGCCCGCAATGCGCAGGCCGCCATCGTCCACAAACATGCGGCCCGCGCCATTGGCACCGTGGCAGTCCACGCAGCCGCGTGAGGCATACAGGTACTTTCCGCGTTCCAGTGCCTGCGCGTCGGTGCGCACTGGCACCGGCTGCACGGTCACGTCCACCTTGCGCTGCATCTTGCTTTGCGCCAGCTGCAGGCCGGTCAAAACGGCCGCTGCGGCCACAACCACCAGGCCCGCCAGCACCCAGGCCGTGATCTTGAGCCATTGACGTTTTTGTTTCATCGGGGTCCCTCCAGATTGCTGCCCCGCCTTCTTGCCGGGCAAGGCGCAGCAGTGTAGTCTGGCTGCATGAGCGAACACAACCACCCCCACGACCATTCGCATGACCACCCGCATGACGCCCCGCCCTGGAAGCACGACGGCGTGCGGGTGATCCCCGGCAACCAGCTGGACGGCAACGTGCCGTCCACACCCGGCATGGACCGAAAGGCCGCCATCAACTTTGCCCGCGTAGGCGCGCAAAAGCTGTGGGCGGGCACGGTCACCATCCACGCCAACGCCAAAACCGGCGCACACCACCACGGCCCCCTGGAAAGCGTGATCTATGTCGTGCGTGGCCGCGCGCGCATGCGCTGGGGCGACCACCTGGAGTTCACCGCCGAGGCCGGGCCGGGCGACTTCATTTACGTGCCGCCCTTTGTGCCGCACCAGGAGATCAACGCCAGCGCGACCGAGACGCTGGAATGCGTGCTGTGTCGCAGCGACGGGCAGGCGGTGGCCGTCAACCTGGACATCGAGCCGGTGGAAAAGCCGGAATCCGTGCTGTGGGTGGACCCCACGCACCCCCATGGGGGCGTGTAACCCACAAAACACGCGCCGCCGTCTGTACGCCTACACACGGATCTCACATTGGCCTACACCGTGTATCAGGTTGTGTGGCCACCATGGAGGCTCATAACAGGAGAGCTCCATGGACTCGAATCAACACGCAATGCAGACCCACGCTTCGCAGCCCGGCCAACAGCCCGGCCTGGGCGACAAGCTGCGCCACAGCAAGGCCCTGATCCCCACGGTGGCGGTCCTGGCCGTCACATCACTGGCGCTGGCCGCGGCGCTGGTCAGCAACCGCATTGGCGCACAGGACGGCGTCAAGGACGGCCCGGCGCCCGTGGCCGCGGTGGCGCCCCCTGTGACGCAAAAAGCGCCGGTGCGACCCGCCCAGGTGACCCAGCCCAACAACGCGGCGCCGGTGGCCCGCACGCAGGTGGCGCAAGCCTGTGCCAATTGCGGCGTTGTTGAATCGGCGGTCGCGGTGCAGCGCGCCGGCCAGGTCAATGGCATCGCCAACTCGGGCGTCGGCGTGGGCGCCATTGCAGGCGGCCTGGTGGGCGGCCTGCTGGGCAACCAGGTGGGCGGCGGCAGCGGCAAGACGGCGGCCACGGTGCTGGGCGCCGCAGGCGGTGCCTATGCCGGCCACGCGATCGAAAAGAACACCAACAAGGTCACCGTCTACCAGGTGCGTATCCGCATGAACGACGGCACCATCCGCACCCTGGAGCAGGGCAGCGCGATCGCCGCCGGATCGCGTGTGGTGGTGGACGGCAACACGGTGCGCATGGCGTCATAAGCGCTGGCGCCTGCGGGCGGCGGGGTGTGCGCTACAGCGCGGCGATCATGTCGCGCAGCGCGCGCCGTGACAATTTGCCCGGTGCCTGCGGGTTGACGGCCGGTACCTGCACCACACGAAACGACACCCACGGGTAGTCGCCGCACAAGGCGGCCACGGCCTGCACCACGCGGTCCTGCTGCCGGGCCGCTTCGCCAGACAGCGCTACCCACACCTCATCCACGCCCAGGGCATCGGGCAGCGCGCACACGGCCAGCTCGTGTGAGGGTACGCCCGGCACGCACAGGCGCGCCTCGATCTCTTCGGGCGACACCTTGATGCCGCCCAGGTTCATCACATCGCTTTCGCGGCCCGTGATGCGCAGCTGCCCGGCTTGCGGCATCACCCCCGTATCGCCCGGGTAGAACCAACCGTGCTGGAAGTGTGCGGCGCTGGCTTGCGGCGCGTCCAGGTAGCTGCTGACCATACCGGGCGTGCGCATGCGGATGGCCCCGGCAAGCCCCGCAGGCAGTTCAGCGCCCTGCTCATCCACGATCTGTACCTGGACCCCCGCCCACAGCGCGCCCGCTGCATTGCCGGCCGTGCTTTGCCCGGTGGAGATCAGGCCGGCTTCGTTGCTGGCATAGAAATCTTCAAACGCTGTGGCCAGCCGCGTCAGGGCCTGTTCGCGCAGCGCCGTGGTCACGGCGGCGCCGCCGCACAGAATGTGCAGGGTTTGTGGCTTGCCAAAGCCCGCCGGCAGCTCGGCCAGCCACTGGGCCAGCTGGCCTGGCAGGCAGGTGGTGTGCGTGATGCCATGGCGCGCCAGGGCCGCCCAGGCCTGCGTTGCGGGTGCAAACACAAGCACCGCGCCCGCCTGCACACAGGCTGCGGCCTGGTAGCAGGCTGTGGAGGCTGACGGCTGCATCGCCAGCAGGTAGCGCGACTGTGAATCAAGCGCCAGCAACCGTGCCCAGTTGCCAACCCGTTGCGCCACATCCGCGCGGCTGAGCTGCATGCGCAGGCTGGCGCCCGTGGTGCCCGATGTACGCGCCACTCGCGCCGGTGCGTCGGGGTTGTGCGTCAGCGTGGGCAGTGCCGGCAAATCCAGCCGGCCCAGCAAATGGTCCAGCCAGGCCTGGTCAATCCGTTGGTAGTGGCAGGCCATGGGCGGCGGGCGCAAGGTGCTGACGAACAGGTCGGCGCGCTGGTGCAGTGTGGCCCAGTCTTCAAGGCGTGGGTCCAGCACGGCGTCGCTTACCGCGCCCAGCCGCTCGCAGGCCAGCACCAGCAGCCAGTGCACGTAGCTATGCTCACAGGCCAGCGCCACGCGCGAGCCTTCCACCACGCCCAGCTCGTACAGGGCAGCGGCCATGCAATCCAGCTCGCGGCGCAGCTGGGCGCGGCTGATCAGCCGGTCTTCGTCAATGACGGCCAGGGCGCCTGCGTCCTGCTGCGCGAGTTGCTCGATGGTGTCGGGGGTCATGGGCGGTCTGATGCCCATTGTAGAAAGCCCCGTGGGCGCAATCAGGCGTCGGCGACCTTGAGCACCAGCTTGCCAAAATTGGCGCCCGAAAACAGCTTGAGCAGTGCTTCGGGGAAGTTGGCTATGCCGTCCACGATGTCTTCCTTGCTCTTCATGCGGCCGTCTTTCAGGTAGCCGGCCATTTCGGCCACGGCCAGGTGGTAGCGGTCGGCGTAGTCAAACACCACGATGCCTTCCATGCGGGCGCGGTTGACCAGCAGGCTCAGATAATTTTTGGGGCCCTGCACCGGCGTGGTGTTGTTGTACTGGCTGATGGCGCCGCAGATGATGATGCGTGCACCCCGGCCAATGCGGGCCAGCACGTCGTCCAGGATCTCGCCGCCCACGTTGTCAAAGTAGATGTCCACGCCCTTGGGGCAATGTTCCTTGAGTGCGGCTTTCACGTTGCCGGCCTTGTAGTCGATGCAGGCGTCAAAGCCCAGCTCGTTGACCACCCAGTCGCATTTGGCGCGGCCGCCGGCAATACCCACCACGCGGCAGCCCTTGATGCGGGCCAGTTGCCCCACGGTCTGGCCCACGGCGCCGGCCGCGCCCGACACCACCACGGTCTCGCCGGGTTTGGGCATGCCCACGTCCATCAGGCCAAAGTAGCCCGTCATGCCCGGCATGCCCAGCACGTTGAGCCATTGCGTCATGCTGCCCGCGCGCAAGTCAACCTTGAACATGCCGGCGCGCTTGATCTGGTCTTCGGCAATCAGGCAGTACTCCTGCACGCCCAGGCCGGCCGACACGGTGTCGCCCACGGCGAATTTCGGGTTTTTCGATGCCACCACCTGGCCGATGCCGCCAGCGCGCATGACCTCGCCAATGCCTACCGGCGGGATGTAGCTTTTGCCTTCGTTCATCCAGCCGCGCATGGCCGGGTCCAGCGACAGCGCCAGCGTCTTGACCAGCACGCCGCCCTCGGCGGGCTCGGCCACGGGCTCGGTGGTGAAGCTCCAGCATTCGCGCCCGGGTGTGCCCACGGGGCGCTGGGCCAGGCGGACCTGGTGGTTGGAAAGGGTGGTGGTGGTCATGGGGGTGTCTCCTGCAAGTCCGCGATGTTAGCCACCCGCACGGCCAGGCCGGGTAGCGAAAGTGACAGCAGTGTGTTGCCGGGATGTGTCAGCAGGGGGTGCTGTCTGACACCCCGGGCGCGGCGCCACGTGCTGTAATGTTTTGCATCGGGCGGCGACTCATGCCGTCCAGCCAAGGAGGCTCGTTTTCATGCCCATTTCCACCTTGCCGGCGGCGGCGCCCCGCGTTGAGCTGGCAGCGCGTTTTGATGAAGTCCGCGCCCACACGCTGGCCCTGGCGGCACCGCTGTCGGCTGAAGACCAGTGCGTGCAGTCCATGCCTGATGCCAGCCCCGTCAAATGGCACCTGGCCCACACCAGCTGGTTTTTTGAGGCCGTGGTGCTGGTGCCCCACATGGCAGGCTACCGCGCGTTCAACGACCGGTTTTTTTATCTGTTCAATTCCTACTACGAAGCCCTGGGACCGCGCCATGCAAGGCCCCAGCGCGGGCTGCTTACGCGGCCGTCGCTCGCCGAGGTGCACGCCTACCGGGCCCATGTGGACGACGCCATGCGCCGTTTCATTGATTCCGCGCAGGGGGCTGCATGGGCCGCAGCCTCGCCGCTGGTGACGCTGGGCCTGAACCATGAGCAGCAGCACCAGGAGCTGATCCTGACCGACATGCTGCATGCGCTGTGGAGCAACCCGCTGCTGCCCGCATACAACCCCGCCGCCGCGCCGGCATTGCGCCTGGCCGCCACCGCAACAACGCAGGGCTGGGTGGCGGTGCCGGGCGGCACGGTGGCCGTGGGGCACGACGACTGCGGGTTTGCGTTTGACAACGAAACCCCGCGCCACGCGGCGCTGCTGCAGCCGTTTGAGATCGCCGACCGGCTGGTGACCTGTGGTGATTACGCGCAGTTCATCGCCGATGGCGGGTACGAGCGGCCCACGCTGTGGCTGTCCGACGGCTGGGCCGCTGTGCAGGCACAGGGCTGGAAGGCGCCTGCTTACTGGCTGGCGCCGGGCGATGCGCGCGCCCCTGCAGCGCACTGGCAGGTGTTTGGGCTGAACGGCGTGCGGCCGCTGGTGGACAGTGAACCCGTCAGCCAGCTGAGCTTTTACGAAGCTGCGGCGTATGCCGAATGGGCTGGCGCGCGGTTGCCCACCGAATTTGAATGGGAGGCTGCGGCGGCGATGCCCGGCGTCACGCAACGGACCGGCCATGTGTGGCAATGGACGCGCTCGTCTTACGACCCCTACCCCGGCTTTCGCCCGATGACGGGCGCCGTGGCCGAATACAACGGCAAGTTCATGGTGGGCCAGGTGGTGCTGCGCGGTGGCAGCCGGGCCACACCAGCAGGGCACACGCGGCCCACCTACCGCAATTTCTTTCCGCCCGGCGCGCGCTGGCAGTTTTCAGGCCTGCGCCTGGCAAGGGACGCTTCATGATGAACAACACCGCCCGCGCGGCCGTGCCGCGCACCGCTGCGAACCACGACCCTTCAGGGGATGGGTTTGCACGTGATCTGGCCGCTGCGCTGGCCACACGCCCGCGCAGCATTTCACCCAAATACTTTTATGACGTGCAGGGCTCGGCGCTGTTTGACCGTATCTGCGACCTGCCCGAGTACTACCCCACGCGCACCGAGATGTCGATCCTGCGCGGTCAGGCCGCCGACATTGCCGCGCAGATGGAGCCACGTGCCGAGATCGTTGAATTTGGCGCGGGCTCGTGCACCAAGGTGCGCGTGCTGCTCGACGCGCTGGACGCGCCCGCGCGCTACCTGCCGATCGACATTTCGGGCGAACACCTGTCAGTGGCCGCCGCAGGGCTGCGCCATGACTACCCCGGCCTGGACGTGCAGCCGGTGGTGGCTGATTACACACAGCGCCTGCTGCTGCCTGCGCGACTGCCGGGCGCGGGCCAGCGCGTGGGGTTCTTCCCAGGCTCTACCATCGGCAATTTCACGCCGGCTGAGGCGTTTTACTTTCTGCAGGTGGCCGCGCAGGTGCTGCGCGGCGGTGCGCTGCTGCTGGGGGCCGACCTGGTCAAGGACCCGGCCGTGCTGCACGCCGCCTACAACGACGCGCAGGGCGTCACGGCCGACTTCAACCTGAACCTGCTGGCGCGTGCCAACCGCGAGCTGGGCACAACATTCAAGCTGGACCAGTTCACACACCACGCGTTCTACAACGCACCGCTGCAACGCATTGAAATGCACCTGATCAGCCGCTGCAAACAGCGCGTGGAATTAGGGGGCCAGTCGTATGAGTTTGCCGAAGGTGAGACACTGCACACCGAGAACTCGCACAAGTTCACCATCGACGGGCTGCGCACCCTGGCGCAGCAGGCCGGGTTTCGGCCCGGGCCGGTGTGGACCGATGCGCAACACCACTTCAGCGTGCACTGGCTGCACGCGCCGCAATAGAAAGAGCACCGATGAAAGCTACCTGGAAAGATACCGTCATTGCCGAGAGCGACGACACCGTGGTGGTTGAGGGCAACCACTATTTTCCCGAGGCCGCGCTCAAGCGCGAATACGTCACCTTCAGCAACCACAAGACCACCTGCGCCTGGAAGGGGCAGGCCAGCTATTACTCGCTGATCGTGGACGGCGAACTCAACCTGGACGCCGTCTGGTATTACGCCGAGCCCAAGCCCGAAGCCGAGATGGTGCGCGGGCGCGTCGCGTTCTGGAAGGGCGTCAAAGTCGCCTGAGGTGCACGCCGGATCAACGGGTGGCCTCAGCCGGTGCCAGGTAGCGGCCGGGCCGGTGGTTGAATGACA
>CALRYY010000137.1:0-9787 GCA_943372515.1 Ramlibacter sp. 2FC | reverse complement strand
TCACCTTCACCAGCTATGCGTTCAACCTCAACCTGGGCTCCATCGTGGGCGGGGTGGGGCTGCGCTACCGGCTTTACTCGCGCCTGGGGCTGCGCGGCGGCGTCATCACCCGCGTGCTGACCCTGAGCCTTCTGACCAACTGGCTGGGCTACCTGCTGCTGGCCGGTGCGGTGTTTGCGCTGTTCCCGCTGCCGCTGCCGGCGCAATGGAAGATCGGCAACGGTGCGCTGCGTACCGCCGGCTTTGTGCTGCTGGCTCTGGCCATGGCCTGGGGCGCGCTGGTCACGCTGTCAAAGCGGCGCGAATACACCGTGCTGGGCAAACGCCTGGCGCTGCCGGGCCCGCGCATGATGCTGGCGCAGCTGGCCCTGTCGTGCGCCAACTGGATGCTGATTGCTGGCGTGATCTGGGTGCTGCTGCAAGGCCAGGTGCCTTACCCCACGGTGCTGGCCGTGTACCTGCTGGCGGCCATTGCCGGTGTGGTGACCTACATCCCCGCCGGCCTGGGCGTGCTGGAGGCGGTGTTTGTGATGCTGCTGGTGCCCCAGGTGGGCGAACCCCAGCTGCTGGCCGCGCTGCTGGCCTACCGCGCCGTGTACTACCTGGGCCCGCTGCTGGTGGCTGCTGCGCTGTACGCCGTGATGGAGCTGCGCGCGCGCCGCGCCTGAGGGGCGCCGCGATGCAGCCGCAACACGTGAGCGAAATCCCCTCTGACCTGCCGCTGGATCTGCCGCTGCGCTGGCGCGACCGCGCCTGGTGGCCCTGGCTCACACGCGGCGTGCTGGCGGTGTTTGGCGCCTTCGTGCTGGGCCTGCTCGTCTGGCAAGCCACACAGGTGGACTGGCCGGCCGTGTTGGCCGCCATGGCCGCCACACCCGCACGGGTGCTGCTGGCCGCAGGCGCCGTGGCGCTGGCCGGCCACCTGATGTACAGCACGTTCGATTTGCTGGGACGCCATTACACCGGCCACCACCTGACGCCCCAGGCGACCATGCTGGTCACCTTCATCAGCTATGCGTTCAACCTGAACTTCGGCGCCATCGTGGGCAGCGCGGCCATGCGCCTGCGGCTGTACACGCGCCTGGGCCTGCGCACACCGGTGAGCCTGCGCGTGATGGCCCTGAGCATGTGGACCAACTGGTTTGGCTACCTGGCGCTGGCCGGGGTGATGTTCATCGCGCTGCCGCTGCCACTGCCCGCAGGGTGGCATGTGAGCAAGGCGGCGTTGCACGCCACAGGCGGCGTGCTGCTGGCCGTGGCGCTGGCGTACCTGGTGGCCTGCGCCACGGTGCGACCGGGCCGTGTGTGGCACTGGCGCGGGCACGCGGTGCGGCTGCCCACGCTGCGCATGGCCCTGGTGCAGCTGGCCGTGGCCGTGGCCAACTGGCTGCTGATTGCCGCCGTGATCTGGGTGCTGCTGCAAGGGCGCGTGGCGTTCCCTGTGGTGGTGGGCGTGTTCCTGGTGGGCGTGGTGGTGGGCATCGTCACGCGCGTGCCGGCAGGGCTGGGCGTGCAGGAGGCGGTGTTTGTGGCGCTGCTGGGTGCGCAGGTGCCTGCGCCCGACATGCTGGCCGCCATGCTGACCTACCGCGCGCTGTATTACTGGGCGCCGCTGCTGCTGGCCGGGCTGGCCTATGCGGGGCTGGAAGCGCGCATTCCGGCGCGCGCGGCGCGCGGTTAACGCTTCTGGCTGGCTGCGGGCATGGGCGCCAGGGTGACGGTCGATGTGCCGGTGGACGACAGGCTGGCACCCGGCGCACCCGTGGGCATGTCGGGCTGGCCCGGGCGGCGCAGCTGGATGTTCACCTGCGATGCATCCTTGCTGCTGGTGGACATGCCGCCTTGCTGCAAGGTGGGTTGCGTACCGCCCTGGGTGCCCGACATGGACGGTTGCGCCGCTGCGGCTGCGGCGCCGGGGCTCTGGGCATGTGCCAGGGGCAGCGCCCCCGCGCAGGCCAGCATCACAGCGGCAAGTGAGTGTCGGGCAGAGTTCATGAAAGGCTCCTTGGGGGCAACGCCCCGGCATGGCCCAGTGTGCGCGCCACCCCCAAAGGCCCAAAGAGCCGCTGCACGCGTGCTGCTGTAGGACAGCAGCCCTTCAGTTTCAGGCCGGCACCAGCCGCAGCAACGTGATCTCTGACGGCGCGCCAAAGCGCTTGGGCGGGCCCCAGTAGCCGGTGCCCCGGCTGGTGTACACCCACAGGTTCTTCAGCTTGTGCAGGCCCGCGGTAAAGGGCTGCTGCAAGCGCACGAAATGGTTCCACGGCCAGAACTGCCCGCCGTGGGTGTGGCCCGACAGCTGCAGGTCAAAGCCCGCGTCCGCCGCCGCCACGGCGCTGCGCGGCTGGTGGGCCAGAAGCAGCCGCACACGGGCATACGCGGGTGCGCCGCGCAGCGCGGCATGCGGGTCGCTCTTGTGGGCCGGGTCAAACTGGTGGGCGCTGTAATCAGCCACACCGGCCACCAGCAGCGCGGCGCTGCCTGCCGTGCCTGTGTGGCTGAGCACCACGTGCTCGTTCATCAGCACACGCACCCCCAGGCGGTGCAGCTCGGCCATCCACGCATGCGCGCCCGAGTAGTACTCGTGGTTGCCCGTCACAAAAAAACTGCCGTGGCGCGATTGCAGCTGCGCCAGCGGCGCCACATGCGTCGACAGCTCGCTCACCCGCCCGTCCACCAGGTCGCCGGTGATGGCCACCATGTCGGCGCCCAGGGTGTTCACCCGCGTCACGATGGCCTGCAGGTAGCCGCGCTTGATGGTCGGGCCCACATGCACGTCGGTGATCTGCGCCACGGTAAAGCCGTGCAATGCCGCGGGCAGCTGCGCAATGGGCACATCCACCCGCACCACGGCGGCCGTGCGCCGCGCATTCCAGAAGCCCAGCGCCGTGGCCAGCAGCGCCAGCACCGGCACGGCCACGGCCGTCCAGGTGGTCAGCGCCACCACGGGCAGGGCGACGGGCCGCCAGGCAAAGGCGATCACAACCAGCAGCAGCGCCACATCGCGCAGCACCGTCAGCACAAACAGCGACGAAAACAGCCCCATGCCCAACAGCCCCGCCCAGGCCAGCCGGTCGGCCCAGGGGCCTTTCACGCTGCGGCGTGCCATCAGCCCCAGCGGCATCAGCACGGTGGACACCACCAGCAGCACGCCCAGCAGCACCTGTGCCACCGGCCAGGCCACAAGCGCCGGCACAATGCGCCAGCCCACATACAGGTGCAGCAGCGCGGAAAGCAGGTAGATGGGCATGGTGGATCAGGAGATGAGGGGAAGGCTGAAGGTGTGTGCCGTTGCATGCAGGTTCAAGGCCAGCGGTCGCAGGGCTCACGCCCGGCTCATTCTGGCTGTTTCAACCGCATACAGGCGTGACACCTGCGGCTGGTAAGATTCGCGGCCTTTTGCAGTACCTCATCCATCGCAGTACCCCCCCTCAATGACCGTTGCCCTTGCAGGACGCGCACCTGCCGCGTTCGAGATCAAAAGCGCCAACCTCCCCCTGGTGTCGCTGCTGCTCAAATCGCCCGACCTGGCCCTGCTGGCCCGGGAGCTGGCAGAGCGTTACGGCGACATCCCCGACTTTTTTGACAACGAGCCGCTGGTGCTGGACCTGAGCCCGCTGCAGACCGCACATGCCGATGCAGCGCTGGACTTTGCTGCGCTGCTGCCATTGCTGCGCCAGTACCGGGTGCTGCCCATTGCCGCGCGCGGCGGCAGCGACGCGCAAATGGCCGGCGCACTGACCGCAGGCCTGGTGGCCGCACCCGACGCGGTGACCCCGCGAGCGCCCGCGCGGCCCGAACCCTCTGCCGTTCGGGCTGAGCCTGCCGAAGCCCCGCAGGTCCTTCAACAGGCCCGGGACGAACGGATGGCCGCCCCCGTGCCCCCGCCCTCGGCCCTGGTCATCGACAAACCCCTGCGCTCGGGCCAGCAGGTGTACGCACGCGGGCGCGACCTGGTCGTACTGAGCATGGTCAACCCCGGCGCTGAAGTCATTGCCGACGGCCACATCCACGTGTATGCCCCGCTGCGCGGCAAGGCGATTGCCGGCGCGCGCGGTGACGCCGGCGCGCGCATCTTCTCGATGAGCCTGCAGGCCGAGCTGATCTCCATCGCGGGCGTGTACCGCACCAGCGACGTGGCCTTGCCCGCTGACGTGTGGGGCAAGCCCACCCAGGTGCACCTGGACGGCGGCACGCAGGGCAAGCTCGTCATGACGCCGCTCAAGAACTGAATCTCTTCAAAGGACCTTTCACCCATGGCAAAAATCATCGTCGTGACCTCCGGCAAGGGCGGGGTGGGCAAAACCACCACCAGCGCCAGCTTTGCATCCGGCCTGGCCCTGCGCGGCCACAAGACCGCCGTGATCGACTTCGACGTGGGCCTGCGCAACCTGGACCTCATCATGGGCTGCGAGCGCCGCGTGGTGTACGACCTGATCAACGTGATCCAGGGCGAGGCCAACCTGAACCAGGCCCTGATCAAGGACAAGCAGTGCGACAACCTGTTCGTGCTGGCCGCGTCGCAGACCCGCGACAAGGACGCCCTGAGCAAGGACGGCGTGGAAAAGGTCCTGACCGACCTGGCCGCCATGGGCTTTGAATACATCGTGTGCGATTCGCCTGCGGGCATCGAGACCGGCGCGCTGATGGCCATGCACTTTGCCGACGAAGCCCTGGTGGTGACCAACCCCGAAGTGTCCAGCGTGCGCGACAGCGACCGCATCCTGGGCATGCTGGCTTCCAAGACCAAACGCGCGATCGACGGCAAGGAACCCGTCAAGGAACACCTGCTGATCACCCGCTACAACCCCAACCGTGTGGACCAGGGCCAGATGCTGTCGCTCGAAGACATCCAGGACATCCTGCGCATCAAGCTCATCGGCGTGATCCCTGAGAGCGACAGCGTGCTGACCGCGTCCAACCAGGGCACGCCCGCCGTGCACCTGAAAGGCACCGACGTGAGCGAGGCCTACAAGGACGTGATCGACCGCTTCCTGGGTGAAGACAAGCCGCTGCGCTTCATTGACGCGCAGAAGACCGGCTTTCTGAAGCGCCTGTTCGGGGGGAAATAAGCCATGGCCTCGTTCCTGTCATTCCTGCTGGGCGAAAAGAAAAAGACCGCCAGCGTCGCCAAGGAGCGGCTGCAGATCATCCTGGCGCACGAGCGCAGCGGGCGCAACGCCGCCGAGCCCGATTACCTGCCCGCGCTGCAACGCGATCTGGTCGCCGTGATCAGCAAATACATCAAGATCAACCCCAGCGACATCAAGGTCCAGATGGACCGCCAGGACAACCTGGAAGTGCTGGAAGTGAAAATCGAGCTGCCCGAGACGCGCTGAATCGCTGCGGCACGCGGCCCTCAGCGCGCCAGGAAATCAACCACCGGCGCCACCGTGCGCGCCGGGGCTTCCTCGTGGGGCACGTGGCCCAGGTCGTCAAACATCACCAGTTGGCTGCCGGCAATGTCGCGCGCAAAGCGCTGCGCACTGTCTGGCGGGATCAGCGCGTCGCGCCCGCCCCACAGGATCAGCGTGGGTACCTTGAGTGACGCAATGCGCGCGGCCGCTGCATCGGCCTGCGCCTGCTCGACCATGATCTGGTCAATGCGAAAGCCCAGGGCGCGGCGGTTGCCCGCGCGCTGGGTCATGTCGTAATACAGGTCTACCAGGTCGGGCGTGACGCGCGACGGGTCCCCATACACACTGTGCACGCTTTGCTGCACCAGGCCACGCGGCAAGGTGTTGCGCACCAGCGGGCGCAGCAGCGGGATGCGCGCCACGCGAAAACCCAGCGGCACCGCCTTGGGTGCCATGGCGTAGCCGGCGGCGTCCACCAGCACCAGGTGGCTCACCCGCTGCGCATGGGCATGGGCAAATTCCCAGGCCACCTGCCCGCCCAGTGAATTGCCGGCCAGCACAAAGCGTTGCACGCCCAGCTGGTCCAGCACGCCGGCCACCAGCCGCACATAGGCCGCCATGGAATAGTCGTCCTGCGGGTGCGGGCCAGTGAGGCCAAAGCCCGGCATGTCAAACCGGATCACGCGGCGCTGGGCCTTCAGCGCCCCCGCCCAGCCCTGCCAGGTGTGCAGGCTGGCAGACGTGCCGTGCAGCAGCACCACAGGCACCGGGTCATCACGCGGGCCCTCATCGCGCAGATGCACCTGCATGCCCTGCACGGTGATGAACTGCGACGGCGCCTGTGCCCAGCGGGCTTTGAGCTCATCCACCGGGCGGTCGGGCGCCCAGGTGAGGAACAGGCCCACCAGGATGAAGAACAAGGCCGCGCCGGCCAGCAGCGCAAGAGATTTCAGCAGGAGTTTCATGCCAGGGGTGTAGTGCCCCCAGACTATAAAGCGCGGGCACAGCGCCGCGCCCCGCGATCAGAAGGCCTAAAAGGCCTCCCAGTCGTCGGTGCCCGTCTTGCTGGCCGCGCCGCGGGGGCCTGCGCCCGCAGCAGAAGTAGCGGCAGTGGCACCGCGCGCCGGCGCCGGGCGCTTGATCGACATGACGTTGCTGGCCAGCACCACCGGGGCCTGCTGCACGGGCTGCACCGGGGCGGCATCGGCGCCGTGGGGCGGCAGCCGGAAGGTTGCCACCGCGTCCAGCAGCTCCTGCGCCTGCTGGCGCAGGCTCTCGGCGGCGGCAGCGCTTTCTTCGACCAGCGCCGCGTTTTGCTGCGTGACCTGGTCCATCTGCGACACCGCCTGGCCCACCTGCGCCACGCCCGAGGCCTGCTCGATCGACGCGTTGCTGATCTCGGCCACCAGCGTACTCACACGCTGGATGGCCGCCTCAACCTGCTGCATGGTGTCGCCCGCCTGGGCCACCAGAGCGCTGCCCTGCCCGACCTGCTCCACGCTGTTGGCAATCAGCGCGCGGATCTCCTTGGCTGCTTCGGCGCTGCGCCCGGCCAGGGTACGCACCTCGGTGGCCACCACGGCAAAACCGCGGCCCTGCTCGCCCGCGCGGGCAGCTTCCACTGCCGCGTTCAGCGCCAGGATGTTGGTCTGAAACGCAATGCTGTCGATCACGCCAATGATGTCGGCTATTTTTTTGGCGCTGTCGTTGATGCCGCCCATGCGCTGTACCACCTGGGCCACCACCTGGCCGCCCTGGCCGGCAATGCGCGTGGCGTCCTGGGCCAGCGCGTTGGCACGCTGGGCGTTGTCGGACGTGAGCTTGACGGTGCTGCCCAGCTCCTCCATGGACGCGGCGGTCTCCTGCAGCGCATTGGCCTGTTCTTCGGTGCGCTGGCTCAGGTCCTGGTTGCCCTGGGCGATCTGGGTGCTGGCCGTGACCACGCTGTCGGCATTGCCGCGCACACGCCGCACCACGCCGGTCAGGTTGGTCTTCATGCCGGCCATGGCCGCCACGATGCTGCGCGTGTCGCCGGTGCGCACCGGCACATGGGCGGTCAGGTCGCCCTGCGAGATGGCACGCGCCACCGACACCAGCTCGAACGGCTCGCCGCCGATCTGGCGCAGGATGGTGCGGGCCGCCACCAGCGACACCCAGGCACCCAGGCCCAGCAGCAGCGCCACCAGCCCCAGCAGCGCGACCAGGCTCTTGCGTTGCGCCGCGGCGCGGCTGGTCAGCAGGCTGTCCAGCGTGTCCATGGCCGAATTGGCCAGGGCCAGCTGCGCCTGCACGGCCAGCGTCATCTGGTCGTAAAACTCGGTGGGCGCATAGCCGGCTTGCGCCGGCTCCAGCACCTTGTCGCGCGCCAGGGCAGCCGCACGCCGGGCCTGCGCCACAGCTTCGGCCACGGGGCCGTCCAGCTGCTTCTTGAGGTCGGCATTGGCGGCAGCGGCCTTGCCATAGGTGCGCTGCATGGCCAGCAGGGCGTCTTCGGCGCGGGCCAGCGTCATCACCAGCGGGCGGATGTCGGCCTCCTTGCGGCTGCTGTTGGCCAGCAGGCTCACACCCAGGCCACGCGCACGCGCCAGCTCTTCGCTGAGCACCGGCATGGACACCATGCTGGACTGGATCAGCTGGTAGCTGTCCAGGTCCGGGTCCAGCGACAGGCCGAAATCATCGGTCAGCAGATCGGTCAGGCCCAGCAGCGACATCACCAGCGCGCTGTGCGCCGCCATGCTGTCAGCAGCGGTCACGCCCGGCGCCGCGACGCGCTCGCGCACAGCGGTCCAGTCGGCGCTCACCTTGCGCAGCAGCGCCTGGGTGGTCGGGTCCTGCACTCGGGGGGCCAGGGCAACCAGCGCGTCCACGGCCTTGGCCACATCCTGCTGCGCCGTCAGGCGGGCGGGCTGGGCCGCTGCATTGCCGCCCAGCACAGCCGCCGTCCGGTCGCTGTGCACCTGCACGGTTTCCAGGACACGCATGGTGGCGCGCACGGGCGCAATGCCGTCGGCCTCGCGCTGGGCCACCTGCATGGTGCCGTACACCCGGGCCACGCTCATGGCCACCGGCACCGCCGTGGCGGTAAGCGCAATGGCCCCGATCAGCGCAAAGCGCTGCCAAACCTTCAACCGGCTGATGAATCTCATGGGAACTTCCTGCTGTGTTGTTTCAGTGCAAAGCGCTGCACATAAAGGCTCGCGCTACCGGGCTATCGGCGTTGAAGCCGGGCACTTGAGACACTTCGAAACAATCTAGGAAATCCGCCTAATCAGCAAGACGGCTTGGTCACCCCGGGCCGCGGCGGGCCATCCCGGACTTGATCCAGGATCCATGGCGGGTCGACCGTATGCAGCGCAACCGGCCTAACGCCCCAGCCCGCCGTGCCCGCGGCGCATCTGCGCCTGGTTGCCGCTGCCGATCTGTGAATCGCGGTCATGGCGGCTGGCCGGCGTGCGCCGCGCCTCATTGCGCTGCGTGGCCTGGGCGGCGGGCTTGTTGGAGTCATTGGCCACCTTGCCGGTTTCGGGCTGGTCAGCCTCAACGGCCTGGGGCACAACCTGTGAACGCTTTTTCATGGGGAATCCTTGAACGGGTTGATGAAGGAAACCCATTGTGGGCAGCGGCCCGCGCTGCGCGTGTGGGACAGGGGCGCCGTTGCACGTGGCGCCAGACTGTTACGCATCACCCAAACGGCCGCACCCCGATCAACACCCCGTGCGCCCACAGCGCAAAGCCCAGCCAGGCCGCCACGCCCACCACCACGGCAATGCCGGTGCCGGCCAGGGTGCCCGCGGGGTAGGTGGTGCTGGCGGCGCGGTCGCGCCCGCGGGCGGCCTTGAAGCTGAACACCGCCCACAGCAAGAAGCTGCCAAACAGCACCACGTCGGCCAGGGTGCCGTTGGCCAGCAGGTGGCCCAGCGCCCACACCTTCACGGCCAGCACCATGGGGTGATGCAGTTTGGCCTTGATGCTGTTGCGCGGCACATAGGTGGCGGCCAGCAGCACAAATGAAATCAGCGTCAACAGCGACGCCGCATGGCGCATGCCCAGCGGCGGCGACCACAGCACCACAGGCTGCTGGCGCGCCAGGCCATAGCCCCACACCAGCAGCACAAAGCCGGCGATGGACAGCAGCGAATACAGCCCCTTCCACGCGCCGGCACCGCGCTGCGCAATGAACTGCGTGCGCCGGCCATCGGCCACGATGCGCACCGAATGCACGCCCAGGAAAATCAACAGACCCAGAATCAACATGCCCATGAGGTGCGCTCCTGCAAAGTGTGTGGGGGGATTATGGGTGCGGAGGTCACCCCTGAACCAGCAGCCAGGTGCCGCTGCACTGCCGCATCCAGCGCGTGGCGCTGGCAGGCCTGCACGGCCATCAGCAGGCTGTGGCTGGCAGCCGCCAGGCCAAAGCGGCTGCACAGGTC
>CALRYY010000136.1:0-9988 GCA_943372515.1 Ramlibacter sp. 2FC | reverse complement strand
TCATTGAGGGCTTCGTTGGCCTTTTCGGCTTGGCGCAGCGTGGTGATGCGGTCGTCCAGCAGCTTGTTGAAGGCATCACCCAGGGCCTGGATTTCGTCGCCCGTGTTCACGGTGGAGCGCACCTCGTCGTCACCCGCGGCCACCTGGGCCACCACCGCTGACAGCGCGTTCACCGGCCGGGTGATGGTGCGTACAAACAGGAAGCCCCCCACACCGGCCAGCGCCAGCACCGCGGCGGCAATCAGCAGTGTGCGCGTGAGGGTCTGGCTTGCCAGCTGCGCTGAGCCTGCCAGCGCTTCGGTCTGGGACACCTCGGCCAGCACGCCAAAACGTACGCCCAGCACGTCCACCGGGCCGTAGGCTGAAAACACGGGCTCGCCGCTGTAGTTGGTGGATTGCACGAAGCCGTCCTTGCCCCCGGCGGCGTCACGTGCGGCGGGCGAGTCAACCTTGACCACACCAATGGAGGTGCTCTTCCGGTCTGCAACGGCCAGCTGCGTGGCGTTGGCCTTGTCGCCCAGCGCCTTCAGGAACCCGGCCTTGTCTTCCAGCAGGAAGCGGCTGTCGGTGCGCATCAGCAAGTCGGCGCCCACCATGTAGGTTTCGCCCGACGCACCCAGGCCCTGGGCGGTCCAATTGCGCCCGGCGGTCATCACGGCGGACACCTTGTCCAGCGGGATCTGGGCGGCCAGCACGCCGATGACGCGGTCGCCCTCGGCGATCGGCAGGCCGATGAACGCAGCTTCGTCGTTGTAGGAGATGAAGTACGGTGCGTAGTCCGACATGACCACAGTGTCCGGCTTGCCGGCCTTGGCCTTGCGGTAAACGTCGCCCAGCCCTGACTTGGCCGCAGGCCCGTCGGCCAGGCTGGTCGCAAAGTCCAGCTCCTTGAACGCGGTATAGATGATGCGGTCGGTCTGGGTGTCGATCAGGAAGATGTCATAGAAGCCCAGCCGGTCGCGAAAGGTCTCCAGCGACGGGTGCACCCGTGCGTGGGCCGTGCCGTAGGCGGAGCGTTCGGCTGGCTCGGTCAGCTTGTTTTTTTCGCCCTGGGGGTTGGGGTTGGCTGCGATGAACGCATGCTGCAGCGTCACGGCAACCGGGTCCAGCGCATCCAGCAGCGTCTGCACACCAGCAGGTGGCTGGGGGTTGCGTTTGCTGAATTCAACCGTGAAGTCCTTGAGGTACGACACCTTGAGCTCTTCACGCATCTGGCGCAGCGCCTCGGGCTTGCTGCTGTCAGCCGCCGCGCCAAGAGTCTGGCGCAGGCTTTTGTAGCCGTCCACCAGCGCGGCATTGCCGGCCATGGCGCGCAGTGAGCGCGCCAGCGAGCCAAAGTAATCGTTGAGCTGCTGCTTGCGGATTTCGCGCAGCGACACCAGCTGGCTTTGCACAGCCTGCGTCAGGCTGTCGCGCGACAGATCCACGGCGCCGCCGCCCACCAGGAACGAGGTGATCAGGATGGGCGCGACGGCCAGGGCGGCCGTGCCGATGAACATCTTGGTTGAAAGTTTCATTTGTTGTTGTTCTCGTTGTTATGCGTTACCCATGCCCGACAGTTCCTGGCGCAGCGCCAGGGCCAAGGCGAGCCAGTCCAGCTGCAGCGCCACGGTGCCGTCGCCCAGCGTGCAGGCGTGCGTGGCAAAGGGCATGACGCCGCCGAAAGTGGCCGACACACGCAGTGGCAGGTCGTCGCTGACGCTCTCGCGCCGGGCGGTTGCCAGGTCCACGACCACCGGCGCCTTGGTCAGCCGGATCGCCCAGCTGTCGGTGCCGTCGGCCAGGCGCAGTGCGTTGTGGCGGTGGCTGCGCGATTGCACGGGGCCGGTGCGGGCTGCCCATTGCGTGATGTCCACCAGCGGGGTAGCGACGCCGTCAGCCGAATACATGCCCGCCAGCCAGGCGGGCGCGCGCGGAATGCGCAAAATGGCCGCCAGGTCGGCTGTGTATTCGCGCGCCTGGGCAAACCCGATGACAAAGTGCAGGTCTCCAGCGGTGACCAGCTGGTGCAGGTCACGTGCATCTGCGGCGGGTGCCGGCTGCTGCGACACTCCTGTGAAAGGCAACTGCATGACGGCGTCAGCCGATGGCCTTGACGATGTCCAGCAGGGATTGCGGGGGGTAGGGTTTGGTGATGTAGCCCTTGACGCCCAGCATTTGCGCCCACACGCGGTCGGCCTTCTGGTCCTTGGCGGTGACCAGCACCACCGGGATCATCTTGGTCTCGGCGCTGCCCGACAGGGTGCGGGTGGCCTGAAAGCCATCCATCTCCGGCATGTTGACGTCCATGAAGATCAGGTCGGGGCGGGTGTGCGAGGCCGCTTGAACGGCTTCCTTGCCATTGCGCGCCACGGTCACGTTGTAGCCTGCTTCAGCCAGGGTGGATTCGAGCAGTTTCAGGTCGCCTGGCGAGTCGTCAACGCACAGAATGGAGTGGATCGTCACGTAATGTTCCTCAAAATGTACCAATTTGTTACTTGGCACTTTAAGGAATTCCCCTAATCCAAAACGTCAAATTTCTTCCACTTGAGATGTAACTGAGTGGTTAGCATGCCAAAGCTGCACTATCGTTGCAGACGCGCTTGTGGGTGTGACGGAAATCACGCCGCAGACAGACCAAGACAAGAGACAAGATGCCAACAACAATCAGGGGAGGACTGGCCGGCTACCTGCGGACAGTCGAGCCCTTTACAGCATGGTCACATGCCACCCAGATGACACTGACCCGCGACAGCGAGGTAGTGGAATACGTCAGCGGCACGCCGCTGCAGCAGGCGGGCAGCCATGCCAGCGCGGTCTACCTGCTTTTTTCGGGCGCGGTGGAAATTTCAACGCCGGTCGCCGCCGGCCACCGGCACTGCATCGGCTATGTCTTTCCAGGTGCCCTGGTGGGCGCACCCGCGATGCTCAGCCCGGGGGTGCTGACGCAGGACTGGACCGCGGCATCGCGCGTGAAGGCTTGGCGCATTCCCCGCGAGACATTCGTTGAATGCTTCTGGGCTGACCGGCAGATGGCGTCAACCATCGTCATGATCATGACCGGCTGGATGCGGCGCCTGGCGGATGCGGCGGCGCATTGGGTGCATCTGGAGTCCCACGGCCGCGTGGCCTATGCGTTGCTGCTGATGTCGGATTCGATCTACGGCAGGGGCGTTGTTCCGGCGGACTTGCAGATCACGCACGGGAAGCTGGGCGAGATGACAGGGCTGACGCGCCAGAGCGTGGGCACTGCATTGCGCTCGCTGCGCGACGCCGGCCTGGTGTCTTTCGAGGCACGCAACGTGAAGGTGCTCAGTCCGGCCGGCCTGAAAAATATTGTCGACAACCCGAAGTAGCCGGGCAACCCTTGCTGTTCGTTGATCAAGCCTCGGGTGCCGAACCTGGCAAGGGATAGGCGTCAGCCACATAGGCCGGCCCCTTCATCACCCTGACGATGAAGCAGCCCAGGGCGAGCGTCAGCACCAGCGTCCAGTGCAGCACGACCACGCCGGCCATTTTGTAGTCCCATAGCAGAAGGGCTGCAGCCGTTGCGCCGGACCCGGCATCGGGCGGCGACAGCAGGTGATTCAGTAACGAAAAGCCCAGCGGCACCAGCGTGCCCCACCACAGGATGGCCGGCAGGCGCCGCCAGATGATCTGCTCCCATCCGGGCGCCGAACGCTCAAAGCCTGGGAGCTTGTTGAACAGATTCATGATGACCTCGATTTTTGAGCCACAAAGCCCGATACATCTGCCGTCAGGTCGGGGTGCCCCGCAAAATGCTCCACCACAAAATCCACAAAAGCCCGCACGCGTGCGGGCAGTTGCTTGCGGCTGGGGTAGTGGATGAACAACTGTATGCCCTCGGCCACGCTGTCGGGCAGCAGCACCTGGAGTTGCCCGGTGCGCAGCAGGGGCAAGACCTGGGGCTGGGGCAATTGCGCTATGCCCAGGCCGTCCGCGCAGGCCTGCGTCAGGCCCTGGAAGTCGTTGCAGATGAAGCGGCCTTGCAATTGCAGGAACTGCATGTTGCGCGCGCCATCACCGCGGGCTTGCACGATGAAAGGCGTGGCTTGCTCCTTGCCCGTGACTTGCAGCAGCAGCAAGCGATGCTGCGCCAGGTCGTCCAGGCCCTGGGGCGCGCCGTGCCGGGCCAGGTAGACCGGTGATGCGCACAGCAGCAGGCGCAGGGGCCCCAGCGGCCTGGCGACAAAAGCAGCATCGTTCAACGCACCCACGCGGATGCCCACATCAAAGCGCTTGTTGATCAGGGGGCTGGCGTCCTCGCTCAGCTCCAGTTCCAGCTCGATGTCGGGGTAGCGCTGCGCAAACCGGGACAGCAGCGGTATCAGGTACAGGTGCGCCACGGGCGAGACCATGGTGGCGCGCAGTTTGCCGCTGGGGCGGCGCGCGTCACTGGCGGCTTCCCGGCAGGCTGCGTCCAGTTGCGCCAGCGGCTGGCGGCATTGCTCCAGAAAGGCCTGCCCTTCGGGGGTGAGCTGCAGCGCCCGGGTACTGCGCGCCAGCAGGCGCACGCCCAGGCCCGCCTCCAGGCGGCTGATGTTCTGGCTGACGGCCACGGGCGACACACCCAGCTCTTTGGCGGCTTTGGCAAAACTGCCCAGCTCAGCCGTGCGGGTGAAATTAAGGATGCCGCGAAGTGATTGCAAAGTTTTTGTTTGGTATTAATGAAGCATTAGGTCAATTGTGCGTCATCTGTATCGTTTTTACAGTGAGGTCTCGTTCAACCCCTGATGTGAATTTTTGAAAGGATCCCGCCATGAAATACCTCCTGATGTGCCAGTACAAGCCCGAATCCTTTGCCAACGCCCCCGAGGGCGCCCAGCAGCAAATCATGCAAGCGATGATGGAATACAACCACCAGCTGATCCAGTCGGGCGTGCTGCTTGCCGCCGGCCAGCTGGCCCCGGCAGAAACCGCACAGCGCGTCTATGCAGAACAGGGCCGTATCAAGACCCAAGAGGGCCTGGCGCTGGAGGGCGACACGCAAATTGGCGGCTATTACCTGATCGATGTGCCGGGCGAGCCCGAGGCCACCGGATGGGCTGCCAAATGCCCTGCCGCGCAGTTCGGTGCACTTGAAGTGCGCCAGGTCGCCTATTCGCCCATGTAACCCCGCAAGCTTTGAAAGGCCCGCCATGAACACCTCATCAACCCATTCGCCCCGTTCCATCACCACAGAAAGCAACAGCGCCATGCAGTTTGAAGCCAGCACCACCATCCACGCATCTGCCGAGACCATTTTTGAGCTCTATGCCGATGTGGCCGGCTGGCCCAGCTGGGATCCGGATGTGAAGTCGGCCAGCCTGCAGGGGCGCTTTGCCTCGGGCGCGGTGGGTGAGGTCAAGCCGCACGGTGGCCCCAAATCGGCGGTGCACTTTGTGGAGGTGGTCCACAACAAAAGCGTGCACTCCGAATGCAAGCTGCCCCTGGGCGGGATGCGTTTTGACTATGTGTTGCAAGCCAGCGGCGGCGCCACGCAGGTCACGCACCGCACCACTTTCACGGGCCCGCTCGCACCGCTGTGGGGCCGGCTGATAGGCTCAGGCATGAAGAAGAGCCTGCCGGCTGCGCTGGCAGGGCTCAAGAGCAAGGCGGAAAGCACCTGAAAGCGGGTATGGATCTGGCTGGTTTCCGCGACGTCATGAACATCATCAGTACGCGGAAATCACCCCATGAACACTGTTTCACTCACCCTGCTGTTTGCGGGCCTTTGCGCTTTGCTGCAAGTGGCGCTGACCGCTCTGGTCATCGTGCGCCGGTTGCAAACCGGTGTGCGTTTCATGGACGGTGGCGACCCCCAGCTCATGCGGCGCATGCGCGCGCATGGCAATTTTTCAGAAACAGTGCCCATGGCCTTGCTGCTGATGGCTTTGCTGGAAATGCGCGGCCTGGCCAGCCACTGGCTCGTGGCTTTTGGAGCAGCCCTGCTGCTGGGTCGCGCCCTGCATGCGCAGTGCCTGATCAACAACAGCGCTACCTGGGGCCGGCTGGCCGGCATGGTGCTGACCATCGGCGTGATCAGTATTGAGGGGGTTTGCGCGCTGTGGTTATTTATGCAGTGATGTTGCGCGTGGTGTGCCACCTGGCGATCCCTACAGCCGGATCATGCCGCTGTCCGACGGCGGCGGCGCCTTGGGTCGCGCGCTGGCTGCGGCAGCGGCCTTCAACTGGCCCAGCTCGGTTTGCAGTGTGTGGTTGACGCGGTCGGCCTGGCGCAGCTTTTTGGTGATGGTGCGCAGGCGGGCCGTCAGGCGCGCCAGCAGCGTGGCCAGCAGCTTGTTGGCTTGCGGCGGGCTGGTGCGCGACAGCTCGGCCAGCGCGTCGCGCGACAGCAGCGCCGCGTCCACATCGGTGGACGCCTTGCAGGTGGCCGAGCGCGGCTCGCCGTCAAACAGACCCATCTCGCCAATCACGCTGCCCGGGCCCACCACGCCCAGCAGGGTGGAGTCGGCGCGCGACAGGCCTTCGTTTTCAACCACCACCTCGCCGCGCAGCACCAGCACCAGAAAGCTGGTGTTGGACGCGCCTTCCTGGATGATCACGTCCCCGGCCTTGAAGCGCTGCAGGCTCATGAGCCGCACCACGGCCAGCGCGGTATCGGCGTCCAGCTCCACAAGTGCTGATCTGGACACCAGCAAGGCGGCGACGTCCTTGCGTTCCCAGGAGCGTTTTTCGGTGACGAATGGTTCCATGCAGATCCCCAGTGTGTCGTGTGCGGTCAGGCCCCGCCGCCTGTGTCCAGGTCCACCGCCGGCTTGCCCGCACGCAGTGCGGCCAGTTCGTCCTGCAGCGACAGGTTCAGCGCCGTCAGTGTCTTGACCTTCAGGTTGGTGGCGCGCAGCCGCTCAGCCACGCGCGCCATGATGGCGCCCATGAGAGAGCAGGCCACTGCCGGCACGGTTTCTATCAGACGGGCCATGGCGGGGCGGTCCAGTACGGCGATGTCCATGTCGGTGATGGCGGTGACGGTGGCCGAGCGGGGCTTGCCGTCCAGCACGCCCAGCTCGCCAAACAGGCTGCCGCTGGTCAGCATGCTGAGCACCATGGAGTCGTGCAGGGGGCCGCTCATTTCGTTTTCCACCACGGCCTCGCCTTGCAATACCAGTGCCATGTAGCCGGTGCTGGTCACGCCCTCATGAATGAGCACCGTGCCGGCCTTGATGCGCTGGGGCGTGAGCAGGCGCACGATCTGCAGCGCAGCCTCCAGGTTCAGCTCGGTCAGCGCGGTGCGCGAGATCAGCAGCTCGGCCACATCGGCGCGGCTCCAGGTGCGCTTTTCAGTGATGATCGTTTCCATGTGCGCGCCCCGTGCTTGCAAGTAAACCCTAGCGGGATGCCAGCGGTACCAGCGGGAAGCCGTTGTCAAACACGGTCTCGCCCCAGTTGGCCGACAGGTCCATGCGGTATTGCGCTGCGTCCAGCATCTTGCCGTCAGGCAGCAGCGGGCGCAGCCGCAGGTAGTAGGTGCCGGGCTTGAGCACACCCAGCATCACGTTGGGCGTGGCGGCCTCCTGGCGCAGCAGGATGTTGGCAAACGCACTGTCGCTGGCCAGTTCCAGGCTGAAGCGCTGTGTAGGCAGCGGCCGGTCGTTGTCCAGCAGGGCCGACCACACCAGCGTGTTCTGGCCGTCGCGCAGGCTCAGGGTGGAGCCCGTCAGGCGCCAGCGCACGGGCGGCTCCTTGATGGCCACGAGCTTGACCGAGTCAAAGCCCTCCAGGCCCTGGGCGTCGATGCCGCGTACGCGGGTGTACCAGCTGGCGTTGTCCAGCTGGCCCAGGTCCACGCTGGCCGTGGTGACCTTGAGGTCGCGCACGATGCGGTCGAATTTCTCGTCACTGGCGACTTGGACGCGAAAGGCGTTCGCACCCGCCAGCACCGGCATGGGCAGCAGGGCCTGCGGCTTGTTCAGCTCGGCTGGCAGGGCCGACAGGTCGGGCGCGGGCAGCAGCTTGACAACGCGCACCTCACGCTCGCCCGGGTTGATCAGCGCGCCTGTGCCGCCGGGCAGGTCGGCGCCGCTTTGCTGGGCCGGGTTGTCTGCGCGCACCAGGCCTTGCACCACTTCGGTGCGGGCATTGCGCGTGGCGGGGTCTTCATACGCCACGCGGAACTGCGTGCCGCGCACGCCCACCAGCGACGTGGGCGTTTCAATCTGCATGGGTGTGGCGCGCCGCTCGACGCGGGTCGCCAGCAGGTCCAGCGCGCCCTGCGTCAGGCGGATCAGGCCCGAGAACCAGGTGGTGGAGCCGCTGGCCGATGCGTCGCGCATGGCGTAGTCGCGGTTGCTCACCACGTCGGCCAGCGTCTGCGGCAGCAGCTTGACCTGGGTGCCGTCGCCCAGCTCCACCACGGCAGAGCTGTTGGCGCCGGTCTGCACGCGGGCGCCTTCAGGCACGGCCATGCCGACGGTGGCCGCTGCGCCACCCAGCCGCACATCGCCGGCCACGCTGACCACGCGGGCCTGCGCCGACTGGTACTTCAGCAGCCGCAGGGGGATGTTCAGCCGCTGGCCGGGCTTGATGAAGTTGGGGTCCTTCATCTGGTTGAATTTGGCGACCTCGCCCCAGGCGCCCGGCGTGACCAGCAGGTCGCGTGACAGGCGGATCAGCTTGTCGGACGGCTTGACGGTGTAGGGCAGGCTGGGCTCGGGGGCCGGCGCGGGGGCAGGTATGGGCGATTGGGCCATGGCGGCCGCCGTGAAGAGGGTCAACAGTGCGGCGGCGGTTGGCGCGAATCTCATGCGGGCTCCTGGGGGCGAATGGGGCGAACGGCGGATTTGGGGCGGAACGCCTTGCAGACTTCGTCACGGGTTTCAAGGTACGGCCCGCCGATGAGGTCGATGCAATACGGAACAGCCGCAAAAATGCCGGCTGCCAGCGTCTGCCCATCGTCTGATTTGAGGCCTTCCAGGGTTTCCTGGATCGCCTTGGGCTGCCCCGGCAGGTTGATGATGAGGCTTGCGTCACGGATGACCGCGCATTGGCGCGACAGGATGGCCGTAGGCACAAAGCGCAGGCTGATCTGGCGCATCTGCTCGCCAAAACCGGGCATCTCGCGGTGGGCCACGGCCAGCGTGGCCTCGGGCGTCACGTCACGCGGGGCGGGGCCGGTGCCGCCGGTGGTCAGCACCAGCGAGCAACCCGCGTCGACCAGCTCAATCAGCGTCTGGCTGATGAGGGTCTGTTCGTCGGGGATCAGCCTTGCTTCGAAAGTGACGGGGTTGTGCAGGGCGCTGGTCAGCCAGCCCTGCAGTGCCGGCAGGCCCTTGTCTTCATAGACGCCAGTGGATGCGCGGTCGCTGATGGACACGATGCCGATGCGCACCGCCTCGCATTCACTCATCGCCAGCCTCCATCTGCTCGCGCACCAGCTGGAAAATTTCGCGGTAAGCCCGGCCCCGGCGTGGCGCCAGGCCTTGCGAAATGGACGTTTTATCGGGCTGGGCGTCCTTGCGGGCCTGGCGGGCCAGCGCGCGCAGCTGCTGCGAATCAGTGCCGGGAAATTGCGTGAGCCATTCGCCGATGGCGTCGTCGTCTGCAATCAGGCGGTCGCGCCACTGCTCGGCCTGGTGCAGGGCCAGCGTCGTTTCGGCCGAGCCGCGGTGCTGTTCGTCCAGCGCGGCGCGCACGGCCTCCAGCGTGGGCTCGTCCAGCTTGCGCATGAGCTTGCCCACGTACTGCATCTGGCGGCGCTTGCCCTCGAAGTTGGTGATACGCCGGGCCTCGGCCAGGGCGTCGGTCAGCTGTTCAGTCAGGGGCAGGCGCTCCATGAGGTCGGCGCGCAGCGTCATCAACGCCTCGCCCAGCTTTTGCAGCTCGGTGCTCTCGCGTTTGAGGTCGGTACGGCTGGCGTCGTTCGTGCCTTTGAGCTCGGCCTTGAGCTCCAGGTCGAGTTCGCTGCCTTCGGCAACGAACTGACCGCGGACGAAATAGCCTTTTTTGGGTTTGCGTGACATGGTGGGGGTAATGGCGAGTGTGACTCGCA
>CALRYY010000135.1:0-10116 GCA_943372515.1 Ramlibacter sp. 2FC | reverse complement strand
GCAGATTCGGGGTTGGCGCGCATAGCGCGCTTCGTAACTGACTCGCCGCGGCTGTTAGAGCGAAGCGCGCAGCGCGTAGCGAGTTCTGCGGCGCAACCCTGAATCGAGCACCACAGCGGAGTCTGCACGCAGTGCAGACCGCCGAAGTGTGAGCCCCCGCCGGGCACCGCCTGACGCGAAGCAGCGAGAGAAACTACCGTGACAAGCTCAGCGCCCAAGGTACACCTCGATGACACGCTCATCGGCCTGCACTTGGTCCAACGTACCCTGCGCCAGCACAGACCCATCACACAACACCGTAACGATCTCCGAAATCGTGCGGATGAAGCTCATGTCGTGCTCCACCACCATCAACGAATGCTTGCCCTTGAGCGTCAAAAAGAGCTCCGCAGTACGCGCAGTCTCTTCGTCCGTCATGCCGGCCACAGGCTCGTCCAGCAGCAGCAGCTTGGGGTCCTGCATCAGCAGCATGCCGATTTCCAGCCACTGCTTCTGGCCGTGGCTCAGGTTGCCGGCCATGCGCGTCACGCTGTCGGCCAGATGGATGGTGTGCAGGATCTCGGCCAGGCGGTCGCTCTGGGCGCTGTCCAGGCGGAAGAACATGGACGCGGCCACACCCTTGTTGGTCTTGAGGGCCAGCTCCAGGTTTTCGAACACCGTGAGCTGCTCGAACACGGTGGGCTTCTGGAACTTGCGGCCGATGCCCATCTGCGCGATCTCGGCTTCCTTGTAGCGCAGCAGGTCGATGGTGGATCCGAAGAACACCGTGCCCTCGTCGGGCCGGGTCTTGCCCGTGATGATGTCCATCATCGTGGTCTTGCCGGCGCCGTTGGGGCCGATGATGCAGCGCAGCTCGCCCGGCGCGATGTCCAGGCTCAGCTTGTTGATGGCCTTGAAGCCGTCAAAGCTCACGCTCACGTCTTCCAGGTACAGGATGCGTCCGTGGGTGGTGTCCACCACGCCGGGCGGCGCGGCAATGCGCGAAAAACCCGCGGCGCGGCCGCCCGATTCGGTCTTGCCGGCCTCCGCTTTGGCCGCACGCGCTTCAATGCGGCGCGCGCCTTCGTCCAGCAGATCGGGGGTCATGCTTTTTCCCCTTTGCTGCGCAACTTTTTCACCAGCCCCACCACCCCATTGGGCAGGAACAGCGTCACCAGAATGAACAGCGCCCCCAGGAAGTACAACCAGTATTCCGGCGCGGTCACGGTCAGCCAGCTCTTGGCACCGTTGACGATGAACGCACCCACGATGGGGCCGATCAGCGACGCGCGGCCACCCACCGCCGTCCAGATGGCGATCTCGATGGAGTTGGCCGGGCTCATTTCGCTGGGGTTGATGATGCCCACCTGCGGCACGTACAGCGCGCCGGCCACGCCGCACATGATGGCCGAGATGACCCAGATGGTGAGCTTGTAGCCAATGGGGTTGTAGCCGCTGAACATCACGCGCGTTTCCGCGTCGCGGATGGCCTGCAGCACGCGGCCGAACTTGCTGGCCACCAGCCAGCGCGCGAACAAGAAGAAACCCAGCAGCGTGAGGCCCGTGATGACAAACAGCGTCATGCGCATGGACGGTGTGGCCACCGCAATGCCCAGGATGCGCTTGAAATCGGTGAAGCCGTTGTTGCCGCCGAAGCCGGTTTCGTTGCGAAAGAACAGCAGCATGGCCGCGAACGTCATGGCCTGCGTGATGATGGAGAAGTAAACACCCTTGATGCGCGAGCGGAATGCAAAGTAGCCAAACACAAACGCCACCAGGCCCGGCACCGCCACGATCAGGAACAGCGTGGCAATGAAGCTGTCGCTGAAGGCCCAGTGCCACGGCAGTTCTTTCCAGTCCAGGAACACCATGAAGTCGGGCAGGTCGCTCTTGTAGTTGCCGTCGCGGCCGATCTGGCGCATGAGGTACATGCCCATGGCATAGCCGCCCAGCGCAAAGAACAGCCCGTGGCCCAGCGACAGGATGCCGGTGTAGCCCCAGATCAGGTCCATGGCCAGGGCGGCGATGGCGTAGCACATGATCTTGCCCACCAGCGCCACGGCGTAATCGCTCATGTGGAACACGCTGGTCTCAGGCACCACCAGGTTCAGCAGCGGTGCCAGCGCGCACACCACCAGCAGCGCAATTACAAACGCCGTCCAGCCGGTGCGGGTGAGCACCACGGGTTTTGAAGGAAGGGTCAGTTGGGTCATCACGCTTCCGCCGATCTGCCCTTCATCGCAAAAATGCCTTGCGGACGTTTCTGGATGAAGATGATGATGAGGACGAGCACGGCGATCTTGGCCAGCACCGCACCGGCCCAGCCCTCCAGGAACTTGTTCAGCACACCCAGGCCAAGGGCGGCGTACACGGTGCCGGCCAGCTGGCCCACGCCGCCCAGCACCACCACCATGAACGAATCGACGATGTAGCCCTGGCCCAGGTCAGGACCCACGTTGCCCACCTGGCTCAGGGCGCAGCCCGCCAGGCCGGCAATGCCCGAGCCCAGTGCAAAGGCATAGGTGTCGATGCGGGCGGTGTTCACACCCATGCACGAGGCGATCGGGCGGTTTTGCGTGACGCCGCGCACAAACAGGCCCAGGCGCGTTTTGCTGATCAGCCAGGCCATGCCCAGCAGCACGGCGAACGCAAAGCCGATGATGATGATGCGGTTCCAGGGCAGTTGGAGGTTGCCCATGACCACCACGCCGCCGCTCATCCAGCTGGGGTTCTCCACGCCGACGTTTTGTGCACCAAAAATCGTGCGCACCAGCTGCATGAGCATGAGGCTGATGCCCCAGGTGGCCAGCAGCGTCTCCA
This sequence comes from Ramlibacter sp. 2FC, assembly GCA_943372515.1. Classification (GTDB taxonomy): domain Bacteria; phylum Pseudomonadota; class Gammaproteobacteria; order Burkholderiales; family Burkholderiaceae_C; genus RAM1. Next base: position 7,317 of record CALRYY010000135.1, on the reverse strand, counting down.
GCGGGCGGCCGTACAGAAAGCGGATCACGCTGCGCTCCAGCGCCGCGCCCATCAGCGCCGACGCCATGAAGGCCACGGGCACCGCGGCCACCAGGTACCAGTCAAACGCGCCGGGCAAATACTTCTGGAACAGGCCCTGCACCACATAGGTGGCATAGGCACCGATCATCATCAGCTCGCCGTGGGCCATGTTGATCACGCCCATCAGGCCGTAGGTGATGGCCAGACCGAGCGCCACCAGCAGCAGGATGGAGCCCAGGCTGATGCCGCTGAACATCGCACCCAGGCGGTCGCCCCAAGCCAGCTGGGCTTCCACTGTGGCCAGGGATGCCTGCAGCACAGATTTGACTTCCGCATCGGCTTCGCTGCGGATGCGTTCGAGCAACACGGTCTTGGTGCTGGGGTCGCCGCTGCCGGCCAGCAGGCGGGCGGCTTCCATGCGTTTGGCTTTGTCGCTGCTGCCCAGCAACGCCGCAGCGCGCACCAGGCCCAGCTGCGCCTTGAGCTGGGGGTTGGCCTCGGCCGCGTACGCTTTTTCAATCAGCGGCAAGCGGGCTTCGTCAGCCTCGCCCTGCAACGTCTTGATGGCGGCGGCGCGGACCTTGTCGTCTTTGGAGAACAGCTTGAGTGCGGCCAGCGCCGTGTCCAGCTCGCCGCGCATGCGGTTGTTGTTGATGACGTCTTCGACCGCGCCAGGCAAGGAGGACTCTGCGCCGGTGACCGGGTCAAAGGCCTTGTCGCCCTTCACGATGATCACGCGCTCGCCCGCGACCTTGACCTCGTCATCAGCCATGGCCTGGATGAACGCCGCCGTCTTGTCGTCGGCTGCCGCGACGGCCTTGGCCAGCGCGCTGATGCGGGTGTCCGTCTCGCCTGTGGCTATTGCCTTGGCTTCATCGGCTGTCAGCGCATGGGCCGCAGCTGCCGCGCACAGCACGGCCAGTAAAACGAATCGCTTGATCATGAAGGAACCTGTAGGGTGGGCAGCGCGCTACCCACCATGCAAGCACCGTGCCCTGAAACAGAGCAGGAGCCTCCGGCCCGCCATGCCCCCTTCAGGGGCGCGCCGCGCCGGGCCGCCCCCAGCGGCCGCGCCGTCCCCCTGGGGGGAAGGCGGCCGTGAGGCCGACTCAGGGGGGGGTTATTTTTTCGCGGGTTCGTCAGGCTTCTTGTCGTTGCCTTCGATGTAAGGCGACCACGGCTTGGCCTTCACGGGGCCCGGCGTCTTCCACACCACGTTGAACTGGCCGTCGGCCTTGATTTCGCCGATGAACACCGACTTGTGCAGGTGGTGGTTCTTTTCGTCCATCTTGCTCACGATGCCCGACGGTGCCTTGAAGGTCTGGCCGGCCATGGCGGCGATGACCTTGTCCACATCGGTGGACTTGGCCTTCTCCACAGCCTGCTTCCACATGTTAATGCCGATGTAGGTGGCTTCCATCGGGTCGTTGGTCAGCGGCTTGTCCTTGTGGCCGGCGATGCCCTTGGCCTTGGCATAGGCAGACCACTTCTTGATGAAGTCGTCGTTGGCCGGGTTCTTGATGGACTGGAAGTAGTTCCAGGCGGCCAGGTGGCCCACCAGCGGCTTGGTGTCCACGCCGCGCAGCTCTTCTTCGCCCACGCTGAATGCAACCACCGGCACATCCTTGGCCTTCAGGCCGGCGTTGCCCAGTTCCTTGTAGAAAGGCACGTTGGAGTCACCGTTGATGGTGGACACCACAGCCGTCTTGCCACCGGCCGAGAACTTCTTGATGTCGGCAACGATGGTCTGGTAGTCGCTGTGGCCGAACGGGGTGTACTTCTCGTCGATGTCTGCGTCCTTCACGCCCTTGCTCTTGAGGTAGGCGCGCAGGATCTTGTTGGTGGTGCGGGGGTACACATAGTCGGTGCCCAGCAGGACCCAGCGCTTGGCGGCGCCGCCGTCCTTGGACATCAGGTAGTCCACGGCGGGGATGGCTTGCTGGTTGGGGGCTGCACCCGTGTAGAACACGTTCTTGGACAGCTCTTCACCCTCGTACTGCACGGGGTAGAACAGCAGGCCGTTGAGCTCTTCCACAACCGGCAGAACCGACTTGCGCGACACCGACGTCCAGCAGCCGAAGATGACGGCGACCTTGTCCTGCGTCAGCAGCTGCTTGGTCTTTTCAGCAAACAGGGGCCAGTTGGAAGCGGGGTCGACAATGACCGGCTCCAGCTTCTTGCCCATCACGCCACCCTTGGCGTTGATTTCTTCAATGGCCATCAGCACGGTGTCCTTGAGGACGGTTTCCGAAATGGCCATGGTGCCGGACAGGCTGTGCAGCACGCCAACCTTGATGGTGCCACCCGCCTGGGCGAATGCGGCACCCGCGCCGGCCAGTGCGACGGCGGCAGTGATTGCCTTGAGCGTAAAACGACGTTGCATGTGAATGCTCCTGAAAATTGAAAGGAAAACCCGAGTCGAAACCTGAAATCGCCCCACCTTCGCCTCTTTCGAAGCGCCTCTGATGCGGACGGATTGATTCTGGGGATTACCCGCAGTGGCGGGAATACGCCGTGTGGCGTATGCGGACCGGTTCCAGTCGCCGGAGCGGGCTTTTTCAGTTGCGGTCCCGGCAGATTTACAGATAACAGAACCGGCAATTTGCCGTAAGTAGCTTGTAAATCAACAAGTTTCTTTCATAAAGTGCAGATATTGTTTTCCACTTTTCAAGAAAACCCGGCCCATGGTTCAGTTTGTTGACCACCCGTTGCGGCTGCTGAACCCGCGGTATGACTCCCCCCTGCTCGACGTGCTGACCGCCCTGGAGCACCTGCGCCGGCTGCAGATGCAGGGCACCACAGGTGCCCGGCTACATGACGCAGCTGATGGCCTTTATCAACGCCGCTGATGCGCCAAAGTACGACGTGATGAAAGTGGCCCTGGCCCACCACCGGCTTGCCTGGGTCCACCCGTTTGGCAATGGCAACGGGCGCGTGGTGCGGCTGCTGACCTGTGCGCTGCTGGTCAAGTACGGCTTGCGCGTCAACGCGGCGGGCCGGCTGCTGAACCCGGCCGCCGTGTTCTGCGCCGACCGCAATGCCTATTGCACTGACCTGGGCGCACCCACCTGGGCAACGCCGACGCGGGCACAGACGATGCGCTGGAACGCTGCGGCGTGTATGTGCTGACCGGCGTACGCGATGAGCTGACCAAGGTGGACCGCCTGGCCGGCTACGAACTCCTGAAGGCCCGGGAGCTGCTGCCCGCCGTGCACCACGCGCGTGAGCGCCAGCAGATCGCCGCGCTGGAGCAGGCGGTGCTGGTCACCACCATCAAGGCCGGCACGGTCAAGGCCGGCGCACCTAGCAGATCCGCAAGCTGGTGGACGCCGGCATGCTGCAACCCACCAAGCCCGGCGCGCGGCAGTACAGCATCGGCTTCAGCCACAACATGTTGCGGCGCGGCGTGGTGCGCGCGCTGACGGATGAGGGCTTCATTTCGCCCGCGCTGGTGGCGCCACCGGCCCACGGGAGAGCATAGACATGACGATCAACCAGATGGGCAAGCATCACCGCGGCGCAAACAGGCCCGGCTGATTGCAACGTTGGGGTCCGGCTGATTGAAACCCGGCGCCCTGCGCGTCGGACATACGCCGCACGGCGTTTGCTCGCGAATCGACTGGTTGCTGCCCCTACCCGGTAAGTCACCCAGCGGTCTGTGAGCGACCCCAAACGCACCCAAGTCATTGATTTTCCGGAAGAACTTCCCGGTGTTGACAACATTGCACCCCTTGCGGTGCAGGACACCCCTGTCAAACATGACAGGTTGTTACTTGTTGCACTCGTTCACACAATGCGGGTTCTCAGGCAAACAGGGAGGACGGGGCAACAGCCCCGCTGTTGATGCAACACTTTGCAGAAAAAACCCGCCGGCCAACGCCCGCAGCCCGCCCCTTTCAGGGTGAACTACTCCGGAGCGCCTGGCTGCTGGCGCTGGGCCTGGTGCAGGCCCAGGCCTTGGCGCAAGGCGCCGGCACAGGAGGGGAAGGCACGCTGGGTGAAATGCGGGTGAGTGCCTCGGCGCTGCCGCAAACAGCCGCCGCGGCCAGCCAGCACGTCACCGTGCTCAACCGCGCCGACCTGCAGGCCCTGGGGGACCTCAGCGTGGCGCAGGTGCTGGCGCACCAGGCCGGCCTGGTGGTGGACCGCAACCCGCGCAGCGGCGGCTACGGGTCGCTGTACCTGCGCGGGGCCGACCCCAGCCATGTGGTCGTGCTGCTGGACCATGTGCGGCAAAACGACCCGCTGTCCTCGCGCGGCAGCGCGGTAGACCTGAACACCCTGTCCACCGGCGACGTGGAGCGCATCGAGATCGTGCGCGGCAATGTCAGCGTGGTCCATGCGCAGGCGCTGGCCGGGCTGATCCATATCTTCACGCGGCGCGCCGCCGGCACCGGTCACGTCGGCGTGGCCGCGGGCGGGGGCGGCCTGCGCTCGGCCCAGGCCGGCTTTGCCGGCGCCAACCTGCGCGGCAGCATCAGCCACCGCGAGGACGGCGACGGGGTGAACGGCTTCAACCGCACACAAAGCGTCAATGCCGGTTGGGAAACTGCCCTGGAACGCAATGGCCTGGTCGCCCTGACTGCGCGCCTGTCCGACAGCCTGAACCGTGCCTTCCCCGACGACAGCGGCGGCCAGCAGCTGGCGGTGCGCCGGGCACTGGAGTCGCGCAGCGCCGCCAGCCACCAGCTGGCCGCGCGCGCTGCCCTGAACACCGCCACGATGGGGCGCGTCGAATTGCAGGCGACGACCCTGTCGCGCGACGGCGACGACAACACGCCCGGCGTTGCGCCCGGCCTGCGCGACCCGGCCGGCCTGCCCGCCATGACCACCCGCACCGACTACCGCCGCCACGAATTCCAGGCGCTGTGGCTGCCGCCCACCCCCAACGACCTGCTGCTCACGCTGGGGCTGCACCATGAGCGCGAAACGGGCGACCTGCAAAGCCGCATCAACTTCGGCTTTTTTTCGCTGCCGGCCAATTTCAGCCAGCGCCGCCACATCACCAGCGCCATGGCCGAGGCCCGCTACCAGTGGGGCGCCTGGACCTTCCAGGGCGGGCTGCGCCACGAAAAACCCAGCCAGGGCAACGCCGCCACCCACCCCATGCTGTCGGCCCGGCACACGCTCAGCCCGGGCCTGGGGCACTGGGGGCTGTCGGTATCACGCGCCGACAAGCTGCCCAGCTTTTACGCGCTGGGCCACCCGCTGGTGGGCAACCCCAGCCTGCGCACCGAGCGGGCCACGCAGCGCGAGGTCTATTACGCCAGCCCCGGCACCTCGGCCTGGCCCAGCCGCATCACCCTGTTCAGCGCGCGCTACCAGGACCTGATCGACTTTGACCCCGGACCGCCCCCGCGGCTGGTCAACCGCGCCCGCATCGACGCCGACGGGCTCGAATGGCGTACCGGCCACACCCTGGCCAGCGGCTGGCGGCTGCAGCTGGACGGCAGCCTGATGCGCGTGCGCGACCCGGCCACCGGCGCGCCCCTGCGCTACCGCCCGCGCAGCCAGTGGAGCGCCGGGCTCGTCGTGCCCTTTGGCCACCGGCGCGAGCTGACACTGCTGGCCCACCACGTGGGGCACCGCCTGGACTCTTCCATCCCCACGGGCGACCGGCAGCTGGCCGCCACCCGCACCGTGGACCTGTCAGTGCGGCTGCCGCTGGCCGACAGCACCCACGCCCCCATGGCCACGCTGGCCATCGACAACCTGACCAACAGCCACCGTGCCGAAACCATCGGCACGCCCACCCCCGCGCGCCGCCTGCGCATTTCACTGAACTGGAGCCTGCCATGACACCCTCTCCCAGCTTCCTGTGCGTACCCGCTCGCGCCACACCATGGCTGCGCCTGGGCGGCGCCTTGCTGACGCTGATGCTGTGCGTCCTGGTGCCCTTTGCGCTATGGGGCGACACACTGGCGCAGGCCGCGCCCGCCTGGCTGCAAGCCCCGGATTCGCTGGCGTGGCTGGCCCTGCTGGGCATTGCGCTGCTGGTGGCCGACGTGGTGCTGCCCATTCCCAGCAGCGTGGTGGGCATGGCCCTGTGCTGGACGCTGGGCCCGCTGTGGGGCGGCGCCAGCATGGCGCTGGGGCTGACCCTGTCGTTCGCGCTGGGCTATGCACTGGGCCGGCTGCTGCCCGAACACCGGCTGCGCCAGTGGGTTGGCGCGCCGCTGTGGGACCGGGTGCGCACCCGTGCAAGCGAGCGTGCCACGTGGTGGATCGTGGCCGCGCGGCCGCTGCCGCTGCTGGCTGAAATGAGCGCGCTGCTGGCCGGCGTGTGGCGCGTGCCGCCCGCACGCGCGCTGCTGATGGCCGCGCTGTCGTCATGCGGCGTTGCTGCGCTGTACGCGGCCAGCGCCTGGCTGGGCCGCAACGCGCCCGGGCTGGGCCTCACGCTGGCGGCCACACTGGCATTGCCCGTCTTGACCTGGGGCGTGCACCGCGTGGTGGTGCGCCGCACCAGTACCGTAGCGATGGGCCTGCTGGTGGGCGGCCTGGCGCTGGCTGTGCAGCCGTTGCCAGCCATGGCCCAGGGCTCAGGTACCGGCACCGGCGCCAGCAGCCTGGCCGCCGACAAGGCCGCGTCGGCGCTGCACACCTACTACACCGGCGGCGTGCACAACGACAAGGGCTGCAAGCCCCCCAGCCGCTGCATCCACCCGCGCAAGCCGGGCGAGCCCTCGCAGCCGCTGTTTCCCAAATGGTGGACCAGCGAATGGACCATGTACCGGGTGTTCAACAACTACGACAAATACCCGCCGCCGTATTCGTCGCCACCGCAAGGGCTGACGCCGGCGGACTACCAGGTGTCATACGGCGCGACCTATTACGACTCCACCTATGTGCCCCCGGACAAGGACGGCCACGGCGCCATGATGGAGCACTACGACAAGTTCTGCCTGCCGATCTTCCCGTCGGCCAACAACTACACCTGCTCGTTCATCTCGCTGGGCAACAAGGCCTACTTCCTGCGCTACGAGGATCGCCCGCAGGGCACGCCGCAGTGTTGCCAGTTCTCGCTGCACAACCACCCGCCTCGGCGCGACTTCATCAAGCACCTGCCCTACAACGCGCAGCAAAGCACCCACCTGGGCGGCAGCATCCAGGCGTATTCGCGCGAGGTGGGCAAACAAAAAGTCCTGTTCGGCTACGCCTTCAACAAGACCGCCACGTCGGACGACCCCACCAACCCGAAGGCGCCCAAATACCGCCACCCGCAGTCGTTCTTTTTCTCGGGCTACCCGGCCAGCCCGCCCGACGCGCCCATCGTGAGCCAGAACTACACCAACT
>CALRYY010000134.1:0-10220 GCA_943372515.1 Ramlibacter sp. 2FC | reverse complement strand
TATGGCGTGCTGCGCTCGGGCAAACCCTTCGACCCCAATCATTTGCAGCACAACGCAACTTGACAAACACAACGGTGTCTTTATGCCGCTGCGCAGAGCGCCCTGCCCGCCTGATCCCGCCACCATGTATGCGCGCCACCGGTTGCATTCCAACGGTGCAGCGGGTTGGTGGTGATGGTGCCCGGCGCAGCGGCATAAGGAGGAGGGCCGGGCGCAGCCCGGACCGGGGGACAGTCGCGGAGCCGGGCACCGTCAGCGCCAACCCGCGGACCCGCAGCAAACTAAAAAGTACCCGGGTAAGACCCGCCATCCGTCAGGATGTTCTGCCCCGTGATGTACCCCGCCTGCGCACTGCACAGAAAAGCACAGGCCGCGCCAAATTCGGCCGACGTGCCCAAACGCTGCGCCGGGATCTGCGCCTCCTGCGCTTTGCGGATTTCTTCCACCGACTTGCCCGTGCGCTGCGCGGCTGCGGCGTTGGTCACTGCGATGCGGTCGGTATCAAACTTGCCGGGCAGCAGGTTGTTCAGCGTTACATTGCGGCCTGCCAGACGGCTCTGGCGGGCTACGCCGGCCACAAAGCCGGTCAGGCCGCTGCGCGCGCCATTGGACAGGCCCAGGATGTCGATCGGGGCCTTCACGGCGCCCGAGGTGATGTTCACGATGCGCCCGAAACCGCGCGCGGCCATGCCGTCCACGGTGGCCTTGATCAGCTCGATGGGCGTGAGCATGTTGGCGTCGATGGCCTTGATCCAGGCGTCACGGTCCCAGTCGCGAAAGTCACCGGGGGGCGGGCCGCCAGCGTTGGTGACGACGATGTCAAAGTCGCTGCGCAGCGCAAACACGGCGGCGCGGCCTTGCACTGTGGTGATGTCTGCGGCAACGTACTGAACGGTGGCCGCGGCGGGTTTGGCCGGGTCGGCCATCAGCGCATCAGCAGCCGCCTTCAGCACATCCGCGCCGCGCGCGACCAGCAGCACATGCGCGCCCTCGCGCGACAGCGCCTGGGCGCAGCCCAGACCCAGCCCCTTGCTGGCGCCGCACACCAGCGCCCATTTGCCCGCGATACCCAAATCCATAACAATCTCCGATTCACGAATCCGACAAAAAGATCGACTCACATGATACGGGCAGGACATGTTTCATTGAGGCATACCGGGTATTGCGCCGTGTTGCTGGCCACATTCGCAGCAAGCGGCGCGCAGGCGCAGTCCAGCGGCGGCAACGCGGTGACCGGCGCACTGCGCGGCATCACCGGCCTGTTCAACCGGGGCAATACGGGCAACGCCGTCACCCTGCCCACCTCCACCATCGGCATCCGGGGTCTGGGGGCCGAGGACATTGCCAATGCCCAGCCCAACCCGGCTGCAGTCAGCCAGATGGAAGCACTGCGGCTGGACGAAACCCAGGCACGCAGCTTTGCGGCGGGTGCCGCCCTGTCGGCCGTGGCGGTAGAGCCACTGCCTGCGCCTGCCCGTGCACCCAGCGCCGCTGGCAGCACCGAGACGTCACCATGAACCCACGCCTGCTCTGCACGCTGCTGCTGTGCGTTTCCGCTGGCACCGCGCATGCACAAAGCCCAGACGCCACCCGCGCGTTGAACCTGCTCAATTCATTGATACGCCCTGCCGCCCCTGCGCCGCCCGCGGCGCTGCAAGCTGCACCGGCCAGGGCGCTGCAGGCGGCGCCGGCGGCGGGCCGGACCACCGACCTGTTCCAGCTGCTGCAGCAGTCGCTGGACCAGATTGACGAGCCGCGCGAAATTGAAATCGGCCGCCAGCTGGCCGCTGTGCTGCTGGGCAGCAAGCCGCTGTACGCCGACATGAAAGTGCAGCGCTACCTGAACCAGCTGGGCCGCTGGATCAGCCTGCAGTCGGCCCGCCCGCAGCTGCCCTGGAGTTTTGCGGTGCTGGACGACCCGGGCTACAACGCATTCGCCGCGCCGGGCGGCTATGTGTTCGTCACACGCGGCCTGCTCGAGCGCGTGGGCAGCGAGGCAGAGCTGGCCGGCATCCTGGCGCACGAGATCATCCACGTGACCGGGCGCCACCACCTGAAGGCCCTGCAGGCCAAGGCCCGCGCCGGGCTGCTGACCCAGGCCGTGGCCTCGCAGCTGAATAACAACCTGGGGGGTGCCGTGTCGGCGCAGCTGCTGGCGCTCGCGCGTAACCTGTATGCCAGCGGCCTGGACCAGGGGGATGAGTTTGACGCCGACCGCAACGGCGTGGCGCTGGCCGCGCGTGCGGGCTTTGATCCTTATGGCCTGGCCACGGCGCTGCAGCAGCTGCGCAACGCCACGCCCGACGACCCCTTGTTTGCACTGTCGCTCAGCACCCACCCGCCCGCGCAGCAGCGGCTGGACCAACTGACACAGGCCATGGGTGACCGGCTGGCGGCGCTGGGCGGCAAGCCGTCCGTGCCGCTGGCGCAACGGCTGGCGCGCTGAGCGCCTGGCGGCCCGCGCTAGCGCCCTGAGCGGGTAAACACAAAAATCCCCGCAATCACCAGCACCGAGCCCGCCGCCACCCACGCCGTGAACGGCTCGCCCAGGATCACCACGCCCATGGCGATGGTGGACATGGGGCCCACCATGCCGGTCTGCGCCGCCAGTGATGAGCCTATGCGCTCGATGGCCATCATCACCAGCAGCACCGGCACAGCCGTGCACAGGGTGGCGTTCAACACCGACAGCCAGATCACCTGGGGCGCGACCGCCAGCGCCGCGTCCAGCGGGCGCAGCAGCGCAAACTGCGCCAGGCAGCACAGGCATGCCACAGTGGTGGCCAGCCCCACCAGGCGCAGCGAGCCCAGCCGCTTGACCAGCTCACCGCTGTACACGAGGTAGATCGCATAAGTGACCGCGCTGGTAAAAATCAGCGCGGCGCCCCAGGCGGCCTGACCGCCCTGCAGCTCAACCTCGTGCCCGAACACCAGCACCACGCCCAGGTAGCTGAGCGCCATGCCCGCCACCTGGATGCGCGTGAAGCGCCGCTTGTACAGCACCCAGCCCAGCAGCATGACCAGCGTGGGGTTCAGGTACAGGATGAGCCGCTCGAACGAGGCGCTCACATACTGCAGCCCCAGAAAATCAAGAAAGCTCGACAGGTAGTAACCCGTCACGCCCAGCCCCAGCACACCCAGCCAGTCCTGGCGGGTCAGCGGCTCGCGCCCGCGGCTGGCCCACCAGGCCATGACGGCAAAGATGGGCAGGGCAAACAGCATGCGGTACATGATCAGCGTGACCGCATCCACGCCGTGGCGGTAGGCCAGCTTGACGATGATGGCCTTGCCGCTGAAGGCAATGGCGCCGGTGACCGCCAGAACCAGGCCGGTGGCCAGCGCCTTGCCGGCAACGGGCGGCGGCTCGGGCGCGATCAATCGCGAAACACCCTGCTGTGCAGCCGCCGCAGCGACCACCACACGGCCAGCAGCACCACCGGTATTGCGCACGCCGCGGTGGACTCGGGGCTGAACGGCCAGCCCAGCGACTGCGCGCCTTTGGCCAGGTAGCTGACCAGCCCGGCAATGTAATAGGTGATGGCCGCCACCGACAAGCCCTCGACCGTGGACTGCAGCTTGAGCTGCAGCCCCTGGCGGCGGTTCATGGCACCCAGCAGGGCCTGGCTGCTTTGCTGCTGCTCGATCTCTACCCGGGTGCGCAGCAGGTTGCTGATGCGCGACACGCGTTGGGACAGCGCGTCCTGGCGCCGCGTGGCCCACTGGCACGTACTGCGCGCGGGCGACAGGCGCCGGTCCATGAATTCACCGATCGTCTGCAGGCCGGCCAGGCGCGACTCGGCAATGTCGGCAATGCGCTTGTCCACCAGCTCAAAGTAGGCAGCGCTTGCCGAAAAGCGTGAATGCGTGGACGCGTACTGGCTTTCCACCTGGCCGGCCAGCTTGGTCAGGCGGTCCAGCAGCTGCGGCTCGTCGTTGCTGGTGGCCGTGCGGATGGCGTCGGCCAGCGCGGCCAGTTCCCGCTCGGCATAGGCCAGCACTGCGGCGGCCTCGCGCGCGGCCGGCAGGCCCATCAGGGCGGCCATGCGGTAGGTGTCAATCTCCAGCAGTTGCTGCACCAGGCGGCCCAGACGGCGTGGCGTCATGCTGCCGGCCAGCAACACCATGCGCGAAAAGCCGTCGGCATGCACGGCAAAGTCGGTATAGACCTCGCCATGGCCGTCTGCCACGGTGGACGCCACCAGCGTGTCCTCATGCAGCACATGCTTGACCAGTGACCCCGTGCCCAGGCTGTTGGTGGGCAACACCCACAGGTGCAGCCGCGCCAGGCACTGGCCGGGCAGGCCTGCCGCCCATGTCTGGGGCAGTACGTCAGCGGCCGTCGCGGGCTCCCGGTCGCCAAAGCCCTCTGCATCGATCGCGCGGGTGAACGTCCAGGTCACAAATTCGGTGTGCATCTCCCAGCGCATGCGAAACGGGCCCAGATCCATGCGCACATGGGTGGAGCTTGCGTCGGGCAGCGGCAGGTGGTGTTCGCGCAGCAAGGTGGCCACATGGGCGCGGCTGGCTTCCCGCTCGGCAGCGTCGCACACCATCACGGTGTGAGAGATCGCCAACGGTGCGTTCAGCGCCTCGGGCGGGCGCGCGTGGATTTCGTTGTGCAGCGCCATCCGCTCGGGATGGGTTCGAAAGGCGGTGTTGGTCATGCTTTCCTCTGACCAGCCATTGTGCCAGCCGCCAGAAACGGCAACGGCGCCCCAAGGCGCCGTCATCTCAATCCAGCGCCCGAAGGCGCCGTTGTACAACGCAATCCGGGATCAATCCTCGACGAAAGCTTCCTCGCGCTTGTTCTTCACCGCAGGCAACAGCACGATCACCAGCAGCAGCAGCGCGGCGCCCAGCAGGCCGGCCGACAACGGACGCGTGACAAACACGCTCCAGTCGCCGCGCGACAGCAGCAGTGCGCGGCGCAGGTTTTCTTCCATCATGGGCCCCAGGATGAAGCCCAGCAGCAATGGCGCGGGCTCCATGCCCAGCTTGATGAAGCCGTAGCCGATGACGCCAAACATCGCCACCATCCAGATGTCCCAGGTGTTGTTGTTCGTGGAGTACACGCCGATGGCGCAGAACAGCACAATGGCCGGGAACAGCCAGCGGTAGGGGATGGTCAGGAACTTGATCCAGATGCCGATCAGCGGCAGGTTCAGGATGATCAGCATCAGGTTGCCCAGCCACATCGAGACGATCAGACCCCAGAACAGCTGCGGGTTGCTGGTCATGACCTGCGGGCCCGGCTGGATGTTGTGGATGGTCATGGCACCCACCATCAGCGCCATCACGGCATTGGGCGGGATGCCCAGCGTCAGCAGCGGGATGAACGAGGTTTGTGCACCCGCGTTGTTGGCGGCTTCAGGGGCTGCGACGCCGCGGATGTTGCCCTTGCCGAAAGGCACTTCGCCGGGCTTGAGCTTGGTCTTCTTTTCAATCGTGTAGGCCGCAAAGGCCGACAGCAACGCGCCGCCGCCGGGCAGGATGCCCAGCGCCGAGCCCAGGGCCGTGCCGCGCAGCACGGCGGGGATGATGTTCTTGAAGTCCGCAGCGGTAGGCATCAGGCCATCCACCTTGGCGGCGAACACCTCGCGCTCTTCTTCCGGCTTGGACAGGTTCATGATGATCTCGCCGTAGCCGAACACGCCCATGGCGATCACGATGAAGCCGATACCGTCGGTCAGCTCGGGGATGTCGAAGCTGAAACGCGCCACGCCGGAGTTCACGTCAGTGCCGACCAGGCCCAGCAACAGGCCCAGCACGATCATGCCCACGGCCTTGATCAGCGAGCCCGATGCCAGCACCACGGCACCGATCAGGCCCAGCACCATCAGCGAGAAGTATTCAGCCGGGCCGAACTTGAAAGCCAGCTCGGTCAGCGGCGGCGCAAACGCCGCCAGGATCAGCGTGCCCACGCAACCGGCAAAAAACGAACCCAGGCCAGCAGCAGCCAGCGCCGGGCCTGCCCTGCCCTGTCGCGCCATCTGGTAGCCGTCGATCACGGTCACCACCGACGACGATTCGCCCGGAAGGTTGACCAGGATGGCGGTGGTGGAGCCACCGTACTGCGAGCCGTAATAAATACCAGCCAGCATGATCAGCGCGGCCACCGGGGGCAGCGCATAGGTGGCCGGCAGCAGCATGGCAATGGTGGCCACGGGGCCGATGCCCGGCAGCACGCCTACCAGGGTGCCCAACAGGCAACCGATGAAGCAGTACATCAGGTTTTGCAGCGTGAACGCTGCAGTAAAACCAATGGAGAGGTTGTTGATCAGATCCATGATGTGCGCCTCAGCCGGTAATAAAGGAAGGCCACACCGGGAACTGCAGCTTGAGCAGCCAGACGAACGCCACGTAACTGAAAACCGCCAGCACTGTCGCCAGGATGGCGACTTCCTTGGGACGGAAATTGTCGCCGGCCATGCTGGCAATGAACACCAGCGCATAGATGGCGGCGATCAAGCCCATGGCCGGGATGCCGTACTTGGGCAGGCCGCCCAGCAACAGACCGAAAGCAAGGTTGGCGCCGATGATGAAGCCCAGCGGCTTCCAGGCGATCTTGCCGACCTTCTCACCGTCCTCGGTCTCCACGACCAGCGAGCCGAAGATCACGGCCGCGCCGATGATGGTCAGCAGGATACCCAGCATCATGGGGAAGTAGCCAGGGCCCATGCGCGCGCCCTCTCCGAGGGTGTAGCTGGTGGCGCCTATCGCAAAGGCCCCCCCCACTACGGAATACACGACTCCTGAGAAGAAGTCCTTTTGGCTTTTGATTTTCACGTGTTTGTCTCCGAAAAGGTACTCGACGGCGCATTGTCCGGTCAGGCGACAGTCAGGTAGATGTGGATTTCACTTACTCAGTCCAGCGGCGGGGTGGCCGTCAGCACTTCTTCCATGGTCGTGATGCCTTCGGCCACCCGCAGGGCGCCGGCCAGGCGCAGCGGGCGCATGCCGTCCGCCACGGCCTGACGGCGCAGGGCATCCGTGGCCGGGTCGCGGCCCACGATTTCCTTGAAAGCCTCGCTGACGGTCAACAGCTCGTACAGGCCCATGCGGCCCATGAAGCCGGTCATGCGGCAGTCCACGCAGCCTACCGGCTTGTAGGGCCGGTAGCCGCCGTTGAGCTTCCAGGGCTTGATGACGGTTTCAAGATCCGCGCGTTGCCCGGCTTCATCCAGCTCGCGGCACTGCTTGCACAGCGTGCGCACCAGCCGTTGGGCCAGCACGCCCAGCAGCGTGGCGTTGATCAGGTAGGCCGGCACCCCCAGCTCCATCAGGCGGGTAACGGCCGACGGCGCATCATTGGTGTGCAGGGTCGAGAACACCAGGTGCCCGGTCAGCGCGGCCTGCACCGCCATTTCCGCCGTTTCCAGGTCGCGGATTTCGCCCACCATGATGATGTCCGGGTCCTGGCGCATCAGGGCGCGCAGGCCTTCGGCAAAATTGAAGTCCAGCTGCGACTGCACCTGCGTCTGGTTGAAGGCCGGCTCGATCATTTCAATCGGGTCTTCCACGGTGCTGACGTTGACCTCTTCGGTGGCCACACGCTTGAGGGTGGAGTACAGCGTGGTGGTCTTGCCTGAACCCGTGGGGCCGGTGACCAGGATGATGCCGTAGGGCCGCTTGACCAGCGCCTCCCAGCGCTTGGCGTCATGCTGCGAAAAACCCAGGGCATCCAGGTCCTTGACCGCTGTGTCGGGATCAAAGATGCGCATGACCATCTTTTCGCCAAACGCCGTGGGCAGCGTGGACAGGCGCATTTCAATCTCGTCGCCGCGCGGGTTGCGGGTCTTGATGCGCCCGTCCTGCGGTCGGCGCTTTTCCACCACGTCCATGCGGCCCAGCAGCTTGATGCGCGCGATCATGGCGTTCATCACCCCCATGGGCATCTGGTAGACCGGGTGCAGCACCCCGTCGATACGAAAGCGGATCACGCCCTGCTCACGCCGGGGCTCCAGGTGGATGTCGCTGGCGCGCTGGTCAAAGGCGTACTGCCACAGCCAGTCCACCACCTGCACCACGCCCTGGTCGTTGGCATCCAGCTGCTTGTTGGTCTTGCCCAGCTCGACCAGCTGCTCGAAGCTGGCCGCACCGGCATTGCCCCCTGTTTTTTGCGCCGCGCGCACTGATTTGGCCAGCGCAAAAAACTCGGCCGTGTAGCGGTGAATGTCCTGCGGGTTGGCCAGGACGCGGCGCACCCCGCGGCGCGCCTGGCGCTCCACCTCGTCCACCCAGTCGACCAGGAATGGCTCGGCCGTGGCCACCACCACTTCCTTGGGTGTCACCTGCACCGGCAGCACGCGGTGGCGTTCTGCATAGGCGGCGCTCATCGTGTCGGCCACCTTGCCCACGTCCACCTTCAGCGGGTCGATGCGCAGGTAATCCAGGCCCGAGCGCCCCGCCAGCCACTGGGTCAGCATTTCGATGTCCAGCGGCTTGCCGTCGCTTTGGCGCTGCATGGCCACACTGGCCAGCCGCACCAGCGGGTGCTGGGCGCTGGAGGCCTGGGCACAGCGCGCGATGGTGCGCTGCGCTTCTTCGGGCGAAATCACGCCGTCGGCGTTGAGCCATTCCACCAGGTGCTGCAGGACCAGCGGTCCGCGATGGGCGGTCCTGGCCAGTGAGGGGGTCTTGGAAGCTGCGTTCATGAAATCGGTTTGAAAACCCGCAGCCATTTGGGGGCAGGCAGGCCCCAGCGAGTTTGGATGCTTTCAGCCTGTTGCACAAGCCAGGGGCGTTTGGGCCCCAGGGGGGTGCGCTGTGCCAGCACCACGGTGTTGCCCTCGCGCGTCGGCTTGAAGGCCCAGACAGCGTCGTCGCCGAACGCAGCGGCTATTTTTTTCAGGCTTTTTTCATAGCTGGACGAGCGGCCGAACAGGTTGACGGTCATGACGCCGTCTTCGGTCAGCAGCTTGCGGCAGTCGGCGTAAAAAGCCTCGCTGTCCAGCACAGGTGCTGCGGCCTCGTGGTCGTACAGGTCCACTTGCAGCGCGTCGATCTTGCCACGCCAGAACTCGTGCGCCGCCACTTCGGCCGCGTCCCCCAGCACCACCATCAGCCGGGCGTCATCCGCCGGCAGCTTGAACCACACCCGGCAGGCAGCGACCACCTGCGGGTTCAGTTCGATGGCGGTGGTCTTCATGCGCAGCTTCTTGTGGCAGAACTTGGTGATCGACGCCGCGCCCAGGCCCAGCTGCATGGCATGGCGTTTGGGAACGGATGCAGCGTCCACAAACAGCAGCCAGGCCATCATGCGCTGCACGTACTCCAGATCAATGTCGTACGGTGCGTCCAGCTTCATGGAGCCTTGCACCCAGGGCGTGCCCAGGTGCAGGTAGCGCCTGTCGCCGTAGTCAGAGAAATTGACTTCGGGCAACGATGCCGCCATGGATTTGGGTGACTTCGATGCCATCAGACGAGTCCGTGCATTGCAAACACATCACGCCACGCCGCCAGCTTGCGCTCAAAGCGCCACGACGCGTTGGCCGGGCTGCTGCTGGGAAGCTTGTGGGCGGGCAGGCCCAGCGCACTGACGTGGCGCGCGTGCTTGAAGCTTTCGCCACCGTTGTGGGCGACCGCCGCCAACTGCGGGAGGCGTTTGGCCAGCGCGGGAAAGTCATTCGACTGGGCGTTGCGGATGCGGGCGTCCAGGCTGCCCTGGCGCTCACACGAGGCATACACATCCCACAAACCCAGGCCGCGCGCCAGCAGCCAGGCCAGGCGGTCGTCATATGCGTCTTCAGGCAGGGCAATGCCGGGCCAGACGGCCTGCAGGATGCGCCAGAAGTGGTTCTGCGGGTGAGCGTAATACTGCCCCGTAGCCAGCGACCGGGCACCGGGAAAGCTGCCCAGGATCAGCACCACGGTAGCAGCGGACACCACCGGCGCCAGGCCCTGCAGGCGCTGGGATTGCGGTAGAGGCCGGGGCGACGAGGCGATGCGGGGTGCGGCGTTCATGAACGAGCCAGATTGTGGCCGCAAATCAGGGGCGCCAGCCGCGGCAGTGCCGTACAGGCATTGCGGGTGGTGGCCTGGGCCAGCTCGTCCAGCGCCATGCCACGCAGCCCGGCAATGACTTGCGCAATGCGTGGCAGCTCGCCCGGCTCGTTGCGCCCCTGCGCCTGGCCGTGCGCGCGCTGCTGGGCGGTGCGGTACAGCCAGTGCGGGGGGATGTCGGGCGAGTCGGTCTCCAGCACCAGCGCGTCCAGAGGCAA
>CALRYY010000133.1:0-10325 GCA_943372515.1 Ramlibacter sp. 2FC | reverse complement strand
ACTTCCTGGGGTGCCAGGGCGATGGAGCCCTCAAAGTAGCTCATGGGGTAGCGCGGCACCACTTTCAGCGCAAACAGCTCGGCGCCGCACAGGGCGGCCAGCTCGATTGCGGCAGAAACGGCCTTCTTGGACAGGGGGGAGCCGTCGGTGGTGACGAGGATGCGGGTGTACATGGTGTCTCCTTCAGGTCTGGGTGGGTTCTTTGCGGGTTCTGGCCAGCTTACGCGCGTGGTGCACGTTCGTGTTGATTCAGGTCAAGTGCGGCGAATGCCGCCCCGGATAGTCTTGGCGCCATGTTCCAGGCTTCCATGCCCCTTGCCACCGGCGCGGCCACGCTCGTGCCAGACGTCACAACACAGGCTGCCATGCAGGCGGTGCTGGACGACCGCGCCGGCTGGGACGCATTCAGCCGCCCCGGGCCGCCCGATGCCACGGGCGCCTGCTGGGAATCGCACGTGGCCATAGACGGCATGCACTGCGCCACCTGTTCGCTCACGGTCGAGCAGGCGCTGCTGGCCGTGCCGGGTGTGCGCGAGGCCTCGGTCAACGGCGCCAGCCAGATGGCCCGGGTGGTCTGGGCCGAAGGTGCCACGCGCCCGTCGCAATGGTTTGGCGCCGTGGCGCGCGCCGGCTACCGGGCGTTGCCCGCAACCGACCTGGCCCAGCGCGAGGTGCGCGCCAAGGCGCAGCGCACCCTGCTGTGGCGCTGGCTGGTGGCGGGCTTTTGCATGATGCAGGTCATGATGTATGCCTTCCCGGCGTACGTGGCCGAGCCCGGCGACATGACGCCCGACGCCGAACAGCTGCTGCGCTGGGCGTCCTGGGTGCTGACGCTGCCGGTCATGCTGTTTTCCTGCAGGCCGTTTTTTGCCAGCGCGTGGCGCGACCTGCGCCAGCGCACCATCGGCATGGACGTGCCCGTGGCGCTGGGCATCCTGATCGCCTTTGGCGCCAGCACCGCCGCCACTTTTGACCGCACCGGCCCCTGGGGCAGTGAGGTCTGGTACGACTCGCTCACCATGCTGGTGTTCTTTCTGCTCAGCGGGCGCATGCTGGAGCAGCGCCTGCGCGATCGCACCGCGGGCTCGCTGGACGCGCTGTCGCGCCGCCTGCCCGACAGCGTGGAGCGCCGCTGCGCCGACGGCAGCTATGAGCGCGTGGCAGTGCGCCGCCTGGCCACGGGCGATGTGGTGCGGGTCAAGCCGGGCGAGGCTTTCCCCGCCGACGGTACGGTGCTGGACGGCACCACCACCGTGGACGAAGCCTTGCTGACGGGTGAATCGCAGCCCGTGCCGCGCGGCGTGGGCAGTGCTGTCATTGCCGGCAGCCACAACCTCACCGCCGGGGTGGAAATGAAGATCGAGCGTGTGGGCCCCGACACCCGCTACGCCGGCATCGTGGCGCTGATGGGCCAGGCCGCCGCCGGCAAGCCCCGCCTGGCCCAGCTGGCCGACCGCCTGGCGCGGCCTTTTCTGGTGGGGGTGCTGGTAGCCGCCGCGGCATCTGCCGCCTGGTGGTGGCGCATCGACCCGGCGCACGCCATCAGCGTGGCGATTGCGGTGCTGATCGTCACCTGTCCCTGCGCGCTGTCACTGGCCACACCGGCGGCTACGCTGGCGGCCGCCGGAGCGCTGGCCCGCCGCGGCGTGCTGGTGCGCCGGCTGCAGGCGCTGGAGTCGGCCACCACCATCGACACCGTGGTGTTTGACAAGACCGGCACGCTCACGGTGGACCGCATGGCGGTGTCGGCTGTGCACACGCGCGACGGTGCGGATGCGGATCAGGCCTTGCAGCTGGCCGCCGCGCTGGCGCGGCATTCGCTGCACCCGGCGTCGCGCGCCCTGGTGGCCCACGTGGGCAAAGCAGATGCACCGGCCGCAAGCGGCGTGCAGGAAATCCACGGCAGTGGCCTGCGCGGCCAGGTCGGGGGCCAAAGCCTGTGCCTGGGCTCGGCGGCGCTGTGTGATGCACCGGTGCAGCCGCGTGCCGACGGCGTGCTGCAGGTGCACCTTGCCGACAGTCAGGGCTGGCTTGCCACTTTTGATCTGGACGAAACCATTCGCCCGGACGCGCAGGACGCCGTGGGGGCGCTGCGCGCCATGGGCCTGCGGCTGCAGCTGCTGTCGGGCGACCGCATGCGCCATGTGGCGCGCCTTGCCTGGCGGGTGCGCATCAACCATGCATTCGGTGACCGCACGCCCGAGGGCAAACTCGCCCATGTGCGTACGCTTCAGCAGTGCAGGCACCGCGTGGCCATGGTGGGCGACGGCATCAACGACGCGCCCGTGCTGGCTTGCGCCGACCTGTCCGTCACGCTGGGGCAGGCCGCGCCCCTCACGCAGTCGCGCGCAGACGTGGTGATCCCCGGTGGCCAGCTGGCCGCAGTGGCGGCGCTGCTGCTGCACGCACGGCGTACACACATCGTGGTGCGCCAGAACCTGCTGTGGGCGGCCGTGTACAACGCCGTGTGCGTGCCGCTGGCCGTGCTGGGGCTCATGCCCCCGTGGCTGGCGGGCCTGGGCATGGCGGCCAGCTCGCTGGGCGTGGTGCTCAATTCGGCGCGACTGGCGCGCGCACCGCGTTTTTGAATCCGACAGGAATTCGTCATGGATATTCTTTTTCTGCTCATTCCGCTGTCAGTGGCGCTGGCGCTGCTGATCCTGGGCGCGCTGTGGTGGGCCGTGTGGCGTGGCCAGTTTGAAGGCGTTGAAGGCGAAGGCGAGCGCATTCTTCACGGCGATTGACATTCATCAAGTCGGCCCAGGCAGGCCTGGCCGACACTGGCACCGAAACATAAAAGGTGCCTGATGAACACTCAAATACAACCCGCTGCTGCCTACCACGACACCGTCGTGCGGCAGTTCTCGCTGATGGCCGTGGTATGGGGCGTGGTCGGCATGCTGGTGGGGCTGGTGATTGCCGCCCAACTGGCCTGGCCCGAGCTCAACTTCGGCATACCCTGGCTCAGCTATGGCCGCCTGCGCCCGCTGCACACCAACGCGGTGATCTTTGCGTTTGGCGGCTGCGCGCTGTTTGCCACCAGCTATTACGTGGTGCAGCGCACCTGCCAGGTCGCGCTGTTTCTGCCCAAGCTGGCGGCCTTTACCTTCTGGGGCTGGCAGGCTGTCATCCTGGCCGCCGCCATCAGCCTGCCCATGGGCTACACCAGCGGCAAGGAATACGCCGAACTCGAATGGCCCATTGACATCCTCATCACGCTGGTGTGGGTGTCGTATGCCATCGTGTTCTTCGGCACCATCGGCATGCGCAAGGTACGCCACATCTATGTGGCCAACTGGTTCTACGGCGCATTCATCATCGCAGTGGCGGTGCTGCACCTGGTCAACAGCGCAGCCATTCCGGCCGGCTGGATGAAGAGCTACTCGGCCTATGCCGGCGTGCAGGACGCGATGGTCCAGTGGTGGTACGGCCACAATGCCGTGGGCTTCTTCCTGACCGCGGGCTTCCTGGGCATGATGTATTACTTCATCCCCAAGCAGGCCGGGCGGCCGGTGTACAGCTACCGCCTGTCGATCGTCCACTTCTGGGCGCTGATCTTCACCTACATGTGGGCGGGCCCGCACCACCTGCATTACACGGCGCTGCCGGACTGGACGCAGTCGGTGGGCATGGTGTTCTCGCTGATCCTGCTGGCGCCCAGCTGGGGCGGCATGATCAACGGCATCATGACGCTGTCGGGTGCCTGGCACAAGCTGCGTGACGACCCGATCCTGCGCTTTCTGATCGTGTCGCTGTCCTTCTACGGCATGAGCACGTTCGAGGGCCCGATGATGTCCATCAAGACCGTCAACGCCCTGAGCCATTACACCGACTGGACCGTGGGCCACGTGCACAGCGGCGCCCTGGGCTGGGTGGGGCTGATCTCGATGGGGTCGCTGTACTACCTGATCCCGCGCCTGTTCGGCCAGAAGAAGATGCATTCGGTGCCCGCCATCGAGCTGCACTTCTGGATGGCCACCATCGGCATCGTGCTGTACATCGCCGCCATGTGGATTGCCGGCGTGATGCAGGGCCTGATGTGGCGCGCCATCAACGGCGACGGCACGCTGACCTACACCTTCGTGGAATCCGTCAAGGCCACCTACCCGTTCTATGTGATCCGCGTCGCCGGTGGCGCGCTGTACCTGGGCGGCATGCTGGTCATGGCCTGGAACGTCTGGATGACGGCCATCTCGGGGCGCTCGGTCAACGCGCCCATCCCCGCCGTCACTGCCCACGCCTGATGAGGAAAGCAAACCATGTCTGACAACACCCCCAAGGGCTTCACCCATGAAAAGGTGGAGACCAACAACTTCCTGATGATCGTGCTGATCCTGCTGGTCATCGCGGTCGGCGGCCTGGTCGAAATCGTGCCGCTGTTCTTCCAGAAATCCACCACCGAGCCGGTGCAGGGCATCAAGCCCTACACGGCGGTGCAGCTGATCGGGCGCGACGTGTACATCCGCGAGGGCTGCTACAACTGCCATTCGCAGATGATCCGTCCGTTTCGGGCCGAGACGCTGCGCTACGGCCACTATTCGGTGGCGGGCGAATTTGTGTATGACCACCCGTTCCAGTGGGGCAGCAAGCGCACCGGCCCTGACCTGCACCGCGTGGGCGGCAAATACAGCGACGACTGGCACCGCATCCACCTGACCAACCCGCGTGACGTCGTGCCCGAGTCGAACATGCCGGCTTACCCCTGGCTTGAAAAGACCCAGGTCGACCCGGCCGACGTGACCCCGCGCATGAAGGCGCTGCGCACCGTGGGCGTGCCCTACACCGACGCTGAAATCGCCAAAGGGCCTGCGGACGTGAAGGGCAAGACCGAAGCGGATGCACTGATTGCGTACCTGCAGGTCATGGGCATCGCCCTGAAATGACCCACCCCCGAAGCGCCTTCGGCGCCTCCCCCTCAAGGGGGCGCCACCAACGGCCCGGCATAGCCGGTTCCGCGGTAGCCCCGTGAAGAAAGAAGAGGATCGATATGGACGTCAACACTATGCGCATCGTGGCCACGCTGGCCGCCTTTGTCACCTTTCTGGGCATCGTGGCCTGGGCCCTGGCCGGGCGCAACAAGGCCCGATTCGAAGAAGCAGCCCAGCTGCCGTTTGAACAGGACTGAACATCATGAGCGACTTCACAAGCAATTTCTGGTCGGTCTATGTCACCGGCATCACGCTGGTGAGCATTCTTGCCTGCGTGATCCTGCTGTGGGTGACCGCCCGCAAGAAGGTGCCGGCCACGGCCGACAACAGCACGGGCCACGTGTGGGACGAAGACCTGCGCGAGATGAACAACCCCCTGCCGCGCTGGTGGGTGTGGATGTTCGTCATCACCATCGTCTTCGGCCTGCTGTACCTGGTGGCCTACCCGGGCCTGGGCAGCTATGAGGGCAAGCTGGCCTGGTCGTCCAAGGGCGAGCATGCTGCTGAAATGGACAAGGCCAACAAGGCGCTGGAACCGCTGTATGCGCGTTACACCGGCCTGCCGCCCGACAAGCTGGCGGCAGACGCCAGCGCCATGGCCATTGGCGAGCGCCTGTTCATGAACAACTGCGCCCAGTGCCACGGCTCGGACGCCCGCGGCAGCAAGGGATTCCCCAACCTGGCCGACGCCGACTGGCTGCATGGCGGCACGCCCGACAAGATCAAGGAAACGCTGGTCAAGGGCCGCATCGGCAACATGCCCCCCATGGCAGCTGCCGTGGGCACACCGGACGACGTCAAGAACGTGGCCCAGTACGTGCTGAGCCTGTCTGGCAGCCCGAACGATTCGCTGCGCGCCTCGCTGGGCAAGGCCAAGTTTGGCGTCTGCGCCGCCTGCCACGGCATAGACGGCAAGGGCAACCAGGCCGTGGGCGCACCCAACCTGACCGACGGCATATGGCTGCATGGCTGGGGCGAAAACGCCATCGTGTCCATCATCAACACCGGCAAGGTCAACCAGATGCCGGCCCAGGCCGACAAGCTGACCGAAGCCCAGGTGCATGTGCTGGCCAGCTATGTCTGGGGCCTGTCCAACCGCGCGGGCGCCAAGCCCTGATCTGTGTCTACCCGCAAAGTCATCCCCATCCAGCCCGTGGCCACCGAGCCACCGGAAGTGTCCCTGTACGCCGCGCAAGAGAAGATCTACCCGCGCTCGGTCAGCGGCTTTTTCTCGCGCTGGCGCTGGGCCATGGTCGCGCTGACACAGCTGGTGTTCTACGGCCTGCCGTGGCTCGAATGGGGCCAGCGCCAGGCCGTGCTGTTTGACCTGGCGTCGCGGCGCTTTTATATCTTTGGCCTGGTCCTGTACCCGCAGGACTTCATCTACCTCACCGGCCTGCTGGTGATCTCGGCCCTGTCGCTGTTCCTGTTTACAGCCGTAGCAGGGCGCCTGTGGTGCGGCTATGCCTGCCCGCAGACGGTGTACACCGAGATCTTTCTGTGGATAGAGCGCCACGTGGAAGGCGACCGCTCGGCGCGCATGCGGCTGGACGGCGCGCCGTTCTCGCTGGAAAAGCTGGTCAAGAAATGGGCCAAGCATTTTCTGTGGATCAGCCTGGCACTGTGGACGGGCTTTACCTTTGTGGGCTATTTCACGCCCGTGAGGGAGCTGGCCTTGGAGTTCCTGCAGACGCGCATGAGCTCATGGGAAGTATTCTGGGTGTTCTTTTACGGCTTTGCCACCTACGGCAACGCCGGCTTCATGCGCGAGCAGGTGTGCAAATACATGTGCCCCTATGCCCGCTTTCAAAGCGCGATGTTCGACAAGGACACGCTCATCGTCAGCTACGACGCCGGCCAGGGCGAGCCGCGCGGGCCGCGTTCGCGCAGCGCCGACTACACAGCCAAAGGCCTGGGCACCTGTGTGGACTGCACCTTGTGCGTGCAGGTCTGCCCCACGGGCATCGATATCCGCAACGGCCTGCAGTACGAATGCATAGGCTGCGGCGCCTGCGCCGACGTGTGCGACACCGTCATGGACAAGATGGGTTACCCCCGCGGCCTGGTGCGCTACACCACGCAAAACGCGGTGGCCAAGGGCTGGACGCGGCCCCAGATCCTGCGCCATGTGCTGCGCCCCCGTGTGCTGCTGTACACAGCCATCCTGGGCGCCATCTGCCTGGCCATGCTGGCCAGCCTGGTCATGCGCACACCGCTGAAAGTGGATGTGGTGCGCGACCGCGCCGCGCTGTCGCGCATTGCCGAAGGCGGCCGGCTTGAAAACGTCTACCGGCTGCAGGTCATGAACGCCACCGAGGCGCCGCAGCGCTACCGCCTGTCAGCCACTGGCCTGGACGGCCTGAGCATGGCAACCGAAACCGAGGTGACCGTTGGCCCCGCAGAGTCGCGCTGGGTGGCGGTGCGGCTGCAGATTGCCTATGGCTCGGCGGCACCCGGCTCGCACCCGATCCGCTTCAACATCGACGACACGGACGGCGACGCGCACGTGAGCGAAAAGTCTGTCTTTCTGGTTCCGCGTTAAGGAGATTTCCATGAGCAACGCAACAACGTCGATCACCGCCCCGACCCCGCCGGCGCCCTGGTGGCGCTTTGGCATGGTCTGGATGGTGATTGCAGGCCCCGCCGTGGTGGTGGTCGCCGGGCTGGTCACGGCCTGGATCGCCATCAACGGCGCAGACACCCTGGTCAGCACCGATTACTACCGCCGCGGCATCGAGATCAACAAGACCTTGCTGCCGGCCGTGCAGGGGCGCAACCATGCGGCCACGCCGGTACCGGGCAGCCCGAGCGCACAGCCCGCTGCACGCTGATACTCAAGCCCCCAAAAAAAATACAACAGGAGACAAACCGATGCGCGCCAGAAAGCTGATGTGGATCATGTGGCCGGCTTTCCTGACGGCGTGCATTCTGGAGCTGTTTGCCTTTGCGCTGGTGGACCCGCAGGACCTGCACTGGGCCGGCGCGCCGCTGGCCCTGTCGCGCCA
Organism: Ramlibacter sp. 2FC; assembly: GCA_943372515.1. GTDB lineage: Bacteria > Pseudomonadota > Gammaproteobacteria > Burkholderiales > Burkholderiaceae_C > RAM1. The sequence continues at coordinate 2,392 of CALRYY010000133.1, read as the reverse complement.
GGGCATTTACACCGCAGCGTTTTTTGCGTTCTGGGTGATCTGCATGGTGTCCAGCGCACTGACGGCGCTGCTGGGCATGCCTGCTGAAGAGGTGAACGAAGGCGATACTACGTAAGGGATACCAACCAGATGGGCTGCGACAACAACCCGCCGGGGCCGTTCCAGCCGGCCAGTGAGGGCGCTGGCGCGGTTCTGTCGCACTAAAACGGGGCATATCGCAATGCTCGGGCGGTGGATATGCTGTAATTTGCAGCAATGCCCTTAACGCCCAACGACCGATCCGACAACGCCACAGCCCGCCTGGCCGGCCTGCTTGAATCGGCCATGGACGCCATCATCACGGTGGACGAGGCCCAGAACATCATCCTGTACAACCGCGCCGCCGAAACCATTTTTGGCTGGCCGGCGGCCGACGCGCTGGGCCAGCCGCTGGTCAAGCTGATTCCGGGGCGTTTTCACGGCAGCCACGCGGGCCACATGAATCGCTTTGGCACCACCGGCGTGACGTCGCGCCGCATGAGCGGCAACAACCTGGTGTATGGCTTGCGCCGCAATGGTGGAGAGTTCCCGGTAGAAGCTTCCATCTCGCAGCTGGAGACGCCCGAGGGCCGCCTGTACACCGTGATCCTGCGCGACGCTACCGAACGCATCCGTGCCCAGGAAGAGCTGGCCGCCTATGCCGCGCAGGCCAGCGCCATTCGCGAACAGGAGAAAACCCGCGTGGCACGCGAACTGCACGACGAGTTGGCGCAGTCGCTGACCGCGCTCAAGATGGACACCATCTGGCTGCGCGACCACATGGGCGCAGATGCCGCGGATGTGCAGGCCAAGCTGGACGGCATGCTGGCCATGCTGGACGCCAGCGTGGCGGCCACGCGGCGCATTGCCGCCGACCTGCGCCCGCTGGTGCTGGACGACCTGGGCCTGGTGGCGGCCATTGAATGGCTGACGCAAAGCTTCACCCAACGCTGGGGCGTGGCCTGTGTGCTCAACATGGACGAAGACCTGGAACTGCACGAGCCGTACGCCACGGCGGTGTTTCGCATCGTGCAGGAATCGCTGGTCAATGTGGCCAAGCATGCACACGCCAACCAGGTGCAGGTGAGCGTGGCGCGTACCGACGGTGAAGTGTCGCTGCGCGTGGCCGACAACGGCGCGGGCTTTCAAACCACGGCGCCGCGCAAGGCCGGCTCGCTGGGGCTGGCGGGCTTGCGCGAGCGCGCCCAGTTGCTCAAGGGCACGGTAAACATCGGCAGCACACCGGGGCAGGGCACCGTGGTGGTGGTCCATATCCCCGTGCAGCAGGGCGACAGCGCATGATCCGCATCGTGATGGCCGACGACCATGCCATCGTGCGTGAGGGCCTCAAACGCATCGTGGCATCGGCTGAAGATTTTGAGGTGGTCGACGAGGCCGGCGACGGCAACGAGGTCATGCGCATCGTGCGCGAGCGCGACTTTGACGTGCTGGTGCTGGACCTGTCCATGCCCGGGCGCAGCGGCATGGAGTTGATCAAGCTCGCCAAGGCTGAGAAGGCGAAGCTGCGCATCCTGGTGCTGAGCATGCACCAGGAGCAGCAATACGCCGTGCGCGCCATCAAAGCCGGCGCCAGCGGCTACCTGACCAAGGAAAGCGCGCCGGCCCAGCTGGTGCAGGCCATCCGCAAGATCGCCTCGGGCGGCGCCTATATTTCCGCCGAGGTGGCCGAGCAGCTGGCCCTGGGCGCCATGCCCGGGGGCAGCACCGCGCCGCATGAATCGCTGTCGGCCCGTGAATTTGAAGTCTTCCGCCTGCTGGTGGCGGGCGTGTCGGTCACAGACATCGCCCATCAGCTCACGCTGTCGGTCAAAACCGTGAGCACCCACAAGGCCAACCTGATGCAGAAGATGGGCCTGGCCAACCAGAGCGACCTGATCCGCTACGCGCTGCGACATGGGTTGACTGAGTAACCCCTTGTTTTTCATTCGCTGGCGTCGCGGCAGGCGGTGCCCGGCGGGGGCTCACACTGTGGCGGTCTGCACTGCGTGCAGACTGCGCTGTGGTGCTCGTCGCAGGGTCGCGCCGCAGAACTCACTTCGTGCTGCGCACTCCGTTCGGACAGCCGCGGCGAGCTAGAAACGAAGCGCGCCAAGGCGCGCCGACCCTGCGCCTGCGCTCCTCGCCGCCACAGAGATCGCCCCCGCCGGCCACCGCCTGCCGCGAAGCCGGGTGCAGGTACGCCAGCGGTGGTGCGCCAACAGTTGCTCTGCAAAGGCGTGCGCGGACACCCGGCAATGCGCCTCTAAAGCGCCGAGCAGCGCAGGGCATGCGGCCGCGCGCGCAGCGCGCTTCGTTGACTGACTCACCGCGGCTGTTAGAGCGTAGCGCGCAGCGCGAAGCGAGTTCTGCGGTG
>CALRYY010000132.1:0-10509 GCA_943372515.1 Ramlibacter sp. 2FC | reverse complement strand
GTGGTTGATCCAGCGCGACGAAGTGCCGCCGTGCTTGGCGTCGATCACTCGTTCTTCATCAATGTGGAAGTAAAACGTGTGGTTGGGGTCCTTGGGGTCATGCGGATGGCGGCGCAGGGCCTCTTTCCAGCTGATGATCTCGCCCACATACTCAATGATGGTCTCGCCTTCTGCCAGGTTCTGCACGGCAAACACCCCCGTGCCGTGCACGCTGGAGCGGCGGGTCTGGATGCGTCGGGCGGGGCTGGCGGGGGCTTTTGCTGGCATGAGCTGAAAACTCTGGTAAGTTGAATATGCACACATGCGCGCGTACGCGTACGCGCGAGGAGCCGCAATTCTATGCAAGAGCCATGCACGACCGATGAAACCGTTGACATTCACACGCCGTGACCTGCTGGCCAGCCTGGCCTTGAGCGGCACCGGCCTGGCTGCTGCCCAGGGCAGCAGCGCCACGCCCGGCGACGCCCGGGCGCCGGCCCTGCCGCAGCCCGGGGCAGCCCTGGCGCTGGCCGACGTGACGCTGCTGGACGGCAGCGTCTGGCGGGCCGCTGCGGCAGACGGCCAGGTGCTCGTGGTCTACTGGTGGGCCAGCTGGTGCCCCTTTTGCGCGATGCAAAGCCCGCATATAGACAAGCTCTGGCGCATGGAGCGCAGCCGCGGCCTGCAGGTGCTGGCGCTGTCGATTGACAGGACGCAAGAAGCCGCCGCAGGCCACATGCGGCAAAAAGGTTACACATTCCCGACTGGCATGCTGACGCCCGATGTCGCTAAAGTGCTGCCCAAGCCCAAGGGGCTGCCGGTGGTCGTGGTGCGCGGGCGCGCGGCCCGGGTGGTGTTTGCGCAAGCCGGGGAAATGCTCCCTGATGAAATTGAAGGATTGGCCCAGTTCCTATGACGAAGACGTTGGTGATTGCAGAAAAGCCCTCGGTGGCACAAGACATCGTGCGCGCGCTCACGCCCGTGGCGGGCAAGTTTGAAAAGCACGACGAGTTCTTTGAAAGCGATGGTTATGTGGTGACCAGCGCGGTCGGCCACCTGGTGGAAATCCAGGCGCCCGAGCAGTTTGACGTGAAGCGCGGCAAATGGAGCTTTGCCAACCTGCCGGTGATTCCGCCGTTTTTTGACCTGAAGCCGGTAGACAAAACCAAAACGCGGCTGAACGCGGTGGTCAAGCAGGCCAAGCGCAAGGACGTGACGGCGCTGGTCAATGCCTGCGACGCGGGCCGCGAGGGTGAGCTGATCTTCCGCCTGATCGAGCAGTACGCCGGTGGTGTCAAGCCACTGGGCAAGCCGGTCAAGCGCCTGTGGCTGCAAAGCATGACGCCCCAGGCGATTCGCGACGGCTTTGAAAGCCTGCGCACCGACAAGCAGATGCAGGGCCTGGCCGACGCGGCGCGCAGCCGCTCCGAAGCCGACTGGCTGGTGGGCATCAACGGCACGCGCGCCATGACGGCGTTCAATTCGCGCGACGGCGGCTTCTTTCTGACGACCGTGGGCCGCGTGCAGACGCCCACGCTGGCGGTGGTGGTGGAGCGCGAGGAGCAGATCCGCAAATTCATCAGCCGCGACTACTGGGAAATCCACGCCACCTTCCTGGCTGAAGCGGGCGAGTACCCCGCCAAGTGGTTTGACACCAAGTGGAAGAAAGACGCGGACGACGCAGAAAAGAAAGCCGACCGCGTCTGGACCCAAAAGGAAGCGCAGGCCATTGCCGACGCCGTGCGCGGCAAGGCCGCAACGGTCACCGAAGAGAGCAAGCCCACCTCGCAGGCTTCGCCTGCCCTGTTTGACCTGACCAGCCTGCAGCGCGAAGCCAACGGCAAGTTCGGCTTTTCGGCCAAGACCACACTGGCGCTGGCGCAAAGCCTGTACGAACGCCACAAGGCACTGACCTACCCGCGTACCGATTCGCGTGCGCTGCCCGAGGACTACCTGCCCGTGGTGAAAGACACCTTCGCCATGCTGGCCGACAGTGGCATGAAGCACCTGGCACCGTTTGCGAAGCAGGCGATCCAGGGCAATTACGTCAAGCCGTCCAAGCGCATCTTTGACAACGCCAAGGTCAGCGACCACTTTGCCATCATCCCCACGACGCAGGCGCCCAGCGGCCTGAGTGACGCCGAGCAGAAGCTGTACGACCTGGTGGTGCGCCGCTTCATGGCGGTGTTTTTCCCCAGCGCCGAATACATGGTCACCACCCGCATCAGCCAGGCGGTGGGCCACAGCTTCAAGACCGAAGGCAAGGTGCTGGTCAAGCCGGGGTGGCTCGCCATCTACGGCAAGGAAGCCGCCGACGAAGTGGCCGATGCCAAGGAAGGCGACAAGGGCCAGAGCCTGATCCCGGTCAAGCCCGGCGAGATGGTGCGCGCCGAGGTCGTAGAGGCCAAGGGCCTGAAGACCCGCCCGCCCGCCCGTTACTCGGAAGCCACGCTGCTGGGCGCCATGGAAGGCGCCGGCAAGTTTGTGGAAGACGATGAGCTGCGCGAAGCCATGCAGGAAAAAGGCCTGGGCACACCCGCCACGCGTGCGGCCACCATTGAAGGCCTGATCAACGAAAAGTACATGCTGCGCGACGGCCGCGAAATGATCCCCACGGCCAAGGCGTTCCAGCTCATGACGCTGCTGCGCGGGCTGGGCGTGGAAGAGCTGTCCAAGCCCGAGCTGACCGGCGAATGGGAATACAAGCTCGCGCAGATGGAGCACGGCAAGCTGAGCCGCGACGAGTTCATGCGCGAGATCGCCGAGATGACGAAACACATCGTCAAGAAGGCCAAGGAATACGACCGCGACACCGTGCCCGGCGACTACGCCACGCTCAGTACGCCCTGTCCGAATTGCGGCGGCGTGGTCAAGGAAAACTACCGCCGCTACACCTGTACCGGCAAGTCAGGCACGGGCGAAGACGCCTGCAGCTTCTCATTCGGCAAAACACCAGCAGGCCGTACGTTTGAGCCTGCCGAAGTGGAGCAATTCCTGGCGACCAAACACATCGGTCCGCTGGACGGATTCCGCTCCAAGGCGGGCTGGCCCTTTACCGCCGAGATGGTGTTGAAGTACAGCGACGAGGACAAGAACTGGAAGCTCGAATTCGACTTTGGCGACGACAGGAACGCCGCCGAGACGGGCGAGATCATTGACTTCAGCGCGCAGCAATCGCTGGGCGCCTGCCCCAAATGCGGCGCGGGCGTGTTTGAGCACGGCAAGAACTACGTGTGTGAAAAGTCGGTGCCCACGGCCAGCCAGCCCACACCCAGCTGCGACTTCAAGACCGGCCAGGTGATCCTGCAGCAGCCGGTGATGCGCGACCAGATGACCAAGCTGCTGGAAACTGGCAAGACCGACCTGCTGGACAAGTTTGTGAGCATGCGCACACGCCGCGCATTCAAGGCCTTCCTGGCCTGGGACGCCGAGGCGGGCAAGGTCAACTTTGAATTTGCGCCGTCCAAATTTCCGCCGCGCAAAACCGCTGCGGGCAAGGCCGTGGTGGCCAAGGAGCCGGCTGCCAAATACGGACCGGTAGCCAAGAAGGCTGCCGCGAAGAAAGCACCGGCCAAAAAGGCCCCCGCCGCCAAAAAAGCCGCCGCGCCCAAGAAGCCGCGCGCCACGGGCGCCGGCCTGAAGCCCAGCGACGCGCTGGCGGCGGTCATCGGAGCCGACAACGTGGCCCGCACCGAAGTCATCAAGAAGCTGTGGGACTACATCAAGGCCAACGGCCTGCAGGACGCCGCCAACAAGCGCGCCATCAACGCCGACGCCAAGCTCAAGCCGGTGTTCGGCAAGGACCAGGTGACGATGTTTGAGCTGGCGGGGATTGTGGGCAAGCACCTGTCGTAACGGCGCCGCCAGCGGGCGGCATCAGTCCACCCGCTCGGCCCGCACCTGCCCGTTCTGGTGCAGCACCAGGCCGCGCACCGTACCGTTCGGGTAGCGGTCAAACTGCACTTCGGCCTTCACCGTGTCCCAGGCAAAGCGGTCGGGCTGCCCCGCCACCGGGTAGACCAGCAGCCGCTCCTGCCCTGTGAGCTGCACGCCCAGATGGCCGGTGGCGGCCGTCACCACCAGGTCAAAGCGCGGCGCGCGGTAGCGGCCCACAAAGGGCTGCAGCGTTTCGGGTGGCAGCCATGCGGCGGCGGGAACGGGCTCGGTGGTGAGCCTGGCAGGCCGCTCGTCACCCCGCGCCAGCCAGCGCATCCCCGTGACCTTGCCGCCCTCGCGCATAAAAACCACCTTGGCACGTGTGCCGAAATTGAAGCTGTCCGGCCCTGAGGGCGTGAGCGGTACAAACAGCTGCCCCGTGCTGTGGATGTGCAGTTGCCCGGCTTGCGCCGCCACGGTCCACGCGTTGTGCTGTGTTTCGCGGAACACGCCGGCGTACTCACCCAGGCGTTCGGGCGCCAGCGTGAAGCTGGCATTGTCCACCGGGTAACGGCCCACCAGCATGTCGTTGGCCATGCGCCACACGGCCGACTGCGCGTTGCTGGCCACCAGCACCACCACCTCTTGTGTGTCGGGCGCCATCGTCAACACGGACCGGTAGCCGCCCGTGCCGCCGGTGTGGCCATAAGTGCGACGCGCGGGCGGGCCGTTGATGAAGATCGCGTAGCCCACCTCGCCGTCAAACCGCGCCAGCGGCGTCAGCAGCCGCTCGGCCGCCGCGCCCAGCGGCCCCTGGCGGCCGGCCAGGATGGCGCGGCCGAACAGCAAAAGGTCCTCGGGCGTGGAGCGCAGCGCGCCGGCGCCGGCAAAGGCCTGCATGTCCCACGGCGACGCAGCAGCCGCGCCGTCAAACGGCGGCGCCAGACGCGGCGCCTGGTCGCCCAGCACCTGCAATGTGTTGCGCATGTTCAGCGGCGCGGTGATGCGCTCGCGAACCAGCTCGGCCCAGGGCTTGCCATAGCGCTCGGCCAGCAGCTCGCCCAGCACGCCAAAGCCAAAGTTGCTGTAGCGCGCCTCACAGGGCGCGGGCTGGGCAGTCTTCAACGTGGCGAGCGTGGCCCACATGCGGGCGCGGTCGTAGATGCGGTAGGGGTTGGCGGCGTTGTAGCCCTGCTGGCGAAAGTCCGGCGGCAGCCGCGGCAGGCACGAGGTGTGCGTGACCAGCTGGCGCAAGGTGATGGCCGCCACCTGCGGCTGCTCAAAGCTGGCCTTGCCCTGCAGCAGCTGGCCCAGCGTGTCGTCCAGCCGCAGCTCGCCCGCCTCTACGGCCTGTGCCAGCAGCAGGCCAGTGAAGACCTTGCTGATGGATCCGATTTCAAACAGCGTGGCGCCCGGCCCGCTGGTCACGGGCGCTGCCACGCCGGGGCCGACGGCGGCGCCGGCCAGCGCCGGCTTGCCATCGCGCCAGGCCGCCGCCACGGCCATGCCGGGCTGCGTGCCCAAAGCGTCGCGCGCGAGCTGCTCCACGGGCGTGGACAACGGGATGGTGGCGGGCTGGGCCAGGGCCGCGCACGTGGCCAGCAGGGACAAGGTGCAGACGAGGAGTTTGGCGTTGAACATGCGCGGGACCTTGGACGGGGTGGGCTGCGGCCATTGTGCCGGGGTGCTGACCAAAACGCAGCGGCCTACACTAACGCGAACCTCAAGGCCATCCACCATGCCAACACCTGACACGCTAGAACGTTTCATCGCCCGCGTCGAAAGCAACGCGCATGTGGAGGCGATCCAGGAGTTCTATGCCCAGGACGCCTCGATGCAGGAGAACATGGCACCGCCCCGCGTGGGCCGTGACGCGCTGGCAGCCCGCGAAAGCGCCACGCTGGCGCGCGCGACGTCGGTTCGGTCCACCTGCGTGCGTCCGGCTTTTGTAAACGGCGACCACGTTGTGATCCGCTGGGTTTTCGAGTTCGCGTGGAAAGACGGCAGCACTGGCCGCATAGAAGAGCTGGCGTATCAGCGATGGGACGGCGAACGCATTGCGCAGGAACAGTTCTTCTACGACCCCGCCCAATTTGTGCCCACGCGCCCCGGCGGCGCTACTTCGGCAACGCCTTGAGCCCGCTCAGGCGCGAGGTCAGGATAATGGCCGCCTGAAGCACAAAGCCCGCAAACGCCAGGACCAGGCAGGCGGCCTCGCCCCAGGTGGAGCCCACCACGGCGCCCAGCGCCGCACCCACAGGCCGCGAGCCAGCGTTGACCGTTAAAAACACCGCGCCCACGCGGCCCAACATGTCGGTGGGTGTGACGCTCTGGCGCAGCGTGGTGGTGGTGATCGTCCAGATGATCGGCCCCGCCCCAAACAGAAAAAATGACAGGCCCGCCAGCGCGCCGTGCGGCAGCGCCAGCGTGGCCACCATGGCCCCCGCAGCCGCCACCGACACTGCCGGCCCGAACTGCACCGCACTGCCAAAGCGCATGGCGCCCACGATGCGCGGCGCCAGCAGCGCACCCACCACCATGCCAGCGCCATACATGCCCAGCGTGAAGCCCACCGCCTCGGTAGTCAGGCCCAGCACGCGCACGGCATAGGGCACATAGGCAGCCTGCAGCACAAACCAGGCAATGTTCCAGGCAATGCCGGTCAGCAGCATGGGCCGCAGGTATTCGTGGCGCCAGACAAACAGCGCGCCCTCCTGGATCTCGCGCAGCGGGTGGCGCGCCGGCGCCAGTGTGCGTGCCGGCTCGTGCAGGCGCCACAGCAAACCCACGGCGGCAGCCGACAGCAGCGCGGCCAGCACAAAGGCCGATGCGCCACCCACCCAGGCCACCAACGCACCCGCCAGCGCAGGACCGGCCGCATAAGCAGCGCTGCGCGCCAGCTCCAGCCGCCCGTTGGCACGCGCCAGCGAAGCGCGCGGCACCAGGGCCGGCACCATGGCAGGCGCCGCCACACTGAAGCCCACCGTGCCCACGGCGCCCGCAAACCCCACCACCGCCAGCCAGAAGATCGAAAGCTGCCCGGTCAACACCATGGCCAGCAACACGACCAGCGAGACGGCGCGCAGCAGTTCCGCCCACACCATCAGGCGGCGGCGCGAGGTGCGGTCGGCCAGCACCCCCAGCGGAATGGACAGCAACAGGAAGGGCAGCGTCTGCACGGCCGCCAGCAAGCCGATTTCGCCCGGCCCCGAGCCCAACATCAGCACCGCCACCAGCGGCACGGCCGCCAGGCTCAGTTGTTCAGCTGACTGGGCTGCCAGGTTGGCCCAGGCCAGGCGGGCAAAGGCAGGGGGAAGGTGGGGTGACTGCATGGGCTGCTATCTTGCCCGTACCGGCGCTGCGCTGCTGGCCGCAAGCGGACATGCCATTGCTGCCTCATTGATCCAGACCGCTCGGGGCGAACAGCTTCTAACGCGCAGCCCCGCCCTGCCTCGCTACATGCACCTGGTGCAGCGTGATCTTCCTCACTTCAGCCTGGCTGGTTTCAATATGGGCGCGCAGCAGCATGGCGGCCTGGTCGCCGCGTTTGCGCTGGATGGCCTTGAGGATCTTGGCATGTTCGTCGTAGGTGGCGTCGATGCGGGCCTGCTTGGTGAAGTCCAGCCGGCGGATGATGCGGATGCGGTCGGTCACGTCGCGGTGCACGCGGGCCATTTCGGCGTTGCCGGCGGCGGCCACCAGGCTGCAGTGAAAGGCCTCGTCGCGTTGCGACACCTCCAGCATGTCGGCGCTGCGCTCGGCCACGGGCACCAGCCAGAACGCCACCAGTTCGTCCAGTAGCGCGCGGTCCACGCGCTCGCCGTCGGTGCACAGGCGCTGGGCGGCGGTGGTCTCCAGCACCATGCGCAGGTCGTACAGCTGCTCAAACTGGTCAAAGTCAAACGGCAGCACGCGCCAGCCGCTTCTGAACAGCACCTCTACATAGCCCTCTTGCTGCAGGCGAAACAGCGCCTGGCGCACCGGCGTACGGCTCACGCCCAGGCGTTCGCTCAGTTCGTTTTCAGTGAAGCGGTCGCCGGGCACGAGCTTGAACTCGGCCACATCCTGCTTGAGCTGGGCGTAAACATCGTCGGCCCGCGATCGGTGCGGGGCGCTGGCGGGACGGGGGGCTGCTGTGTGCACTGTGCGCAGACTTTATCAGCGCAAGGCCTGCAGCAGGGCCGTGCTGGGCGCAGTCCACCCCACGATGGCGCCCTGGGCACGCATCATGTCCACCGCCGCAGCCTTGAAGTGGGGAAAGTAACTTTCCGTGCAGTCTTCCAGCAGCAGGCAGTCGTAGCCGCGGTCGTTGGCCTCGCGCATACTGGTCTGCACGCAGACCTCGGTGGTCACGCCCATGAAGAGCAGGTGCGTCACACCGGCCTGCTGCAGCAGGTTGTGCAGCGGTGTGGCATAAAACGCGCCCTTGCCGGGCTTGTCGATCACGATCTCGCCCGGCACCGGCGCCAGCGCGGGGATGATCTGGTTGCCCGGCTCGCCGGCCACCAGGATGCGGCCCATGGGCCCTGCGTCACCGATGCGCAAGGACGGGTTGCCCCGGTTGCGTTTGGCCGGCGGGCAATCGGACAGGTCGGCTGCGTGGGCCTCGCGCGTGTGCACCACCAGGCCGCCCGCGCTACGCCACGCGGCCAGCACAGCCTGGCAGGCGGGCACAATGGCTTCGAGCAGCGACACGTCGTTGCCCAGTGTTTCGCCAAAGCCACCGGGCTCGATGAAGTCGCGCTGCATGTCGATGATGACCAGCGCGGTGGTGTGTACTTCGAATTCGTAGGGGAAAGGGTTGGCGTTCAGTTGCATGCCGGCTCCTGTGGCGTGGATTGCGGGTCAGGCCCGCAATGACAGAGGGCGCTAGGCATGGTGGCCGCCGCCCATGTGGGCGCCCAACACGTGGCGCTCGGCGCCTTCGGCCGGTGTTTCAAAAACGATACGGCCTTCGCTCATCACCACAATGCGGTCGGCCAGCTCCAGAAGTTCGTCCAGGTCTTCGCTGATCAGCAGCACCGCGCCGCCGCGCTCGCGCACCTGCAGGATGCGGCTGTGGATTTCCTTGACCGCCGCAAAGTCCAGGCCGAACACCGGGTTGGCCGCGATCAGCACGTTGATGTCGCCGGCCAGCTCGCGCGCCAGCACGGCGCGCTGCACGTTGCCGCCCGACAGCGCGCGAATCGGCGCGTTCTCGCCCCGCGTCTTGATGCCGTAGTCGGTGATCCACTGGCGGGCACGCGCGCGCCAGGCGCCGTAGCGCAGCCAGCCGCTTTTTGCGGCCAGCGGCGGCTGGTCAAAGTCGCGCAGGGCCATGTTTTCGGCCACGCTCAGCTCGCCCACGCAGGCGTTGCGCAGGGGTTCCTCGGGCAGGCTGCGCAGTTTCAACCGGCGGTTTTCTTCGCGCCGTGCTTGGTACGGCTCGCCCATCACGCGCACCTCGCCGGCCAGGCGCGGGCGCTGGCCCACCAGGGCCTCCACCAGCTCGCGCTGGCCGTTGCCCGACACACCGGCCACGCCCAGCACCTCGCCGGAACGCACCTGCAGGTCGATGCCGTGCAGCGCCAGCGGCCCGCGGTCGCCTGGCGCCTGCAGCCCGCGCACGTCCAGTGCCACGGCGGCGGCGCCGTCGGGTCTGGCGGCCATCGGGGGCGCCGGCTCGCGTGGCGGTGCATCGGCCGCGGCCTCGCCCACCATGGCCTGGGCCAGCAGATGCGGGTCGGTGGCCCACACCTCGCAGTGGTGCACGGCCTTGCCACGGCGCAGCACGGTCACGTTGTCGGCATAGGCCATGACTTCGCGGAACTTGTGGGTGATGATGAGCACAGTGCACTGGCCGCTGCGCGCAAACTCGCGCACGTGGCCCAGCACTTCGTCGGCCTCCTGCGGCGTCAGCACCGAGGTGGGTTCGTCCAGGATCAGCAGGCGCGGCTTCAGGTACAGCTGCTTGAGCAGCTCCAGCTTCTGTTTTTCACCGGCGGCCAGCTCCGACGGCCGCGCGTCCAGGTCCAGGCTGAACGGGGTGCTGGCCAGAAAGCGCTGCAACGCGGCGCGCTGTTCTTTCCAGTTGATGACGGCCGGCACCTGGCCGCCAGCGAGCAACAGGTTTTCAGCCACCGTCATGCCCGGCGCCAGCGTGAAGTGCTGGTACACCATGCCAATGCCCAGCGTGCGCGCGACCACGGGGTTGGCAATGTCCTGTTCGCGCCCGTCGGTCATGACGCTGCCTGCTTCAGCCCTGTGAAAGCCGGCAATGCATTTGACGAGTGTGCTTTTGCCGGCGCCGTTTTCACCCAGCAGGGCGTGGACTGTGCCTGGCGCGACCTTCATGGTGACGTCGTCCAGCGCGGTGAATGCGCCGAAACGTTTGGTCAGGCCGTATGTCTCCAGTGCCATGGCGCCGGTGGGTGGGGGCATGGGGTCTACATGCAGGGCTGTCATTTGTCTTTACTCCTGCTTTGCTTCTCTCGCGCTTCGCGGCAGGCGGTGGCCGGCGGGGGCTCACACTGTGGCGGTCTACGCTTCGCTTCGACTGCGCTGCGGTGCTCGCCACAGGGTCGCGCCGCAGAACTCACTTCGTGCTGCGCACTCCGTTCGGACAGCCGGGGCGAGCTAGAAACGAAGCGCGCTGCGCGCGCCGACCCTGCGCCT
>CALRYY010000131.1:0-10569 GCA_943372515.1 Ramlibacter sp. 2FC | reverse complement strand
TGAAGGGCATCACCGGCTTGGGCCGCCGCACCGTGCCCCCAGGCTCCTGCACGTCGATGCCTGTGATGCGTCCGGCCATTCGCCTGTAGAAGATTTTCAGGCCGCTCGGGTAGGTCAGGCTGGTCAGATCGCCATGGGTGTAGCCGTACAGCACCTTGAACGGGCTGGGGTTGGCCGGGTTGTCATTGACGGCCTGGGTCCTGGCGATGACGCGGCCGTGTTCGTCGCGCTCGTACAGCGTCGAGCCGCTGGGGTCTTCCACGCGCGTGATGTCGCCTGCGCTGTCGTAGCTCAGGTGGGCGACGTGGCTGGCTGCGTATTCGAGCCTGGTGGGCCGGCCCAGTGCATCACGCTCGATGCGGGTGATCTGGCCGTTGGCATTCTCGATGCCCGTCACATCGCCCCTGGCATCGCGCGTGTAGTTGATCGTGCCCATGTCGGGGCTGGTCTCGCTCGTCACTTCGCCAAAGGCGTTGTACGCGTACTGTGTGGCTACGCCCTTGGGGTCGATCACCTGGGTGAGCTGGTCCAGCGGGTTCCAGCTTTGCTGAGCGGAGGTGTTGTCTGCAAACGTGGTGGCCGTGCTGCGGCGCAGGCCGTCCAGCGTCTGGCGCGTGGTCTGGTTCAGCGGATCCGTCTGGCTGATCGCTTCGCCATTGGCATCGTAGTCCGTCTGCGTGGTCTGGCCCTGCGCGCCCTGGATTGCAGCGACTTTGCCCAGGCTGTTGATGACGCGGGCGGTCAGCAACGCGATACTGCCGGTCGCGTCCCGGGTCTCTTCCCGAATGCGGTTGCCCGCCGCATCGAGCGTGAACGCGATGGTGTTGCCTTCGCTGTCCGCGGCGCCGGTCAGGCGCTGTGCCGCGTCGAACGAGTAGTCGACGAAGCGGCCATTGGGCATGGTGACGCGCTGGAGCTGCCCGGTCGGTGTGTAGGCGTAGGTGGTGACTTCACTACCCACGGCCTGGCTCAGCAGCCGCCCACGTGCATCCCACGTCAGCGTGGTGATGGGGCGGTTCGGGCTGGCCTGGGTCAGCACCCGGCCGGCCGCGTCATGGGTGTACCGGGTTTCCTCGCCTTGGGGGTTCTTGACGCCCGTGCGGTTTCCCTGTGCGTCGTGTGTGAATCGCCACACGCCGCCCCTGGCATCCGTCTCTGTGTCGGCCAGCCCCTGGGGGGTGTATGTCCAGCTTCTGCTTCTGGTCTGCCCCGTGGCCGTGTCTGTCACCACTTCACTGAGCTTGTTGCCGTTGTCGTCATAGGTGAAGGCAATCGCGCGGCCTGCTTCAACGACCTGTACAGGCAGCCTGAATGTGGCATGCCACTGGATGTTTGTCTTGCGCTGCTCTGGCCTGTTGGCCGCCCGGGTGATTTCCAGTGGCAGCCGGCGAAGCGGGTCATGTGCGAACAGCGTGGCCACACCCAGGTAGTCAAGGCTTTGGGCCAGCAGCCCGGTCGCCGGCTCAACGTCCCGGCTGGCGGCATTGCCGCTGCAGTTTGCGCAGGGTTGAGACTGATCGGCCAGCAGTTTGCGCGTACCCACTGTGGTGTAACCCTGCTGCCGCACGCTGCCCAAGGGGTCCTCAATACTGACGCGATCGCCCGCATCGAATGACAGACGAAAGCGCTCTACGCCGCCCGCGTACTCTGAGCTGACTGCGCGGCCACTGGCGTCGTATGCCCATGTCGCGTAGCGCACGCCGCGCTCGTCGACGATTCCCGTGAGCGCAAGCGGATACTGGGTGTTCTCGTAAAGGTACTGGCGGGTGTGGCCTGTCGGGTACCGGACTGAAGCCAATCGTCCTTGAAGGTCATACCCGTACTCGATCACGCCGTCTGACGTGGTGACTTGCGCTAGCCGCTGCTGGGCATCGTATTGAAAGTAAAGCGCAGCGCCCAGATCGCTGACGATCCGGCGCAGCAAACCGTTTTCAAACACGGCGTTGTAGACACGGCCGCCGCGCGGCGCAATCCTCACGGGGTAGCCCTGGGCGTCAAACCACTCCACGGTATCGTCAGCTGAGGTGTACTGCCAGGCAGGCTGGGAGGGCCCGGCTGGGTTGAGTTTCACCAGCCGTTCGGCAACGGGCATGGCGGTTGTCCACTCGCCCGGGCCGCCACCGGTAAAGTCATACGCACGACCATCTGGCCGGATGACCCGTGCGATCGCGTTGTTGGCAAGCACCCGCATACCCCAGTTGTGCACCCAGCCCGGCAACGAGGAGTTGTAGTGCCGGACCAGAGCCAACCCGTTGGGTGGATCGTGATCGACCTCCATCTGGTATTTGTTTCCAGTGGCTGCAAATATCGGGTTGCCCACCGAAGAAGGATTCGGGCAGCCCTCACCACCACCCCGGGCTCCACCACCCCGGGCACCACCGCCTGCACCACCGCCCACACCACCGCCCGCACCACCGCCACCACCTTGCGCACCGCCTTCTGCGCCACCACCCGGTGGGCCGCCATTGGGACCCGGGCCGCCATTGCTCGGAGTGCCTGGCGCAGGCGCAGGGAATGGGCCTGCAGACGGGGGCGCCCCGCTGTCGCCTGGGCAAGACATGAAGCCACCAGAACCCGTCGCACACCCTAACGGAGCGGGCGGCGGTGGGGGTGGCGGTGGCGGTGGGGGCGGTGGGGGCGGCGGAACTGAGCACGTCACGCCTTCCATATCGAGAAGTCCGCTCTCGGACTTCGCAATGACCCCGTCCGACAGGCGGACGGTGACTCGATCAACCCGGCACCGCCATGCTTCAATGTTCCCGAACTGGCCCACGAATACAGGGCCGAGGTCAGCCGCCGTCACCCTGTAGTCGCCGCCATTGACAAGTGCCGGGAATCTTCGCGCCAGAAGTGCGCCACACACTGCGGCCGGTGAGTCGCCGCGAATGTCACCCTCACCCGCCGAGACCGTCGCCTGACATCTTGGCGCAGCGTTCTCTTGAGCCTCTGCGAAGGGTGCCGCACACAAAGATGCAGCTGCCATGAGTGCAGCGGCAACCATTTTTGCCATGTTCATTTTTTCCGTCCCTGTCTTGTCTTCTGATCGCGCTCCAGCGTGCAGCGGCTTGCGATTGGACATGGACCCAAGAGCGCACGCAGCTGCGAAAGCCCGCGCAGCATAGCGCATTTGTATTAAATACAAAATGATCAGGCAACCCGGTACCTGGGCCAGCAGCCTGGTCGTGAGGATGCTTTTTTTAGATGGCGTGTGGCTGCACCGGGGCTTGCGTTACCCGCACACCTCTTGCACCAGCTGCTGCGCCGCGCCGCTGGAGATGTTCAGCAAATGCCCCAGCTCGGCGTAGTCATCCGGCAGCGCCGCGTTGTCCCAGCCGTTTTGCGAATGCCGCGCAATGCGCACGGCCAGCATCACGCTGCGTACGCCGGGGCGGGCCGACTGGCCCGGGTCGGTCATGGTGCGCAACACATCGGGCAGGCCCCACTGCGCCATCAGCGCGTGTTCCAGCGTGGCCAGCTCCACGCCCAGCACGACGCGCTGTACATCGGCGGAGCGCAGCGTGGCGTCGGCCTGCAGGCGCTGGGCGATATCAAGCGCCAGTGCCGGTGCCTCGCACCACAACAGCAAGCCGGCAAAGTTGTCCAGCAGCGCGGCCTGGTGCAGCACTTCGGCGTCTTCGTCCTGGCGCTGCACGGCAAAGGCAGCGGCCAGCCGCGCGGCGCAGTGGGCGCGGTCTATGGCGTGCAGCGCGCCGGCCAGGGCCTGGGGTTCGCCGGCCAGCCTGTCTTCCAGCACGGGCGGGTCGCCCAGGTGGGTAAAAAACGGCTCGACGCCCAGCATGACAATGCTGGCCGTGACGGTCTCTACCGGCGTGCGCAGCCGGCTGCCCAGGCGCTGCTGCACGCAGGTCAGCACGCGCAGCGTCATGAGCGGGTCATGCAATACCGTGTTCGCCAGCGAATTGGCGTCGGCGCGATCAGGCATCAGCTGCCAGGCGGCGATGGCGTCGCGCGTGCTGCGCAGCACAGGGATCTGTACGGTGCCCAGGGCCTGCACCCAGTGGGCGCAGTGGTCGTGGTGGGTGGAGAACATGCCGGGGTCTTCGGCAACCCGGGCGCAATCTGTAGGGTACAGGCGGGTTCAGCCGCGCACCAGCGCCTGCAACCCGGTGCGCACGGGCACCCACAGCTGCAGCGACACCGGCGCGTCGCCGGCGGCGCTGGCGTCTTCAAGTGCGCGGGCCTGCTGGGCCAGGGTGTCGTGGCCCAGGATCTGCAGCACCGACTTGAGGTCGTGCGCCAGCCGGCGCAGCCCCGCCAGGTCGGTCTGTGCAACCGCCGCGTCGCCGCGGCGCACGTCGATGGGGAACTGCTGCAGGCAGGTGCGACGGTAGCTTTCAGACAGCGCGGCGTCGCCGTTGAAGTAGGTCGCTGCCACGCTGTCCACCGCCGGCGGCGCTGGCGCCGGCGCAGCGCCTGGTGCAACGCCTGACGCAGCGCCGTCCGCCCGCGCGGCGGCCAGGCCGTCTTCAACACAGCCGCGGATGGCCGTGATGGACGCCGGCTTGGACAGCAAACGCCAGATGGGCAGCGGCGCGAGCTGGGCACGCACTTCGGTGGTAAGGCCGGCACTGAACACCACAATGCGGGCGCCACCGGCCAGCTGCGGGTTGTCGGCCAGGCGACCGATGAATGACAGGCCCGATTCGCCGGGCATCATCAGGTCGGTCAGCAGCAGCTGCACGGGCTCGTCGTGCAGCTGCTGCAGGGCCTGCGCCACGCTGACACATTCCACCAGGTCGATGTCCATGTCCTCCAGCGCGAAGGTGATCAGGGCACGAACCAGGTCGTCATCGTCCAGCAGCAGTACACGGGGGCGCATCAGGATGCTCCTGCGAAGGTGGGTGTGGGGGCGGTGCGGGCCCGCAAGGCTTGTGCCAGCAGCGTGGGCAGCTCGGCGGCCAGGCGCGGTTTGTGGATGACCGCCAGCCCCGTCAGGGCCTCGGCATAAGGCTGGCGCTGGGTTTCGTCCAGCGAGGTGATGACGATCAATCGGAGCGGGTCAAACCCGGCCTGGGTGCGCAGGCTGGTGATCAGCGTGGCGCCGTCGATGCCGGGCAGCATGATGTCGATCAGCAGCACGTCGGGCTGCAGCTGCCCGCATTGCATGAGGCCCGCCACGCCGTCGCCCACCACATGCAGGTCAATCCGGGGCTGGTATTGCGCCACCAGCAGGCGCACCAGGTTCTGGAAATGCAATGAGTCTTCGATCAGCAACACCACGGGTTGGCGTGGCGCTGCAATGGGTGCGGGCGCAGGCGCGAGAACGGTTGGGGCCGGTCCGGCGCCGCTGCGCGACTGCCACTGCTGCACCGAGGCGAGCGAAATGCGCCGGTGGCCACCGGGTGTCTTCCATGCATCGAGCTCGCCGCGGTCCACCATGAGCTGGACCGAGCGCACAGCCAGGCCCAGGACACGGGCGGCATCGACAGTGGTGAGCAAGGCGTTTTTGTTGGACATGGCCGAACTATATCACTTTTATCGAATTAATCAAATTTATCAAATATCTGTTATCATCCGCTCATTCCAAACCACATCAGGGGCGCACCATGCCATCCGCTTTCGTTGTTTTCCGTCATGTGTCCCGCGGCCTGCGCCGCGGGGCAAGCCTGTTGCTGGCGCTGGCCTTTGGCGCGCTGGCAGCCCAGCCGGCCGCAGCCGGCCCGGTGGAAGCGCGGGTGCGCGCATCGGGCACCCTGCGGGTGTGCATCTGGCCCGATTACGTGGGCATCACTTACCGCCACCCGCAGACGCGCGTGCTCAGCGGCATCGACATTGACCTGTCGGGCGAGCTGGCGCGCGACCTGAAGCTGCGCGTGGCGTATGTGGATTCGTCATTTGCCACGCTGATCGCCGACGTGCTGGGCGACCGCTGCGATGTGGCCATGTTTGCCGTGGGCCGCCTGCCCCAGCGCATGGAGCACCTGCGCTTTACGCGGCCCTACATGGCCAGCGACATCTATGGCATCGCCACCAAGGGCTCGCGCGTGGTGCGCACCTGGGAAGACATCGACAAGCCCGGCGTGCAGGTGGCCGTGCAGGCGGGCACCTTCATGGAGCCGGTCATGCGCGAGCGGCTCAAGCAGGCGCAGCTGGTGCTCGTCAAGCCGCCGGCCGTGCGCGAGCGCGAGCTGCAGGCCGGCCGGGTGGATGTGTTCATGACCGATTACCCCTACAGCCACGGCCTGATGGAAAACGCCGACTGGGCCGTGCGCCTGGCGTCGCCCAAGCCGTTTTTTGTGCTGCCGTATGCCTATGCCGTCAAGCCCGGCGATGATGAATGGCTCAAGACCGTGGACCAGTTTGTCGAGCGCATCCAGCGCGACGGCCGGCTGAAAGACGCCGCTGCCCGCCACGGCCTGACACCCATCATCGCCACACCCTGAGAGCCCGCGCCATGCCGCTTGCCAGCCAGTTCCCCACCGCCGCGCAGGCTGCGGCGTCGCGCCATTTCATGGAGCCCAGCGCCATGGCGCTGTGGACGGGCGTGCTGCTGGCCGTGCTGCTGTTTGCAACTGCGGGCTGGCGCGCCAGCGACGAATACGACGGCGCCATCGAGCGCGAAATCACACGGGCCGAGCTGCTGGCCAACGTGCTGGACGAGCAGGCCGTGCGCTACTTTGAAACCGCCGGCGTGGTCATGGCCAGCCTGGCCGAGCTGACGGGCAACGGCAGCCAGGGGCAAACGCCCGTCACGCCCGAGCTGCAAAACGCCATGGCCCAGGCCCTGGTCAGCCTGCCGTCGCTGCGCAGCCTGGCGCTGGTGGACGGCACAGGCCGCGTGCTGGCCAGCACCTGGCCGGTGGACGTTGGCGAGCGCATTGACCTGGCGCTGCTGAATGTGCCCGACGCCCAGCGCCTGGGCGCCATCAGCCCCTGGCGCGCCGGGCGCAACCTGGCCGACCTGAGCACCACGCGCGGCGGCCGGGCCGTGCCGAACGGGCTGGGCCTGGTGCCCTATGTGTACCGCATGGCCGACGCCACCGGCGGGCTGATGCTGGTGGCGCTGTTCAACCCGGAGGCGCTGCTGGGCTTTGAGCAGCTGGCGCTGGAAGGCGAAGGCCGCGTGGCCCTGCTGACCACCTACAAGGGCGAGGTGCTGGCCGTGGCGCGCGGTGGCGCGCCGGCAGGCGCCAGCTACGTGCCCGGTGCCAACGTGGCCCGTCACCCCGTGCATGCAACGCACCTGCCCCGGCGCAGCCTGGGCGCCTTCATTGACGAAGGCATGGGCGGCGACAGCGTCATGGCCTACCACGCGTCGCGCACCCAGCCGCTGGTGGTGGTGGTGGAGCGCCCGGTGCAGCTGCTGCGGGCGCTGTGGATGCGCCAGATGGTGCCGCTGGGCGTGTTGGTCACAGGCGGCCTGCTGGCCATCATCGCCATGACCTGGGCCACCTGGCGCAGCCTGCGTGCGCGCGAGCAAGCCCAGCGCGAGCTGAAAACGCAGCTGGACCTGACGGCGCTGGTGCTGGAGATCAGCCCCATGCCCATCTCCATGCTGGACACCAACGACCGCTACCTGGCTGTGAACAAGGCCTGGGAAGGCTTCATGTGGCGCACGCGCGAAGAAGTGCTGGGCGAACAGGCCGGGCGCTGGATGACACCCGACGAGGCGCGCATCCACGCCGCGCACGACGCCATGCTGGTCACGCACGGCGGCAAGCTGCGCTACGAGGCCGTGATCCCCCACGCCGACGGCTCGCAGCGCACGCTGCTGATCAACAAGGTAGCGGTGCCGGGCAACGACGGCAAGACGGTGTCCATCCTGTGCGCGTTCGTGGACATCACCGAATTCCGCCAGGTGGAGCTGGCCACCCGCGAAGCACGCGACGCGGCCGAGGCCAATTCGCGTGCCAAATCAGAATTCATCGCCAACATCAGCCACGAGCTGCGCACGCCGCTGCAGGCGATCATCGGATTCTCTGAAATCGGCATGACGCGCGCGACCACGCCCGAGCGCACGGCCACCATGTTCACCCACATCAACGCATCGGGCCAGCGCATGCTGGCCATGGTGAACGACCTGCTGGACGTGTCCAAGATCGAAAGCGCCGTGGGCTCGTTCAACCTGACGCCCACCGACCTGCGCGAGCTGGTGCGCAGCGTGGGCACCGAGCTGACCCCGCTGCTGCAGCGTCGCGGCCTGAGCCTGGACATCCGCCTGCCCGAAACCCCCATGATGGCGCAGGCGGATTCGCTGCGCTTTCAGCAGGTGGTGCGCAACGTGCTGGCCAACGCCATCAAGTTCTCGCCGCCCGGCCAGGCCATCGAGCTCACCGGCGGCAGCAGCACGCCCGGCCAATGGAAGATCCGCGTGCGCGACCATGGCCCCGGCATCCCCGAAGGCGAGCTGGAAGACATCTTTGACGCCTTCATCCAGTCCAGCCGCACCAAGGACGGCGCCGGCGGCACCGGCCTGGGCCTGGCCATTTGCCGCAAGATCATGGACGCGCACGGCGGCACCATCCAGGCCAGCAATGCGGATGGAGGCGGGGCTTGTATAGAGCTGGTGGTACCGGGGGGCTGATGCTCCCCCGTGTAGGACGATCTTGTTCAGCACTGTCGCCTGGGCGCGTACAGGATTGACCTGCCATGGAGTCAATGTATGGCTGACGCGTAGCCTATGCAAATCGGGCGTAAATGCTTTCACCAATGTCAGTACGTGCCTAAATATAGGCATGCGCATTCAGTGGTTGCATTTTCAATATGCATATTTGCATATTTTGGGTATGCCAGCTACAGCCCATTCAACACTCAAAGATGAGGCCATGATCGCTCGGTACCGAGCTAAATCTCACGGACTTTCTCAGCAAAACCTTGCAGCCGTATTCGGCATTGAACAGTCTCAGGTCAGAAGACTACTTTCACTGGGCTTTCAAGCTTAGGGAAATAGATTAATGACACGGCATACAAGAAATCGTGAAAATCGAACGAACAGGAGTTCGATATGCCATTGGCAAACTGGTCTAACCAACAAATTCTCAATCAATTATTGTCTGGCGCAAGTTGGTCAGGCAGCGTGATTACTTACGCATTTCCGACTACGTCTTCAGGCATGTACGGCACCAACGAGCGGGCCGGGTTCACTGCGCTCAATGCCGCGCAACAAGCCACAGCCGAGCTATCCCTGTTGACTTGGGACGATCTGATGGCGGCGGACCTGCAAAAAACCACGTCAACCTCATCGAACATGGAATTCGGTTTTTCCAGTACTGGCGTCAGTTACGCGCACTCGTACATGCCGTCGGTGGGCAGCCTGTGGCTGAGCAGGTCGAACAGCAGCCTCACTACAGCACAGATTGGCCAGCATGGTTTTCTGACCTATATACATGAAGAAGGTCACGCTCTAGGGTTGGACCACATGGGTAACTACAACGGTTCGGGCAACTGGACACCATCGAGTTACCAGGACAGCGCGGTCTATTCCGTCATGTCTTATTTTGGGCCGAACTGGGGGTCTGGCGCTGCAGCCGGTGAAGGCCTGGTGGCCTGGGCCGACTGGGTTGGCGCTGATGGCAAGCTGTATGCCCCGCAAACCCCCATGATCAACGACATCATGGCGATTCAGTCTCTCTATGGCGTGGAGACGACAACACGAACAGGCAATACAACCTACGGTTTTAATTGCAACATCACAGGCACTGCTGCACAACTGTATGACTTTTCGGCAAACAAGAATCCGATCATGGCCTTGTTTGACTCCGCCGGCAACGACACTCTGGACCTGAGCGGCTGGAGCACCAACAGCATCATCAGTCTGGTGGCAGGCAGCTTTTCTTCATGCAACAGCATGACCAACAATATTTCCATTGCCTACACCTGTGACATCGAAAACGCCGTGGGCGGCGCGGGCGCCGACCAGATCACCGGCAACAGCCTGAATAACCGCCTGGATGGCGGCACGGGCGCGGATACGCTCAACAGCGGCAACGGCGATGACATCCTGATCGGTGGCGCGGGCAACGACACCATGGACGGCGGCGCTGGAACCGATCAAGCCAATTTTTCTGGCAACTTCAGCAGCTACACCTATAACTACAACGCCACGCTTCAAAGCTGGACATTCAACAACTCAGTCACAGGCACCGACCTGATCAGGAATGTCGAGTTGTTCAGTTTCCTCGATGGTGTCAAAACCGCCAGTCAGTTGTCGGGAACCACCCCTGCGCCCACACTGCCTGTCGTATCGATTGCCACCACCACGGCCACCATGGCCGAGGGCAACAGCGCCAGCACGGCGATCAACTTCACGATCAGCCTGAACAAGGCCAGCACTACAGCGCAGACCGTCATTTGGACGGTCGCCGGTACGGGCTCCAACGCAGCTGCTGCCAACGATTTCGCCAGCGCCCTGACGGGCACTGCCACCATCGCCGCAGGCCAGACCAGCGCCGTTGTCAAGGTGCTGGTGGCTGGTGACACCACGGTTGAAGCCGATGAAACCTTTGCCGTCACCCTGTCGGCACCCAGCACTGGCGTGACCCTGGGTACAGCCAGCGCCACGGCCACCATCCGCAACGACGACATTGCCCCGGTCTTGCCTGTCGTATC
>CALRYY010000130.1:0-10853 GCA_943372515.1 Ramlibacter sp. 2FC | reverse complement strand
CGCGGGTGCAAATGCTGGACGCCTGGCCCGAGGTGCAACAGGTGATCACCTGCGCCGTGCCGTCACCCGAGATGCTGGGCGGGCCGGACGAATCCCCCGCCTTTGCCCGGGTGGCCAATGAAGGCATGGCCGAAATCTGCCGGCAGTGGCCGCACAAGTTCCCGGCGTTCGTGGCGTCGCTGCCCATGAACAACCCCGCCGCCGCGCTGGAGGAAATGGACTACGCCATCGAGAAGCTCGGCGCCCGCGGCATCCAGGTGCTGACCAACGTGAACGGCCGCGCGCTGGATGAGCCCGACATCTTCCCGATCTTTGAGCGCGTGACAAAAAAGCACCAGATGCCCGTGTGGATGCACCCCACACGCCCCGCGTCGCGGCCTGACTACCCCACCGAAGACAAATCGAAGTACGAGATCTGGCAGGTGCTGGGCTGGCCAGTGGAGACCAGCGTGGCCATGGCCCGCATGGTGTTCTCGGGGCTGCTGGAGCGGCTGCCCGAGCTGCGCATGATCACGCACCATTGCGGCGGCATGCTGCCGTACTTTTCGGGCCGCGCCGAGACGCTGTGGGCCCAGCTGGGCAGCCGCAGCGCAGATGGGTCGGAGGACCACGTGCTCAAGAGCCTGTCCAAGCCACCCATGGCGTACTTCAAGATGTTTTATGGCGACACGGTGCTGGGCGGCTCCAGCTCGGCGCTGCGTTGCGGGCTGGACTTTTTTGGCCCCGACCATGTGGTGTTTGCCAGCGACTGCCCGTTTGACCCCGAGGGCGGGCCCATGTTCATCCGCGAGGGCATCCGCTCCATCGAAGACCTGAAGCTGGACAAGGAAGACGCGCGCAAGCTGTACTTTGGCAACGCGTTCAAGCTGCTGGGCATGAAGCACGATTGCTGAGGCCTGCCGCGCCGGGGCGTGCGGGATAGTCCGGGGGGCCGGGTGATGCGCAGTGGCAGACAATTTGACGCGACACACCCCGGATCTGCATCACAAGCCCCGCGCCCCCTGCCCCCATGAAAATCAACTCCCTTCGCGATTTCCTGGCCGTGGCAGAACGCGGCAGCCTGCGGGCCGCCGCGCGCCAGCTGGGCCTGGCCCAGCCCGCCATGACGCGCAGCATCCAGGAGCTGGAAAAGGAGCTGGGCGTGGTGCTGTTCGAGCGGCGAGCCAAGGGCGTGGTGCTGACGCCCATGGGCGAGGTGTTCGAGCGCCGGGCCAGGGCCGTGCGCACCGAATTCCGCCGGGCCAAGGAAGAGCTGGACCAGCTGCAGGGCGCCACGCACGGGCACATCCGCATGTGCCTGTCCAGCGTGGCGCACATGGCCCTGCTGCCCAACGCGCTGCGCCCGTTCCGCCAGAAATTTCCCGACGTCACGCTGGAGATCATCGACGCCGTGCTGCCCCGCGCCGAGATGGAGCTCAAGGCCGGCACCATGGACTTCTACATCGGCCCCATTCACGCCGAAGTGTCCAGCGAGCTCACGTCGGAAAAACTGTTTGACAACACCCGCATCGTGGTGGGGCGCAAGGGGCACCCGCTGGCCGGGGCCCAGACACTGGCCGAGCTGGCCGGCGCCGAATGGGTGACCAGCTCGGTCACGCACAAGGCGGCCGACGAAATATCGCCGGTGTTCGAGCAGCATGGCCTGGCACCACCCAAGCTGGTGGTGCAGGGGCATTCGGCGCTCACGTTCTTCTTTACCGTGGCCAGCTCTGACCTGCTGATGATGCTGCCCATTCAATGGGTGCAGGTGCCGCCGTTCCGCGAATTCCTGCAGCGCATCCCGGTCAAGGAGCAGCTCATGGCGCCGCCCATCTGCATCGTCCAGCGCACAGGCCTGCCGCTGACGCCGGCGGCGGAATATTTCTGCGACATGATGCGCCGCGCGGCGCTGCACCGGGACACGCTGGCCGGCTGATACCGCCACCGCATCACGCGGGCAGGTTCGCCATCTGGGCGGCAGCGCTGCTGGCCGGTACGCTGCCAGCCACCATGACCCACGTTGCACCCCCCAGCCCGCGCCAGCGGCCACGCCCATGATCCTGGTCACGGCCGCCAACGGCAACCAGGGCAAACGCCTTGTCCCCAAGCTGCTGGCCGCTGGCTTGCCGCTGCGCGCCTGCGTCCAATCGGATGCGTCCGCCGCACGGCTGCGGGCCATGGGCGTTCACGACGTGGTGGTCGGCGACATCAGCGACCCCGCGTTGATGGCCAGCGCCATGCAGGGTATCGAACGGGTCTATCACGTAGGCCCCACGATCCACCCGCGCGAACGCGGGATCGGCCTGCAGATGGTGGACTGCGCCAGAGCGGCGGGCGTGCGCCATGTGGTTTTCAGCTCGGTGCTGCATGCGATCACGACCGACCTGGTGCAGCACGAGATCAAGCGCGACATTGAAGAGCATCTGCTGTCGTCGGGGTTGGCGTTCACCATCCTGCAGCCGGCCAACTACATGCTGCCGCTCAAGCTCAGGCCGGTGTTCGAGCGCGGCGTGTTCGAGCTGTCGTGGTCGCTGGAGCGCCTGCAGTCGATGGTGGACCTGGAAGACGTGGCGCAGGTTGCGGCCACGGTCCTGGCAGACCCCGGCAAGCACGACGCCGCCACCTACGAGCTGGCGGCGCCGGGGCGCTACACCGCGCACGACATCAGCGCCATCCTGTCGGCGGTCATGGGCAGGGACATCCCCGCCCGGCAGATCGACGCCGATACCTACCTGAAAGCCTGGATTGGCGAGCGTGACCCCGCCGGCTTTGCGCATGAGGCGCGCGTGCTGCGCGCCATCAGCGCGCGCTACAGCAGCCACGACTTCCTGGGCAACGCCAATGTGCTGACCTGGCTGCTGGGCCGGGAGCCGACCAGCTTCCATGCGTTTGCCCAGCGCGAATACAACGCCTTCATGACCGCCCGATCCAACACAGGAGTGACCCCGGATGAACAAGCCCGCTGAACCCATGTTCGTGACCCGCTGGGGAACAGCCGGGCCCCGTGTGGTGTTGGTGCACGGCAGTGCCTAGGGCAGCGACGTGGGCGGGGACCCGCACTTTTGCGCCCAGCAGCAGCTGGGGCAACGGGGCTGGCAGGTGCTGGTGCCTGACCGGCCGGGCCACGGCCGCAGCGCCGACCCGGGCCGCCCCGACGACGCGCAGAAAGACGGCGACCTGCTGGTGAGCCAGTTCATGCGCAACAGCGACGCCCAGGGCGACGCCATCCACCTGGTGGGCCATTCCTTTGGCGCCTGCGTGGCGCTGCATGCGGCAGCCCAATGCCCCGGCCGGGTGCGCTCGCTGACGCTGATCGAGCCAGCCATGGCCGCGCTGGCCGTGCATCAGCCGCCGGTGCGCCGCTTTGTGTTCAGCATCGTGCGGATCCTGTTCTTTTCTTTTTCGGCGCAGGAACGCATCCGCCGCTTCGTGCGGCTGGTGAACATACCGCCGGAGCTGAGCGGCGACACCGCGCCACCTGCCCAGCTCAAGCGCATGGGTCAGGCGATCTTCCGGTTGAAGCTGCCGGGCAAGGGTGCCCTGCAACGCCAGCTGGCCCAGGTGCGCGAAGCCGGCATTCCGCTGCTGGTCGTGTCAGGCGGCTGGAGCCCGGCGTTTGAGGCGATATCGGACGAGGTGGCCGCGCAGGGTGGCGGCAGCCGCCGGGTGATCGCGTCGCCGCATCACTTTCCCCAGCAGGTGTCGGATGAATTCAACCAGGTGCTGGCAGCGTTCATGCAGACGGCTCAGGCCATTGCACCGCCGGGGCCGAAGAACGACTTGTGCTCGGACGCCAGGTAATCACTGAGGAACTGCTTGGACATATGCGCGCCTTCGGTGCACAGGGCGGCTGAACAGCCCAGTGCCTGCAACCACATGTGAATGGCGGCGGTGATGTAGGCGTCGGGGTCGTCAACGCCCTGGTGCAGCGCCGTCACGCACGACTCCAGCAAGCCGCGCAGGAAGTCCAGCGCGACCTGGTCGTCCAGGATGGCGTATTCGCCGGTCTGCCGCCCTTCAGCCAGGTCCTGCAGCACGATGGCGCCCAGCAAAGGGTCGTCGCGCCAGGCCCGGGTGCGCAGGACAAAGCTGGCCCACGGACGGTCCAGCAGCGCGCGCGTCAGCACCACCCGCAGGACCACCGAGGTGCTCTTCCATTTGTCCTTGAAGACGCAGCGAAAACGCTCGCCCTCCAGCAGCGCCAGGCGGGTGATGTCCTGCCCCAGCGCGGCAAGTGCCGCATCCACGGATTCAAAGTAGTTGTAGAAGGTGCCGCGCGAAATGCCCGCCTTTTCCGCCACGACCTCGATGGTGGGCAGCTGGCGCAGATCGGCCGCGCACACCTCCAGCGCGGCGCGCAGGATGCGCGCACGCATCTCGCTGCGCTTTTTCTCGGCCATGATGGACCGGTGGTCCCGGGTGTCCGGGTCTTTGCGGGCAAGTTCCATCTCGTGCTTTCGTGCGCTCGAAGGTGGGCAAGCTTACACCCGCGTACGGCAAACAGCACGCTGTTTCAAGAGGGCACGCCGCTTCACGCGGCGTGCTGCTTGCGGCGCCTCAGGGCCGCTGGGCGGCGCACTGCAGCGCAAAGCCGAGCTGCTGGGCCTGCAACGCCCGCCCGACGCGGTGGTATTCCATGCAGTGCCCGGTTGCCTTGACCATGGCGGCATCAACGCAAGGCGATCGCTTGAGTGCGGCGGCAAAGTTGTCCACCTCCTGCGGGCTCATGATCCACAGCTGGTCAGCCT
Organism: Ramlibacter sp. 2FC; assembly: GCA_943372515.1. Lineage (GTDB taxonomy): Bacteria > Pseudomonadota > Gammaproteobacteria > Burkholderiales > Burkholderiaceae_C > RAM1. The sequence goes on along the minus strand of CALRYY010000130.1, from coordinate 6,126 downwards.
CAGCCTGGCGGTAGTGCACGGGTACCGTGATGCGGCCCAGCGTGTCCGGCGCGTTGGCTTCCCAGGTGCTGACGATGTCCACCAGCTCGGCCTTGGGCGCCGGCGCATCGGCCGTGGCCGCAACCTGCACCATGGCCGGTACAAAGCTGCCCGGCGGGCCGAACATGACCATGTCCTTCACCCCCGGCGGCATTTCAACCGTGGGCGTGTCGGGCAACGATTCCCACATGGGTTTGTGCTCGGGCGGCGTGCGCATGCACACGCCCGACACCACCAGCCCCAGCAGCGGGAAGCTGTTGGCCGCATCGCCGCCCAGGTCGGCTGCGATGGTGGCGGCAATGGCGCCGCCGATCGAATGGCCCAGCAGCACGATGCCCGCCGTGCCCTGGCCATGCCGGGCCCACGCATCGGCCAGCGCCTGTGCGATGTGGCGCGCCTGGCCCTTGACGGTCATGTCCGCTTTGGCCAGCGGCGCGCTGCCGATGTAGCCAGGGCGGTCGGGTGCGATCACCGGGATGCCCAGCGCGGCCGCCTGTTCAAACAGCGATGCGCCGGCACCATCAAAGTAAGCCGACGTGTAGGTGCCGCCATGGATGGCAACGACCAGCGGCGTGTCGGGCTTCAGGCTGTCGGGCCGATAGCTGCGGCCCGACAGGCCGCCGAACAGCATGGGGGTGGTTTGTGCAAATGTCATGGTGTGTTTGCCTTTCTCTGTGTGATGGCCCTAGCGGATCAGCCGGCCGTTGTTTCCGATCATGTCAACCTCGACGAAAAGACTGCCCGTTCGGGCCTGCGGCGTGTAGCGCACAAAGAAGCCGCCCAGGTCAAAGTCGCCCAGTGTTTCAAGTGCCTTGACCAGGCTTTCGGGCGACACCGCCGTGCCGGCCCTTTGCAACCCAGCCGCAAGGACCTTGGCCTCCATGTAGCCCTCCAGACCCAGCATGGTCGGCGCGCCCCGGCCCAGCGCCGCGACCGCGCGCACGTAGTCCGCCACCACCCTGAGGCGCGCGCTGTCCGGGATGGGCACGATCTGCGAGATGGCAATGCCTGTGGCCTGGTTGCCCACCATCCTGTGCAGGGTGACCGCGTCAGTGGAAGAAAACGTGTAGAGCGCACCGGCAAACGCGGCGCGCCGCAGCTCGGTGATCAGCGCCGCGGCCGCCGGCGTCAGCACGCCCAGGAAAATGGCCTGCGGCTGCGCGGCAATAGCCGCACGCGCCACGGCGGCAACATCCGAGGCCGTGGCGTTCAGCGGGACGGCCGTCACGCCAAGGCCCACCTCTTTCAGCCCGGCCTCCACCGAGGCCCGGGTGGTGTGGCCCAGCGGCACGTCCTGAAAAATCACCGCCACTCGCTCCAGGCCGGTGGAGCGGATGTGGCTGGCGATCTTGCGGCCTTCGTCCATGACGGATGCCCGCACCGGGAACCCGTAACGGTTGAAGCGGGCACGCAAAAGATGGGTTGCCGACGACACGCCCACGGCGGGGATCTTCAGCTCCTCCAGCAGCGGCAGGGCCCCATCCACCGCAGGCAGGCGCAGCAGCCCGAGAAATGCCACGGGGTTGTGTTGCGTGGCCAGCTGGCGCAGGTTGGCCACCGTGCGATCAGCCAGGTATGCATCGTCCAGCGTGATGAGCTCCACCGCCCGGCCGCGGATGCCACCTGCCACGTTCAGGCCATGCATGAACGCATCGCCGCCGTCTTTTTTCAGCTCGCCAATAGCGCGCAGCTGGCCGCTCAGGGGCAGGGTCCGACCCACCACGATGGGCAGATTGGCCCGGGCACCTCCGGCACCCAGGGCCGCAGCCAACGAGGCACAACCAGCGGCAAGAAAATTTCGGCGGGACATAGCGGGCGCTCCATTCAGACAGGCCGCCGATTCTTCTGCGTGCGGGCGCCGCGCGCCATTGAGATTTACCTTGCGTCAGAGTGTCCAACTGTCAAGGTGACAAGCCGTCAATATGAGGGGGCCGCAATGTATTTCAGGTATTGCATTTCCGGTATCAAGTCCGCCGTTTTCGCATCTTCACCATCACTGACCCGCTGCCTACCATCCGCCGGACCGATCCACGCTCCCTGAACCCCATGACCGACGCAATCCCCAAGCTGTCCAACGACTGGCACACCACCCACTACATCAACGGCAAATGGTCTGCGTTGAGCGATTCAACATTCGCTGACCGCAACCCGTTCAACGACGAGGTGGTCGCGTGCATTTCAGCCGGAGGCGCGCCCGAAGCGCAGGCTGCGATTGAAGCCGCGCATGCGGCCTTTCCGGCCTGGGCCGCCATGGGGCCCGGCGAACGCCAGCGCCTGTTTCTGGCTGCGGCAACTGTCGTTGAGAAAAAGTCCAAGCAGATCGTGCAGCTGCTGGCACGCGAGACCGGCACCGCCGCCGGTTTTGCGGGCTTTCAGATCCGTTGGGCGGTGGACCTGCTGCGCCAGGCGGCCAGCTGGGGCTACCGGTCGCAGGGCGATGTGTTGCGCAGCGACATGCCTGGACGTTTTGCCATGGCGGTGCGCAAGCCGCTGGGCGTGGTGGCGGGCTTTTCGCCCTGGAACGGCGCGTTCAGCCTGGCCTGGCGTACCGTGATCCTGCCCATGGCGTTTGGCAACACGGTAGTGCTCAAGCCGTCCGAGGAAGCGCCGCTGTCGGCCGGCCTGGCGCTGGCCGACATCCTGGACGAAGCCGGGTTCCCGCCGGGCACGCTCAATGTGGTGACCCATGGGCCCGGCGAGGCAGGGCCGATTGCCGACGCTTTCTTTGCGAGCCCGCATGTGCGCAGCATCAATTTCACCGGCTCGTCGGCCACCGGCCGCATGCTGGCCGAGCGGGCCGGCCGCGCGCTCAAGCGCATCGTGCTGGAGCTGGGCGGCTACAACCCCTTGATCATCCTGGACGACGCGCAGCTGGACCGCGCGGTGGACACCGCCGTGTTCGGCGCGTTCTTCCACCAGGGCCAGATCTGCATGAACACCCGCAAGATCTTCATCGAGCGGGCCATCCACGACGAGTTCCTCAAGCGCCTGGCCGTGCGCACCGAAGCGCTGGCCTGCGGTGATCCGTCGGCCCCCGGCACCGTCATCGGCCCGCTGATCAACGACCGCGCCTTGCGTGCCGTCCAGGAGCGTGTGAAAGACGCGATGGAGCAAGGCGCCCGCGTGGTGAGCGGCGGTGGATCCAAAGGTCGGGTTTTCCAACCCACCATCCTGGCTGACGTGCCCGCCAGCGCCGCGGTGTCGTGCGAGGAAACCTTTGGCCCGGTGCTGGTGGTACAGGCCGTGGACGGCGAGGAAGAAGCGCTGGCGCAAGCCATGGCCACGCCCTACGGCCTGAGCGCGGGCATCCTCACGCAGGACGCCGGGCGCGGCCTGCGGCTGGCACAGCGGTTTGACTGCGGCATGGTGCATGTGAACGGCGCCACCATGGCCGGCGAACCCGCGCTGCCCAACGGCGGCGTCAAGGACAGCGGCTGGGGCCGCTCGGGCTACTACGCGATTGAAGACTTCACCGAAGTGCGTCTGACCACCGTCACGCATGGCGCGGCGCACTACCCCATCTAAAAACATCCAGGAGACCTATGAAAAGACGCAGCTTCATTCAAGGGGTAACGATCCCGCTGGTTGGCGCCCTGGCGGCTGGCGCCCAGGCCCAGACCGTGACAACCGCGCCCACCCGCATCACCAGCACCTTGCCGGTAGGCAGCGGCCCCGACACGGTCGCGCGCCTGGTGGCCGAGAAGCTCACCGCGCGCTGGAAGCAACCCGTGGTGGTGGACGCCAAACCCGGCGGCGCCGGCGTGGTGGCCATCAACGCCATGAAGAATTTGCCGCCCACGGGCAACGAGCTGGTGCTGGCCGACGTGGGCAACCTGTCGATCAACCCGCTGATCTTCAAGAACCTGCGGTACGACCCCGAGCGTGAGCTGGTGCCCGTGGCGCTGATGTTCCGCACGGCGTTCTTCATCGTCGTGGGCACGGGCAGCAAGCTCAGGTCCGTCAAGGACCTGATCGACGCAAGCCGGAATTCAGCGACGCAGCTGACCTATGGCTCCAACGCCGTGGGCGGCCCGATCCACCTGGCGTCGGCCCAGCTGGAGTCCGCGCTTGGCGCGACGATGACGCACGTGGCGTTCAAGGAAACGTCGCAGCTGTATGTGTCGGTCTCTACCGGCGAGGTGGACTGGGCCTTTGGCAGCATTGCCACGGTGCTGCCCCTGCTCAAGGCGGGCCGTGTGCGCCTGCTGGCCGTGGCGGACCGTGCACGCTCGAGCGCCGCGCCCGATGTGCCCACCTTGGGCGAGGCCGGCGGCCCGCCCCACCTGGACGCCTTTGCCTGGAACGGGTTCTTTGCGCCCGCCGGCACACCGCGCGATGTGGTCCTGGACATCAACAAGGCCGTGATCGACGCGCTGGCGCAGCCCGATGTGGCCGAGAAGCTGGCCACCTTCAGCTTCACTCCGCAGGCGCTGACCCCGCAACAGCTGGGCGAGCTGATGCGCAACGACCGCGCGCGCTATGCGGAAGTGTTGAAGCGGGTGAAGGTCACCGTCGATTGATGCCCCGGGATTGATTTCCCAGATTGTTTCCCAGGCCGCCCGGAAGGATTTGCAAGTTTCTGCCCGGGCGGCCACTTTTGATGAAAGCAACACCATGAAATTGACAATCCACCTGAAGGCGCTGGGCCTGGCCCTGTTCGCGGCGTGCGCCGCAACGGCCGGTGCGCAAACCCCCGCGCCGTTTCCGACCAAGCCGGTCGTGCTGGTCGTGCCCACCACACCGGGCAGCGGCGCCGACATCATCTCGCGGCTGATCTCCGCGCGGCTGTCGCAGCGATGGGGCCAGCCGGTCATTGTGGACAACAAGCCCGGCGCGTCCACCCAGATCGGCAGCACTTTCGTGGCCAAGGCACCGGCCGACGGGCACACCCTGCTGGTGCTGGCGAACTCCACAGTGATCACCGCCGCCGTGGCCAAGTACGTGACCTACAACATGGCGCAGGACTTTGCACCGGTCACGCGGCTGGGCGATGCGAAATTCGTCGTTGCGGTCACGCCCGGCCTGCCGGTGAAAGACATTGCCGGCCTGATTGCCCACGCCAAGAAGAACCCCGGGCGCACGAATTTCGCGTCGCCTGGCAATGGCTCGCCGCACCATTTCGGCATCGAGCTGCTCAAGCTGCGCCAGGGGCTGCACATCGTTCACATTCCCTACAAGGGCATCTCGGGCGCGATGACGGACGTGATGGGCGGCCAGGTCGAGATGATCTTTTCGTCCGTGACCTCGGCGTTGCCGTTCATCCGCAGCGGGCGGCTGCGTGCCGTAGGCGTGACGGGCACGGCGCGCAGCTCGCTGATCCCCGACGTGCCGACATTCCGCGAGCAGGGCGTGACAGCCATGGAAGACGTGGACACCTGGTTTGGCGTGGCCGCCCCAGCCAAAACCCCACCCGAGCTGGTCCAGCGGCTGAACCGCGACTTTGCAGCCGTGGTCAGCCTGCCCGAGGTCCGTGCCGAGCTGGAAAAGCAGGGCATCACCGTGCAGACCTCCACACCCGAAGCGTTTGGCGCCACGATTGCCAGCGACATGGTGCGCTGGAAGCAGATGGCAACCGCCACCCGCATTGCCCTGGACTGACCCATGACCATTGACCTTCAGGCGGCCGTGGCTGCAGCGCGGGCGCCACTGGCCAGCCCGACCGAGCGCATTGGCAATGAGGGGGGCGCGCAGGCGCCCCGGTTCGAGCTGTTCCACGCGCCCAATTCCATCTGTTCGCAAAAGGTCCGCGCGGTGCTGGCGCATCACGGCCTGGCCTACACGTCGAACACCATGAGCATCGTGGCGGGTGAAACCTACCTGCCCGACTATGTGCGCCTGCGCATGCACGCCTGCGCGCTGGAGGGAATCGCGCTGGCGGATGTGCACACGGGCAGCACGGCGGTGAGCACCGGCGGCTGCGACCCGGCCGTCGTGCCCACCCTGGTGGACTGGACGGCGGGCAAGGTCGTCATTGACTCCAAGCGGATCTGCATCTACCTGGACGCCATCGCAGGCGGCCCGTCGAAGCTGCGCCCGGATGCGCTCGCGGGCGCGGTGGACGAGGCACTGGACCTGGTGGACAGCCTG
>CALRYY010000129.1:0-11028 GCA_943372515.1 Ramlibacter sp. 2FC | reverse complement strand
ATCGACGAAAGCGCGGTAGGTGTCGCGCCCATCCGTGCCCTCCGGCAGCTTTTCATACGAAAGGTCCAGCGTGTCTTTGACGTAGACCGGCGTGGAGTTGACGATATCGGCCAGCCGTGTGACGCGCGGCCGGTAAATGGCCGACGGATCGTTTTCGGTCACGCTGGAATGTTCCTTGGAGGCATCCCCGCGCAGGAAGTTGATGAGGTCGGCATTGACCGTACCATTCATCTGGCTGAGCAGCCCCGTTCCCATGGACGCGTGCTTGAATTCCACGGCCCGTGGTCCGCTGGTGGCACCATTGCCCACATAAATATTGCGGCTTGCATGGTCGGGAATCAGTGATGAATACGTCTTTTTCCCGGAGACCGGGTCTGTCGAAATCAGCGTTTCCACCTGCCAGGCAACGCCCAGCTGGTTGCCGGTGCTCGGGTCGAGGTTGTAGGCGGTGACGTTGCCGTTCCAGCTGACCGAGGTATAGCTGGGCGTGTATTTCTTGGTCCCTTGGGTCAGGCTGGCGGTTGACACGGCCACGCCTGATTGGGTGGCTTCCTTGCCGCTGATGTCAGACATCATCTGGACGATGGCGCTGTTCAGCTCTGCAGCGGTCTTGGCGTTCAGCATCTTGCCCCGGCCGTTGATGGTGGCGTGCCACATGTCGTCGATGGAGGTCGGGTTTTCCGTGCTCGGCGATGGCCAGTTCTTCGTCCGCGGGGGCGTGCTGGATGCGCTGCCGGTCAGGTCAGCCAGTACCTGGGGGTCGTTGGCGTTCAACGTGCCCACCAGCCCCAGTCCGATGGCATAAAAATTCAGGTGCTGCCAATAGGCTTCGTCGCCGGGTACCGGTTTCACCGCGTTGGGTAGATTGGGCCGCAGGTCACGCACCCAGTACTTCATGGCGACGTCGGCGAACGTGTTGTTGTACTTGGTGCCGTCAATGGTGTCGCTGTAGGGCCCCACCGGTGTGTACTGGTAGCTCGTGGGGCTGGTGATGGCCGGCGGCGCTGACGAATCTTCGTCGGTCAAGCTGAGGCTGTCGTTGTAGTAGCCGTCGGTCATCAGCATCGCATACGAGCGTCTGCAGCTGGCATGGGTTGTCGATTCAGCGGCGTTCGATGTGACGCTGGTACTGCTGCCATCAGGTGAATCGGCCCAGGGGCCCGAATTGTCGGTTCGCTCGAAATACTGCCCCACCTTGCTCAGCGCCTGCCGGTTGGGTGTGCCGCCACCTGTGTTGCGACCGTACAGCCAGGTCAGAAATTCCCCCTGCACCGTAGAGTCGAACAAGCGAACGCCCTTGTGCAGCTCGCTGTCATTGTTGAGCTTGTTGATGGTTCCCCATCCCAGCCTGAATGTCGGATTCAGCGGCTGGAAGGCCAGGCCAATACCGGTTTTGGCAAGGTCCATGCGGTTGCTGTGGTAGGTCTTCCAGTTGGCGTAGTTCTGGCGCTCCTGGGCCCAGGTGCACACGGTGGAGGTCGCCGTGCCGCAATCGGTGCGGTTGCGGAACTTGGGGTAGTTGGCGATGGTGGACGTGGCGGTGTTGGGGTACGAGATAACGCTGGCACCTGCGGCCAGCGGGCTGTTGGCGTCGGGCGTATAGGTGGGGGTGAAGTAGCTGATGGAGGTGGTCGGGCTGCCCACGCCGTCCCAGGTCTTGTTGACGACGGGCGCAGAACCGGAAGAGTAGCTGTAGCTGAAGGTGGCACCGGAGCCCCCACTTGTGCCCGACAGGGTGAACGTGGGTTGGGTGGTGTAACCTGCGCCGGGATTGGTGATGGTGACGCCCGAAATCACGTTGGTCGTGCCCATATTGACCGTGAAGTCGGCGCCAGCGCCGGAGCTGGCGCTGATAGTGACCGTTGGCGCGCTGGTGTAGCCCGAACCTCCGTCGATGATGGTGATACCGGAAATGCCCCGCACGGTGGCACGGCTGGTCGTGAAGAGCGCGCCGGTACCGCCGCCCGTATTGCTCAACGAAATCCCCGGGTTGCTGGTGTAGCCGGAGCCGGGGTGGGTGATGGTGAACCCGGTGACCCAGTTGGTGTCGGCCAGCACAGCATTCAGGGTTGCTCCGGTGCCGCCGCCTGCGTTGCCGATGGTCAGGCTCGGCGGGCTGGTGTAACCAATGCCCGGGTCGGTAATGGTGATGCCGGAAATGACATTGGTGAAGCCCAGGACAGGCAGAAATGACCGCAAGCCCGACCCCGCTGGAGAGAACGTCAGCGTAGGCAGCGAAGAATATCCCGATCCAACATTGGTCATATTGATGGCCACAATTCTCCGGTTGCCGCTGGTACAACCCGTGCCGTTGTTGGCCCGTACGACATCTGCGGTCGCGCGAACGCCGTTGGCCGCCTGGGGGTCCGAAAAGCTGACGGTCGTGTTGTTCGGAAAGCAGCCGCCGGAGATCACGGTGACACCAGAGATAGCGCCCGACGTGCCCATGTTGACCGTACCCGTGGCCCGTACGCCGGGCGACGGGGGATCGCTGAAGGTGACAGTGGGCGCCCCTGAAAAGCCGCTGCCCATGCTCGCCACAGCAACAGAGCCCACTTTTTTTGTGGCGCTGATGATCACGTTCCCGGTGGCCACAGTGCCCCCGGCCGGCGGGTTTGCGAATGTGGCTATGACGCCTGTGGCCGCATAGTCGCGGCCGCGGTTGGTCACGGTGACGTTAGACACCGCATTGGAAAAATTGCTGGTGGTCACGTTGCCGGTGGCGCGGACACCGCCTGCAGGCGGGTCGGAAAACGTGGCCACGATCCCGGTGTTGGGGTAGCCCGCGCCGGGCTTGTTGACCGTCACGGAGTTGACCTTCTGGGTCGAAGCAACCTGTATCGTGGCAGCTGCCCGCGTTCCACCGGCTGGCGGCATGGGGAACGTGGCTGTCACCCCTGTGGCGGGGTAGCCGGCGCCCTTGTTGATGACACTGACGCTCGAGACCCCGTATATGGTTGTTGCCGGGGGTTTATAGAAGTAGACGTTGAACGAACCGAGGCCGGTGGTGGAGCCGGCGGCCTGTTCAGTGCCGTCGGCATTGACGCGGCGCTTGTAGGTGACGCGCGGATCGTAGTAGATCAGGTTGACGTCCGGCGAGCGGCCATAGAAGGTGGTGGGCAGATTCAGCCAGACGGATCTGATGTTGCCGTCGTTGTCAAACACCGCGTCACCGTTGGGGCCGGTCATGCCCATGCCGCTGGCGACGCCGCCGTACTGGTAAATGGCGGTGGCGGGCATGGAGCCTGAATCGTCAAACATGAAGACGATGTTGGGCTCCACCGCGGCTGTGCGCGACAGCAGCGGGTCTTGCGCCATCTGTGCCTGAAGGGGCAGCACTGCAAAGCTGGCCAGGACGATGCCGGCGATGCGGCTGGGCCGGGGAGTGGATTTCATCATGTCGCTACCTCTATTTGAGTTCGACGGTGGACTGCATCCACGCTTCGCTGCCGGTGGGCCGGGTATTGCTGGCGCCGGTTTCGTCGGGGCCAAAACCGCGGGCGGTGATCACATAGGTGGATGTATCGGTGAAATTGCCCGCGCTGTTGACAACCTGCAGGCGCTCCACCATGCATTCCGGTGCGCGGGCATAGGTCGCGGCAGTCGCGTCATGGTTGACAACGGTGCTGGGGACAACGAAGACATCGGTGGATGCGTTGTCCCAGATCGACAGGGTTTTCCATCGCGGCGTTGTGCCCGCCACGTACGGCAGGCGGGTTGGCAGCTGGGTTGGGTCCAGCGGAGTCAATGCCCCGGTGTGCGCCTGCACCAACCCCTGCTCGCAGTAGCGCAGGGCCATTTCAGCGGCCTGGGTGGCCAGCAGCGTGGTGCGTGCATTGCCCGAAACGCTTTCAGACGACGTTGCATTGCGGATACTCAGCGTGGCCAGCATCGACAGGATCACCAGCATGATCAGCGAAATGATGAGCACGACGCCGCGTTGCGGGCCCCTTGGGGCCCGGGGCGACCGTGTGGATCGGGTGGGCATGTTGTTCATGGTGTGAGTGGCTCCGCCCGCTAGAACTTCTTGCGGTTGCGCAGCAACACCGTGGTGGAATAGGCTTTACGCAGCCGCAGGTCGGGCGGGGCGTTGTTGGCGGTCCCATCGCACCGGGTGTAGCTCGCAGAGGCTGTGTCGGGCGCCAGGGCTTCCTCGCTGCGGATCACCACGCAGACGCGCACCGTCAGCACCTTGGACCAGCGCTCTTCAATGTCCAGGCTCAGCCCGTCTACGTCGCCTGCCGAGATGTACCCCGCGACATACAGGGTGGTGACAGCAATCGGGGCGGTGCCGTATTCAAACTGCAGGTCTTCAACGTTCTCCACCAGCCGCTGGGCTATGGCATTGCCGTTGCCTTTGCAGTACAAGCCCGGTGATGGAACGGCAACCGAGTTGGCGATGTAAAACCGGTTGTCTGCCACTGTGTAGGTCACGGCGGTGGGCACCGCCGGCACGCCCTTGTTGGCAGTGCCGGTGAGCAAGGGCAGCGTCTGGCCCAGGCAGTCAGTGGGCGACCCGCTATTGGGTACGGTGTTGTAGATATCGGCCTCGTAACGCACGGCGATGGAGTCCGGGGAGCCGCCGCCAGCGCAGGTCAGGTCGATGTAGGCGGGCTGCGTCGTGATATTGCTGAATGTGCCGTCGCACCCGCGGATGCTGAAAGTGGCGGTAATGGGGTTTCGCGGCGCGTCATTGGCATAGTCCATCTGCTTGGGGTTGTTGCCCGCCATGCGGATGTTCTGTGCCAGGATGGTGAGCGCAGCCTGGCCGTCTTCATTCATGCGCACCTGCGCCTCCGACACCCGGGTAGCGCCCAGTGAGCCGATATAGGACGACACCACGGCAATCGTCACCACCAGGCCAATGGCGATGGACACCATCAACTCAATGAGCGACAGGCCCCGCATGCGGGTGGCTGTGTTGATACCGGCCGCGGCGGTGTATCTCATAGCGAAAACCTCACGTGCAGGCAACGCGGCTTGGGGTCTGTGAAGGCGGTGAATGTAGGGTCCGCGTTGGGGGCGGGGCATTCATCAGACGTCGCGGAGTCGAGCCCGGCAAAAACAGAAGGCTCGTCCCAGATGATCCAGATGTCGCCACGCCCGGTCGTGCAATCATTCGCATCACACCGTACGCGCATGCCCGCCAGGGGCCTCAGATCGTTGCGCAAGATGGATTGCGTCTCGTACCTGTCCTTGAACGCAATGGACGCTGACGTACAGGCCGGGTAAACGCACAAGGTGCCCGTTGGCAGGTTCTGCTTGTAGGTCATGGTCTCCTTGTATTCGTTGGCGACAAACGCCTCCGAATTGGCGCGCATGCGCTCGACATGGCTTGCCGCAATCGCAGCCGCCGTGGCCCGGTAGCCTGCCAGCTTGGGCATCTGCACCGCGTAGCTGATCATGCCGCCCAGCGCGAGCATGCCAAACGCCAGGATCAACATGGACACCAGCACCTCAATGAGCGAGGCGCCTGACTGCCGGTGAAGAGAATTAGGGTTCGTCAACACGTGCACATTCCTATTCGCAAACTGCGGAGCCACTGCTGTCTACGCGCGCACGTCCGCTCACGCCAACGCAGACCGTCCTGCGTGCGGTACCGTTGGCGCTGCTGCCAAAGCGCATGGAGGTGGCGGATGCACTGCTGAGCAGTCGGCCTGTTGCCGTGAACCTGAAAAGGGTTGACGAGTCTGCGCCGTCTTCCACAATCTGGTCTGGCGACGAACTGGCTGCCTGCACGCGCAGTATTCGTTCGCCCGCATCCCAGGCGCCGTCGTTGTCCAGGTCGTGAAAGATGAACCAGCCACTGACCCAGCCGTTGTTGCCGGGGCCGTGGCCGGTGCCGCAGGCCGGGGCGGCGTCCTCGGGGGCGTCGCTGCGGCATAACACCACAGCGCCGCCCAGGCGGATGGCTTCGCTGCGCGCATAGCGCATGTCGGACAAAAAGGTATTGACGGTGCTCGAAATCGAGTTGGAGCGGATCGCCGAGGTGAACGAGGGCGCAGCCAGGAATGCCAGGATGGCAGAGATGGCCAGAACGACCATCAACTCGATCAGGGTTAAGCCATGCTGCTTTTGCATGGGCGCAGTGTTGCCTGACTTTTGCGGCAGGCCCAGCAGGAGCGGACGAACGGGCGGGTGCGGGAGACGGGCGGAGCCGGTTTGCGGGGTTGTTCGCCCGCAGGCTTGCTCCCCTGGGAGAGTTACCGCCTCACCTCGTCCACCAGCGTCTTGAACTCGTCAATGTCTTCAAAGCTGCGGTAAACGCTGGCAAACCGCACGTAAGCGACCTTGTCGAGCTTTTTCAGCTCGCGCATGACCAGCTCGCCAATGCGGTTGGACGGGATTTCGCGTACGCCCAGGTTCAGCAGCTTTTCCTCGATGCGCTCAATGGCGCTGTCAACCTGCTCGGTGCTGACCGGGCGCTTGCGCAATGCCAGGTTCATGGACGCCAGCAGCTTGCCGCGCTCAAACTCGATGCGCCGGCCGTCTTTCTTGACGACCGCCGGGTAATTGACGTCGGGCCGTTCGTAGGTGGTAAAGCGCTTTTCACAGGCGCCGCACTGGCGCCTGCGCCGGATGAAGTCCCCGTCTTCGGACACACGCGTTTCCACCACCTGGGTTTCAGCGTGACCGCAAAAGGGGCACTTCATGCTCAGCGGTAAACCGGAAAGCGCGCCGTCAGCGCGTTGACCTTGGCGCGCACGGCAGCAATATTGGCTGCATCGCGCGGGTTGTCCAGCACGTCGGCGATCAGGTTGGCTGTCAGGCGGGCTTCATCCTCCTTGAAGCCGCGCGTAGTCATGGCGGGGGTGCCAATGCGCACACCGCTGGTGACCATGGGCTTTTCCGGATCGTTGGGGATGGCGTTCTTGTTGATGGTCATGTGGGCTTCGCCCAGCACGGCCTCGGCCTCTTTGCCGGTGATGCCCTTGGCGCGCAGGTCCACCAGCATGACGTGGCTTTCGGTGCGGCCGCTGACGATGCGCAGGCCGCGCTGGACCAGCGTCTCGGCCACCACCACGGCGTTCTTGGCCACTTGCTGCTGGTAAGCCTTGAATTCAGGTTGCAGCGCTTCCTTGAACGCGACGGCCTTGGCGGCAATCACGTGCATCAGCGGGCCGCCCTGCAGGCCGGGGAAGATGGCGCTGTTGATGGCCTTCTCATGCACGGCCTTCATCAGAATGATGCCGCCGCGTGGGCCGCGCAGGCTCTTGTGGGTGGTGGAGGTCACCACGTCGGCATGCGGCACGGGGTTGGGGTACACACCAGCGGCAATCAGGCCGGCGTAGTGGGCCATGTCCACCATGAAGATCGCGCCGACATCCTTGGCCAATTTGGCAAAACGCTCAAAGTCAATGCGCAGGCTGTACGCCGAGGCACCGGCAATGATCAGCTTGGGCTTCGTTTCATGGGCCTTGCGCTCCATGGCGTCGTAGTCGATTTCTTCCTTGTCGTTCAGGCCGTAGCTCACCACGTTGAACCATTTGCCGCTCATGTTCAGTGCCATGCCGTGCGTCAGGTGGCCGCCTTCGGCCAGGCTCATGCCCATGATGGTGTCGCCGGGCTTCAGGAACGCCAGAAAGACTGCTTCGTTGGCGGATGCACCGCAGTGCGCCTGCACGTTGGCGGCCTCGGCACCAAAAATCTGCTTCACACGGTCAATGGCCAGCTGTTCGGCCACGTCAACATGTTCGCAGCCGCCGTAGTAGCGGCGGCCCGGGTAGCCCTCTGCGTATTTGTTGGTGAGCTGCGTGCCCTGCGCGGCCATGACGGCCGGCGACGCGTAGTTTTCGCTGGCAATCAGCTCGATGTGGTGTTCCTGGCGCGCATTTTCGGCCTGGATGGCGGCCCACAGCTCGGGGTCGGTCTGTTCAACAAGAATGGTACGGTCGTACATGGTGGCAGTCCTTAGACGGTGGTCCCTGAATGAACCAGGGCTGCCCAGGCGAACGGCTGATCACCCCGTTGCCAGGGCGGTGCGCTTCCCAGTGGTCATCCACGTCAGCAGCGGCGCCGCAAGGGGCGTCGCGCCTATCGCCAGTCGCGCACCCGCCTAGTGTAGCCCAGGCGCTCAGGAACTGGCCAGCGCGGCGACCTTCTCGATGGCCGGCGCCGGCATGGGCGGGGCCACCACGGGGATGGCCTGAACCGGCGGGTTGAACGCCGGAATGGACTTGCCGCCAGCCACTTGCAGCAAGCGCTGGTGTTCAGCCATGACCTTGCCGGCGTAGCCGTTGTCGTCTTCCAGGTTGGCTGCGCCCACATAGAACTTCAGGCCGCCTTCCAGCGAGCCGGCGCGGGCAATGCATTCCTGCAGCACCTTCACGCCCACACGCAGGTTGGTGACCGGGTCGAAAGCAGCCAGCTTGCCGCCAAAGCTCTCGTACTTGTCACTGTGGATGCCGGTCATCACCTGCATCAGGCCCTGGGCGCCAACAGGGCTTTGGGCAAAGGGGTTGAAGCCCGATTCGACCGCCATGATGGCCAGGATCAAGGTGGGGTCGAGCCGGGTGCGCGCACCAATCTCATAGGCCTCGGCCACCAGCGCGCCCAAAGGCTCGGGCGCCACACGGTACTTGCGGCTGAGCCAGAAGGCAACGGCCGCTTGCTGTTTGGGCAGACTTTTTGGGTTGGTGGCTGTGGCGCGATCAATGGCGTCGCTTTCCACTTCCATGCCCATGGAGGCCACCTGGCGGGCTTGCAGCCAGCCGATGAGTTTCACTTCGCCAGCCTGACGCAAGTCGGGGCGGGCAGTCAGGGTGATCACAGAAAACACCACAGCCAGGCCGACGAGGGCAAAGCCGTTGTGCGTGATCTCAAAAAAGCCTTGGGCAATATCGGATGCGAAGACTCGCATGCCCTGGGCGATTTGTCCTAACGCTGTCATAGCACTTCCTTTCTACGCGCGGGCCTGGCTTGTCATGCTGGGTTGCCAGCATCACTTCACTCAGGCTCATCGTTTGGATTGGTACGCCATCAAAATCCTGCGCCGTCCTCTGGACATCTTGCAGCGATTTGACTTAGCCGGGGTCGGCAGCGGGTTCGGGTTGTCCCTAGTTTTTTGGGACTGGGCGGATTTTGATTGAATCAAAATACCCAGTCAAGTATAAAAGATTAACTTGTTATTCATTTAATTACATTTAGAAAGCTGTATATAAATACAGTTTTTGAGGCTGGGAATGCCCCTGGCTGGTCGTTTGCGGCCTGTTTTTGCCTCGTTTCACAACGGCTGGCGCCGAACTGAATGGGCTGCAACCTCTATTTGTCCTGTCAAGCCAATTCGGGCAATGGATCGCCACTGCGCCATTGAAAATCCGATTTGTATTCATGGCCCTCATCACATAAGTTTGCAGGGCTTGTTCATTCGAGCATCCAGCCGGTAGGAGCCAGACGCCATCGCCCGATGGACGTTGCAGCAGCCCCGGCCACCCATGGAGGCAATCTATTGCCTTCGACGCGGCGCGGGACATAACCCTCCCCGTTGCGTACCCAGACGGCATGGGCCTTGTGCCAGCCGTCAAGCCCGGACGGGGCAGGCTGCAGGCCAGACCCGTCCGGGCTTTCTTCATGGTGGCGGCAAATGCGCATTGACCTTTTGGGGTGTGCGCTGAAAACTCAGGCCATGCAGTTCAAAAATCCAAGGAGCGCCCGTTGGACAAAGTGGGCAGTCTGGTCGTTGGTGGGTCTTCTGGCCGTTTGGGGTCTGGCCTGGCTGGTGGTACCGCCGCTGCTCAAGCGGGCCATCGAAAAGTCGGCGACCCAACAGCTGGGCCGCGCGGTCCAGGTCGCGCAGGTGGACTTTCGCCCCTGGACGCTGGAGCTGACGTTGCACGGCCTGCGTGTGGCGTCGGCCGCCGGCGACGCTGCCCAGCTGCAAGTCAGCCGTATCTATATAGATGCAGAGTTGCAATCCCTGCTGCGGCTGGCCCCGGTGGTGGATGCCGTGCAGGTAGACGCGCCCCAGCTGCGCGTTGCCCACCTGGGGGCAGGGCGGTACGACGTTGACGACATCCTGGCCCGTCTGCAACAGCCGCCCGCGTCTGCGCCGGCGGATCCTCAGCGCTTTGCGCTGTACAACCTGGTGCTCAAGGGCGGATCGGTCGACTACACGGACGCCGACGTCAAGCGCACCCACGCACTGCGTGAGCTGAACCTGGGCATCCCGTTCCTGAGCAACCTCAACGCCCACCGCGATGTCCAGGTGCAGCCGCAACTGGCGTTTGTGCTCAATGGCAGCCGGTTTGACACAGCGGCCCAAGGCACGCCATTTACCCAAAGCCGCAAGACGGACGCGACGCTGCGCATCGCCGGCTTCGACCTGGCGCCTTACTTGGGGTACCTTCCACCCAGCCTGCCCGTGCGGCTGCAGGCTGCCGTGCTGGACGCTGACTTGCGGCTGGCGTTTGAGCAGTCACCGGCGCCTGTGGTCAAGCTCAGTGGCAACTTGATGGCGCGGGGCGCCCGGCTGGCCACGGCCGATGCCGCGCCGCTGCTGGGGTTTGACACGCTGTCCGTGCAACTGGACGACGTGCGCCCGCTGGAGCGCCTGGCCCGCATCCAGTCGGTGGAAATGACGGGGCCCCGCGTAGACATCCGGCGAAGCGCACAAGGCCGGCTGAACCTGGACTTGAGCCTGGACAAGGGGACAGGGGCAGCTGCTGGTACCCAGCCCGTTGCCTCTACCACGCAATCCGCCTGGAACGTATCTGTTCAGCGGCTGTCGGTGCGCGATGGCGTGGCAGCCTTTGACGACGCATCCACCAGCCCGCGGGCGACGGTCACGCTGGCGGGCGTCATGCTGGACGCAAGCGCCATCCAGTGGCCGCTGGTGCAGCCCCTGAAGTTCAGCGGCTCGGCCAGCGTCGCGTCGCGCCCGCCCCAGGCGTCCCTGACCTTTGCCGGATCAGCCATGGCTAGCGCAGCGTCCGCCACGGTCACGGTGTCGCGCCTGGCGCTGGGTGTGGCGGCACCTTACCTGGCGCAGTACCTGCGCCCGTCGCTGTCCGGCAGCCTGAGTACCCAGCT
>CALRYY010000128.1:0-11625 GCA_943372515.1 Ramlibacter sp. 2FC | reverse complement strand
CGCTCGGCGGCATTGCTCGATTCGGTGCACCAGCGCCTGCAACTGCGCGGCGTGTATGTGGAGCGGTTGCAGATCCGTGACCTGTCGCCCCAGGCATTGCTTCTGGCCGACACGGCCCACCGCAGCATCGCCCGTGCCATCGACCAGGTGCAGCGCGCCACCGCCATCGTGGTGGCCACGCCGGTGTACAAGGCGGCCTACAGCGGCGTGCTGAAAGTCTTTCTGGACCTGCTGCCACAGACCGCGCTGAAAGCCAAGCTGGTGCTGCCGCTGGCCACCGGCGGCAGCCCTCATCACATGCTGGCGCTGGACTACGCGCTGCGGCCGGTGCTGCAGTCGCTGTCGGCGCGGCACATCCTGCCAGGCGTGTATGCCACCGACGCCCAGGTGGCACTGACGCCCGAGGGCGCGTACAACGTCGGGCCCGAGATCACGGCGCGCCTGGACGAAGCCGTGGACACGCTGTTCCATGAAGGCCTGCGCAGCGGCCACCGCGCACCGGCCACCGCCGGGTTTGAGCCGGTGCCGTTCTCCCGCGTGCGATGTAGCGTCTGACGCACCCCTGTTGCTGCTGATGCCAGGCCCCGCGTCAAGGGGGGCCGGCCGCCGCATTCCCGTGTTCTTCAGTCAAACCGCCTGTGCAGGCGGCAGGGGAAACCTGCGCCTGCACGCCATGAAAAGGATAGTCACATGAGTCAAATCACCACCGACAGCGCCGAAGCCGCTGTCCCCTCCATCCGCTGGATATCTGCCTTGCGCAACGTTGCGATTGCGCTGGTTGTGCTGCTGGCCACGCTGCTGGTCACCAGCTTTTTGCTGCTGCCCGTGGCCAAGGCGCAGGCCAAGGGCGAACTTCGCATCGGGTACCAGAAGTCGGCCAGCCTGTTCGTGCTGCAAAAGGCACAGGGCTCGCTGGAAAAGCGCCTGGCCCCGCTGGGCTTTGGCGTGAAGTGGGTGGAGTTCCCCGCCGGCCCGCAGCTGCTGGAAGGCCTGAATGTCGGCTCGGTCGACGTTGGTTACGTGGGCGAGGCACCGCCCATCTTTGCCCAGGCCGCCGGTGCCAAATTCGTTTACTTCGGCCATGACCCGGCCGCGCCGCAGGCCGAGGCCATCCTGGTGGCGAAAGATTCGCCGCTCAAATCCGTGGCCGAGCTCAAGGGCAAGAAGGTCGCGCTGAACAAGGGCAGCAACGTGCATTACCTGCTGGTGCGCCTGCTGGAAAAGAACGGCTTGAAGCTGTCAGACGTGCAGCCCGTGTACCTGGCCCCGGCCGACGCACGCGCCGCGTTTGAAAGCAAGGCCGTGGACGCCTGGGTCATCTGGGACCCGTTCCAGGCATCGGCTGAAAAGACCATTGGCGCGCGTGTGCTGGCCGACGGCAAGGGCGTGGTCAACAACTACCAGTACTACCTGGGCGAGCGCGGCTTTGTGGGCAAGAACCCCAAGGTGATCGAAGCGCTGTTTGACGACTCCGTGGAGCGCGGCCGCTGGCTCAAGGCCAACCTGCGCCAGGCGGCCGACATCATTGCGCCGCTGCAGGGCTTGCCGGTGGAGGTGGTGGAGCTGAGCCTGCGCCGCTATGAGTTCAACGTGCGCCCGCTGAGCGACGCCGTGATTGCCGAGCAGCAAAAGATCGCCGACACCTTCTTTGACCTCAAGCTGATTCCCAAGGCTGTTTCCGTCAAGGAAGCTGCCTGGAACCCGGCGCAATAAGGAGTATTGGTCATGACGAACCCCATCGCCTCTCCCATCCGCCGCAACTTCCTGCGCCTGCTGGCCACCACCGCCGCGCTATGGGCCGCCGGCAGCCGCGCCCAGGCGCCGGGCAGTGCGCCGGCCCAGCTGCGCATCGGCTACCAGAAATCCGCTGCCAACCTGGTCGTCATCAAGCAGTCGGGCTGGCTCGAAAAGCGCCTGCCCAACACCAAAGTGGCGTGGGTTGAATTCCCGGCCGGCCCGCAGCTGCTGGAGGCCTTGTCTGTGGGCAGCCTCGAGTTCGGCCTGACGGGCGATTCACCGCCCGTGTTTGCGCAGGCAGCGGGCAAGGACCTGTTGTACGTGGGTGCCGAGCCGCCCAAGCCCGACAGCTCGGCCATCCTGGTGCTCAATGACTCGCCTTTGAAGAAGCTGGCCGACCTGAAAGGCAAACGCATTGCGCTGCAAAAAGGCTCCAGCGCGCACTACCTGCTGGTGCAAGCCGTGGCCAAAGCCGGGCTGAAGTGGGACGACATCCAGCCCATCTACCTGGCGCCGGCCGACGCACGCGCCGCGTTCGAGCGCAAGGCGGTGGATGCCTGGGCCATCTGGGACCCGTTCTATGCCGCAACCGAGCTGGCGATCAAGCCGCGCACGCTCGCCACGGGCCGCGACCTGTCCAGCAACAACTCGTTTTACCTGGCGTCGCGCCCGTTCACCACGCAGCACCCGCAGGCGCTGGGCGTTCTGTTTGAAGAACTCAACCGTGCTGACCGCCTGGTGCAGGGCAACCGCAAGGACGCCATCAAGCTGATTGCCGACTTCAGCGGGCTGGACGCCGGCGTGGTGAGCCTGTTTTTGCAGCGCCGGCCCAGTTCACCCGTGGGGCCGCTGAACGCGCAGACCGTCGCGGATCAACAGCGTGTAGCTGATGCGTTCCACAAGCTGGGGCTGATTCCCAAACCCGTGCGCGTGGCCGAAATCGTGTGGCGGCCCGAAGGCCTGTCCCTCGCAGCAAAGTAAGGAAGACGATGCAAGTTTTTTGGTTCATACCCACCCACGGCGACAGCCGCTACCTGGGCACCAGCGAAGGCGCCCGCGAAGTCAACCACGACTACCTCAAACAGATCGCCCAGGCGGCGGACAACCTGGGCTACGAGGGCGTGCTGATCCCTACCGGCCGCTCGTGCGAAGACCCGTGGGTGGTGGCGTCGTCGCTGCTGCCCGTAACCAAACGCCTGAAGTTCCTGGTAGCGGTGCGCCCTGGCCTGCACCAGCCGTCGCTTGCAGCGCGCATGGCGGCCACGTTTGACAGGCTGTCGGGCGGGCGCCTGCTCATCAACCTGGTCACTGGCGGCGACCAGACCGAGCTGGAAGGCGACGGCGTGTTCCAGGACCATGCATCGCGCTATGAACAGTCGGCGGAGTTCATCCGCATCTGGCGCGAAATCATCACGAAGAGCCACGACGGGCAGAGCTTTGACTACGACGGCAAGCACCTGAGCGTCAAGGGCGCCAAGCTGCTGTTCCCGCCGCTGCAAAAGCCCTATCCACCGGTGTACTTCGGCGGCTCGTCGGCACCGGCCCATGAGCTGGCCGCCGAGCAGGTGGACACCTACCTGACCTGGGGCGAGCCCCCGGCCGACGTGGCCAAAAAAGTGGCTGATGTACGGGACAGGGCGGCAAAGCACGGCCGCACGGTGAAATTCGGCATTCGCCTGCACGTGATCGTGCGCGAGACCGAAGACGCCGCCTGGCAGGCTGCCGACGACCTGATCAGCCGGCTGGACGACGACACGGTGATCCGCGCGCAATCGGCATTCGCCAAGATGGATTCAGAAGGGCAGCGGCGCATGGCCGCGCTGCATGGGGGAGGGAAGAAGAGGACGAGGGCTGACCTGGAGATCAGCCCCAACCTGTGGGCCGGTGTGGGCCTGGTGCGCGGCGGTGCGGGCACGGCCCTGGTGGGCAACCCGCAGCAGGTGGCACAGCGCATCGAGGAATACGCCGCGCTGGGTCTGGACACGTTCGTGCTGTCGGGCTACCCCCACCTGGAGGAAGCCTACCGCTTTGCCGAACTGGTGTTCCCGCTGCTGCCGCGCAAGCTGCGCGCGGGGCTGGAGCAAGGCTTGCCGGGTCGACGGCTGAACGGTCCGTTTGGCGAGGTCGTGGCCAACAACTACGCGCCGCGCGCATCGCAAAGCTGAACCATGAGCACACATGTACCGGAATTGCAGACGAGTGCAGGCGCCACGAACGAGGCGTGGATCCCGGATCAAGTCCGGGATGACAAACCCCGTACCTCTGTCATTGCGGGCTTGACCCGCAATCCATGGCTGCGCGCCGCAGTGCAGCGCGTATTGCCATGGCTGCTCCCCATCGGCTTGATCGCAGCCTGGCAAGCGGCTTCTGCCTTGGGCCTACTGTCCACTCGCGTGCTGCCCGCCCCGGTGGAAGTGCTCAAAGCCGCCTGGACGCTGACCGCCTCCGGCGAGCTGTGGACCCATGTGAAAGTCAGCGCCGGGCGCGCGCTGGCGGGCCTGGCCATTGGCGGCGGGCTGGGCCTGGCGTTCGGCCTGCTCACAGGCTCGCTGCGGCTGGCCGAAACGCTGCTGGACTCCACCTTCCAGATGCTGCGCAACATCCCGGCGCTGGCGCTGATCCCGCTGGTGATTTTGTGGTTCGGCATTGACGAATCGGCCAAGCTGTTCCTGATCAGCGTGAGCGTGTTTTTTCCGATTTACCTGAACACCTTTCACGGCATCCGCAATGTGGACCCGGGGTTGATCGAGATGGGGCGCACCTACGGCCTGAGCCGCTGGCAGCTGTACCGCCAGATCATCCTGCCCGGCGCGTTGTCGTCCATCCTGGTGGGGCTGCGCTTTTCGCTGGGGCTGATGTGGGTAATCCTGATCGTGGCCGAGACCATCTCGGCGCAATCGGGCATCGGCTACCTGACCATGAACGCCCGCGAGTTCCTGCAGACCGACGTGGTGCTGGTGGGCATCCTGCTGTATGCGCTGCTGGGCAAGCTGGCGGACGTGTTTGCCCGGGGGCTGGAACGGTACTGGCTCAGGTGGCATCCCGGCTACCAGGGGAGCGCAGCATGAGCGGCGTGCGTCTTGAACTCAAGGGCCTGACCAAGCGCTACGGCGCGCGCGAGGTCCTGCGCAACACCGAACTGGTGATAGAGCCCGGCGAATTTGTGGCCATCGTGGGGCGCAGCGGCTGCGGCAAGAGCACCTTGCTGCGCCTGGTGGCCGGGCTGGATGCCGCCAGCGATGGCAGCTTGCGTGTGGACGCGCACGACGTCACCGGCCTGCGCGAAGACACCCGCATCATGTTCCAGGACTCGCGCCTGCTGCCCTGGAAGCGCGTGCTGGACAACGTGACGCTGGGCCTGCCCAAGGCGCAGCGCGGCCGTGCCACTGAAGTGCTGGCCAGCGTGGGCCTGGGCGACCGCGGCGGCGACTGGCCGGCGCGGCTGTCCGGTGGGCAGCGCCAGCGCGTGTCGCTGGCCCGCGCGCTGGTGCACAACCCGCGCCTGCTGCTGCTGGACGAGCCGCTGGGCGCGCTGGACGCGCTGACGCGCATCGAGATGCACCGCCTGATTGAAGGCCTGTGGCAGCGCAGCGGCTTTACCGCGCTGCTGGTCACGCACGACGTGCAGGAAGCGGTGGCCCTGGCCGACCGCGTGATCCTGATCGAAGACGGCCGCATCGCGCTGGATGAGCGCATTGCGCTGGCACGCCCGCGCAGCCATGGTGACGCCGCCTTTGCCGCTGTGGAAAAACGCATCCTGGACCGCGTGCTGCAAAAGCCCGACGCACAAGCCACACCCGACCCGCACTGGCCCGCCACACCGGCGCACGGCCTGCGCTGGGCCATCTGACATTCAATTTATTTAACCCGGAGAACCCGTCCCATGTCCATTCAAGCCATCAACGTCCGCAACCAGTTCAAGGGCAAAGTCCGCGAAATCATCCGTGGGGATGTCGTGTCCGAAGTCGATGTCGAAACCCCCTGGGGCATCGTCACCTCCGTCATCACCACACGCTCGGTCGACGATCTGCAGCTGGGCGTAGGCTCGGAAGTGGTGGCGCTGGTCAAGTCCACCGAGGTGTCCATCGCCAAGCTGTGAGCGGCCGTCCTGAAAAGATGACCGTTCGTGTCGATTCGCTGCATTGCTGTTCGTCGTGGGGTGCCGGGCGCTGAAAATCCGGCAACCCCAACCCCACAGGAGCAGCCGAATGAAGAGCAAGAACACCATCTGCATCTGGTACGAGGGCGGCGCCGAAGACGCCGCCAGCTTCTATGCCAAAACTTTCCCGGACAGCGCCGTGGGCGCCGTGTTTCACGCACCGGGTGACTACCCCGACGGCAAGCAGGGCAATGTGCTGACGGTCGAATTCACCGTGGCCGGCATTCCGTGCATCGGCCTGAACGGCGGCCCGCACTTCAAACAGAGCGAGGCGTTTTCATTCCAGATCGCCACCGACGACCAGGTCGAAACCGACCGTCTGTGGAACGCCATCGTCGGCAACGGCGGGCAGGCAAGCGAATGCGGCTGGTGCAAGGACCGGTGGGGCGTGTCGTGGCAGATCACGCCGCGCGCGCTGACCGACGGCATTGCCGACCCCGACCCCGTGGTGGCCAAGCGCGTCTTCGACGCGATGATGACCATGCAGAAGATCGACATCGCCCAAATCGAGGCCGCGCGCCGGGGCTGATGTGGGCGCTCAGGCTGTGCGAATCCAGATGGTTCAAGCCCGGCGCTGAACCACCGCCAAATGGCATAAACAAACAACCATATATTCGTTTGAGTTTTAACGATCGTTCCCCACAATGCTTTTCTGGCATTAAAGGAGTGATTCATGGCCACCTTGCGACTGGGCGACACCGCCCCCGACTTCACACAGGACTCGACCGCCGGGCCGATCTCGTTCCACCAGTGGGCGGGTGACGCGTGGGTGGTGCTGTTTTCGCATCCGGCTGATTTCACCCCCGTGTGCACCACCGAGCTGGGCAAGACGGCGGCCCTGTCGGGCGAATTTGCCAAGCGCGGCGTCAAACCCATCGCGGTCAGCGTGGACCCGCTGGAGTCGCACGGCAAATGGGTAGCCGACATCAACGACACCCAGAACACCACGGTCAATTTCCCCATCCTGGCCGACGCCGACCGCAAGGTGGCCAGCCTGTACGACATGATCCACCCGAACTCGCTGGCCAACGCCACCGTGCGCAGTGTGTTCATCATCGACCCCAAGAAGGTCATCCGCACCACGTTCACCTACCCGGCCAGCACCGGGCGCAATTTCGATGAAATCCTGCGCGTGATCGACTCGTTGCAGCTGACTGACAGCCACAAGGTCGCCACCCCCGCCAACTGGAAAGACGGCGATGACGTGGTCATCCTGCCCGCGCTGCAGGACCCGGCCGAGCTGGCCCAGCGCTTTCCCAAGGGCTTCAAGGTGGTGCGCCCCTGGCTGCGCCTGACGCCCCAGCCCAACCGCTGAGCCGCCCGTACCCCCGCCATGGCCGCCGCTGCGCCCACCCTCATCATCGTGCCCGGCTGGCGCGACTCTGGCCCCGGCCACTGGCAAAGCCTGTGGGCCGATCGGCTAGCCGGTGCGCGCCGTGTGGTGCAGGACGACTGGATCGCCCCAACGCGCGCGGCCTGGGTGGGGTCGCTGGCGCGCCAGATCACCGAAGCCCCCGGCCCGGTAGTGATCGCTGCCCACAGCCTGGGCTGTATTGCCACGTCGCATTTGCCGCCCGAAGCCGTGGCGCGTATCCAGGGTGCGTTGCTGGTGGCGCCGGCCGACCCCGAGCGCCGCGCCATCCTGAACGACTTTGCCCCTGTGCCGTTCGCGCGCCTGCCGTACCGCAGCATCGTGGTGGGCAGCACCAACGACCCGTTTTGCCCGGTGCGCCTGGCCGGCGCCTATGCGCGTGCCTGGGGCAGCGAATTCGTGCGCCTGCAGGGCGCAGGGCACATCAACATCGAATCCGGCCATGGGGATTGGCCGCTGGGGCTGGCGCTGCTGCAGTCGCTGGCAGCCACCCCGTTCCCTACTGTTTTGCAATCTCTGGAAACCGCATGAAAACCCGTCTCAAGACCCTTCTGGCCGCTTTGGCGCTGGCTTCCAGCGGCATCGCCGCTGCCCAGACCCTGCTCAATTCGTCGTACGACGTGTCGCGTGAGTTCTACAAGGACTACAACGCCGCCTTTGTGGCGCACTACAAGAAGACCACGGGCAAGGACGTGAAGGTCGACCAGTCGCACGGCGGCTCCAGCGCGCAGGCGCGGGCGGTGGGCGACGGGCTGGACGCTGACGTGGTCACCTTCAACACCACCACCGACATCGACTTCCTGGTGGGCCGTGGCGTGGTGGCGCAAGACTGGGCCAAGCGCTTTCCCAATGGCGCCTCGCCCACCACATCGACCATGCTGTTTCTGGTGCGCAACGGCAACCCCAAGGGCATCAAGGACTGGGACGACCTGGTCAAGCCGGGCGTGAGCGTGGTGGTGGTCAACCCCAAGACCGGCGGCAACGGGCGCATGGCCTACCTGGCTGCCTGGGCCTATGTGCGCAAGACGGGCGGTACCGACGCGCAGGCCGCTGAATTTGTGGCCAGGCTGTTCAAGAACGTGCCGGTGCTGGCGCGCGGCGGGCGGGACGCCACATCCGTTTTCCTGCAACGCAACATCGGCGACGTGCTGGTGACGTTTGAATCAGAGGTGCTGTCGGTGGACCGCGAATTCGGCGCCGGCAAGGTGGACGCCATTCACCCGTCGGTCAGCATCATTGCCGAGAACCCGGTGGCGGTGGTGGAGCGCACCACGGCCAAGAAGGGCACGGGCGAGCTGGCCAAGGCCTACCTGGACTATCTGTACTCCGACGAAGCTCAGGAGATTGCCGCCAAGCACGCGCTGCGCCCCCGGTCGCCCGCCATCCTGAAGAAGTACGCCAGCACCTTCAAGCCGTTGACGCTGGTGCCGGTGTCCGAATACTTCGGCTCGCTGGCAGATGCACAAAAGGTGCATTTCAACGACGGCGGCCAGTTCGACAAGATCTACACAGTGAAATGACCCACCCCCGAAGCGCCTGCGGCGCCTCCCCCTCAAGGGGGCGCCACCAGCGGCCCGGCAAAGCCGGTTCCGCGGTGGCCCTGGAAACGAAATCATGACTGCAACAACCATCGCTATGCCGACATCTGCTACGGCGCCAGCGCGCCGCAGTGGCCGGCGCGTGCTGCCCGGCTTCAACCTCACGCTGGGCTTCACGCTGTTTTACCTGTGCCTGATTGTGCTGATCCCGCTGTCGGCGCTGGTCTTCAAGACGCTCACGCTGAGCTGGGAGCAGATCTGGGCGGCCATCAGCTCGCCGCGCGTGGTGGCGTCGTACAAGCTGACGTTTGGCGCATCGGCGATTGCCGCGACGGTGAACCTGGTCTTCGGCCTGCTGGTGGCCTGGGTGCTGGTGCGCTATGAGTTCCCCGGCAAAAAAATCGTGGACGCGCTGGTGGACCTGCCGTTTGCGCTGCCCACGGCCGTGGCCGGCATTTCATTGACCGCGCTGCTGGCGGGCAATGGCTGGGTCGGCCAGTTTTTTGAGCCCCACGGCATCAAGCTGGCATACAACCCCAACGGCGTGGTCATTGCGCTGATCTTCATTGGCCTGCCGTTTGTGGTGCGCACCGTGCAGCCGGTGCTGGAAGACGCCGAGAAAGAGCTGGAAGAAGCCGCTCTGTGCCTGGGCGCCACCCGGCTGCAGACCTTTGCGCGCGTGATCTTCCCGGCCATCCTGCCTGCCTTGCTGACCGGCTTTGCCCTGGCGTTTGCGCGCGCCATTGGTGAATACGGCTCGGTGATCTTCATTGCCGGCAACATGCCCATGGTGTCCGAGATCACGCCGCTGATCATCATCAGCAAGCTGGAGCAATACGACTATGCGGGTGCGACCGCCGTGGCGGTGGTGATGCTGCTGATTTCGTTTGTCCTGCTGTTTGTCATCAATGCGCTGCAGGCCTGGCAGCGCAAGCGTTCTGGCGGAGCAATGGCATGAGCAATGCACACCGTACTTCAGTTACTTCTACCGAATCACCCTGGGTGCGGCGCACGCTGATCGGCGTGGCGCTGGTGTTCATGCTGCTGTTCCTGGTGCTGCCGCTGGCCGCCGTGTTTGCCGAGGCGCTGCGCAAGGGCACCGGGGCCTACCTGGAGGCGCTGCGTGAACCCGACGCCTGGTCGGCCATTCGCCTCACGCTCATCACCGCGGCCGTGGCCGTGCCGCTGAACCTGGTATTTGGCATTGCCGCCGCCTGGGCCATTGCCAAGTACGAGTTCCGTGGCAAGGCCTTCCTGACCACGCTGGTGGACCTGCCGTTCTCGGTGTCGCCGGTGGTGGCGGGCCTGATCTATGTGCTGGTGTTTGGCGCGCAGGGCTGGTTTGGGCCGTGGCTGGCGGCGCACGACATCAAGATCGTGTTTGCCGTGCCCGGCATCATCCTGGCCACCATCTTTGTCACCTTCCCGTTCATTGCGCGCGAGCTGATCCCGCTGATGCAGGCCCAGGGCAGCGACGAAGAGCAGGCCGCCATCGTGCTGGGTGCTACCGGCTGGCAGACCTTCTGGCGCGTGACACTGCCCAACATCAAGTGGGGCCTGGTGTACGGCGTGATCCTGTGCAACGCGCGGGCCATGGGCGAGTTTGGCGCGGTGTCGGTGGTGTCGGGCCACATCCGCGGGCAGACCAACACCATGCCGCTGCATGTCGAGGTGCTCTACAACGAATACCAGTCTGTGGCCGCCTTTGCCGTGGCGTCATTGCTGGCGCTGCTGGCACTGGTCACCCTGGCCATCAAGTCGTTTGTGCAGTGGAAGTTTGAACGCGAAATGAAGGCCGCCGCCGATTTGCCCCCCGAGGCGCCGCAAACGGCCGGGCCGGCCCTGATCCTGAAAGAAAGCACATGAAGGCCGCATATGAGTATTGAGAGCCGCAACATCAGCAAGAACTTTGGCGAGTTCCGCGCCCTGCGCGATGTGTCGCTGGACATTGAATCCGGCGAGCTGGTCGCGCTGCTGGGCCCGTCGGGCTGCGGCAAGACCACGCTGCTGCGCATCATTGCGGGGCTGGAAACGGCCGACCAGGGCAGTATCGTTGTCAGCGGCGAAGACGCCACCGACAAACATGTGCGCGAGCGCCAGGTGGGCTTTGTGTTCCAGCACTACGCGCTGTTCCGGCACATGACGGTGTTTGAAAACGTGGCCTTCGGCCTGCGGGTCAAGCCGCGCGGCCAGCGACCGTCTGAAGCGCAGATCAGCCAGAAGGTGCACGACCTGCTCAAGCTGGTGCAGCTCGACTGGCTGGCCGACCGCTTCCCCGCGCAGCTGTCGGGCGGGCAGCGCCAGCGCATTGCCCTGGCGCGCGCGCTGGCGGTGGAGCCCAAGGTGCTGCTGCTGGACGAGCCCTTCGGCGCGCTGGACGCCAAGGTGCGCAAGGAGCTGCGCCGCTGGCTGCGCCGCCTGCACGACGAGCTGCACGTGACCAGCATCTTCGTCACGCACGACCAGGAAGAGGCGCTGGAGGTGGCCGATCGCGTGGTCGTCATCAACCAGGGCCAGATCGAGCAGGTGGGCACGCCGCAGGACGTGTGGGAACACCCGGCCAGCCCGTTTGTGCACGGCTTCCTGGGCGATGTGAACCTGATCCCCGGCGTGGGCTATGTGCGCCCGTACGACCTGGATGTGCAGCGCTACGCGCCGGGCAGCCAGGGCATCGTGGTGCAGCTGGACCGCGCCATCACAGTGGGCCCGCTGACACGGCTGGAGCTGATTCCGGTGGATGACGCACAAACCGCAAGCAACCCGCACAGGGACCCGATCATTGAAGCGCAGATCCCCGCGCAGCAGTTCCGGGACCTGGG
>CALRYY010000127.1:0-11710 GCA_943372515.1 Ramlibacter sp. 2FC | reverse complement strand
CTACAGCGTCGAATCCGGGTCGTGCCCCAGTCTTTATGTCGGGATCAAAATCCCAAGGAGGAGGACGGGGTCATCGACTCGGGCCCCCTTCAGCGCGACGGGGGCGGTATGAATAGTATTAGGAGGAGGCGGGCGCAGCACGCCGGGGGACAGCCGCGGAGCAGAGTGCCCTGTCCGCCTGATCCAGAAGCAAGGCAGGCATGAAAAACGGCCCAAACTGCGCCTGCTACAGGGAGATCGGCAACGGCCTAGAATCTGGCGATGATCTCCCGTGAACCCACCATGGAACGCCTGGCCACTGCCCAGCGCCTGCTGCTCGAACCTTTTGGTTTGAACGAATCCCACCTGAGCCGTGCGCTGGCAGAAATCACGGCGCACCGGGTGGACGACGCAGATCTGTACTTCCAGTACACCCGCAACGAAGGCTGGAGCCTGGAAGAGGGCATCGTCAAGACCGGCAGCTTCAGCATTGACCAGGGCGTGGGCGTGCGCGCGGTCAGCGGCGAGAAGACTGCGTTTGCCTACTCTGACGATATTTCCGAGGCATCGCTGATGGACGCGGCGCGCACTGTGCGTTCCATCTCGGCAGCAGGCCGCTCGGCCCGCACCAAAGCCGTGGCGCGCAAGGTGGCTGGCAGCCGTTCCCTGTACAACGGCGTGGACCCGATCTCTACCCTGGACAGCACCGCCAAGGTCAAGCTCCTGGAAAAGGTCGAAAAGCTCGCCCGTGCCAAGGACCCGCGCGTGGCCCAGGTCATGGCAGGCCTGGCCAGTGAATATGACGTGGTGATGGTCGCGCGCGCCGACGGCACACTGGCCGCTGATGTGCGACCGCTGGTGCGGCTGTCGGTCACGGTGATTGCCGAGCAGAACGGGCGGCGCGAGATGGGCTCGGGCGGCGGCGGTGGCCGCTTTGGCCTGGCGTATTTTGACGATGCGCACATCAACGAGTATGTGAACGACGCGGTCAACGCAGCCCTGACCAACCTGGAGTCGCGCCCCGCGCCGGCCGGCGAAATGACGGTAGTGCTCGGCCCCGGCTGGCCCGGTATCCTGCTGCATGAGGCCATCGGCCACGGGCTGGAGGGCGACTTCAACCGCAAGGGCTCCAGCGCCTTCAGCGGCCGCATCGGCCAGCGCGTGGCGGCCAAGGGCGTGACGGTGCTGGACGACGGCACCATCGCCGACCGCCGCGGCTCGCTGAACGTGGACGACGAGGGCAACACCAGCCAGAAGAACGTGCTGATCGAGGACGGCATCCTCAAGGGCTACATCCAGGATTCGATGAACGCTCGCCTGATGAAGGTCAAGCCCACCGGCAACGGCCGGCGCGAGAGCTACGCCCACATTCCCATGCCCCGCATGACCAACACCTATATGCTGGGCGGTGGCCGCGAGCCGGACGAGATCGTGGCCAGCATCAAGAAGGGCCTGTACGCCACCAATTTCGGCGGCGGTCAGGTGGACATCACCAGCGGCAAATTTGTGTTCTCAGCCAGCGAAGCCTATTGGGTTGAGAACGGCAAGATCCAGTACCCCGTGAAGGGCGCCACCATCGTGGGCAACGGCCCCGACGCGCTGACGCGCGTGATCATGATCGGCAACGACATGGCACTGGACAGCGGCGTAGGCACCTGCGGCAAGGAAGGCCAGAGCGTGCCCGTGGGCGTGGGCCAGCCCACCCTGCGCATCGACGGCCTGACCGTGGGCGGCACGGCGTAGGCGGGCCGTGCTGCAAATACACCCTTCCAGGATGCCGCAGAACCGGCTTAGCCGGGCCGCTGGCATCGCCCCCCAGTGGGGGGAGGCGGCCAAAGGCCGCTTCGGGGGGCGTCCATGAACTCGCGACTGTCGATCGACCGGACCACGCTGCTCCCGAGCATCCAGACCTTTGGCGAGCTCAGCAATTTCCTGCGCGGCGCGGTTGCCGACGAAGACTGCCGCCAGTTCGGCGAAAGCATGGGCACGCTGGCCACCCACATTGAAGCGATCGTGGCGGGCTTGCGCCTGAGCCGCGCGCGGGCCGACGCGGCGCCGTTGCTGATGGACCTGCTGACCGTGTTGCGGGGCCACCGCGCGCTGGTCATCGGCATGGGAACAGCATGGCGCGGGCTTTACGAATACGCGGCCTACCTGCAGGCGCTGAACAACTTTCGCGTGCTGATCGGCCAGTGGTTGCTGGAAGGTGGCTCGCAAAGGGAAATGCTGGGCCTGACGGCGGAAGACTTCGAGCTGGTGGCCTGGCGTACGCTGGGTGAGGGCATGCTGCTGCTGGACATGTACGAGCAGCTCGCCACGCGTGCAACGCCCGAAGAATCCGCCATGGCTGCGCTGGAGGAGCCCCGCGTGGAGCGGGCCATGGCCTGGTGGAAAAAGCTGCGTCTGTGACCCCTGCACCACACCGGCTTGCAGGCCTGCACAAACCCTGTGCTACATTTCGCCTCATGCCTTTCGCTGCCCGTTCTTACTTTTTTAGCTACTTTTGGTTCTCCAACGCCCCGGCGGTTGAGAGTTCTGAGCGTACCTGCAAGTAACAGCACACCAGAATCTCCCAAGAAAACCGCCGGACCCCCGGCGGTTTTTTTATGCCCGTTTCAAAACCAACTGACCTCAGGAGTGACCCGATGAATGCCAAAGCCACCACCCCCGGCTCCGATGCCTGGTATGCGAATCCCGTCGACAAAACCAGCCAGACCGACGACGAACGCATCAAGGACATCACCGTGCTACCCCCTCCTGAACACCTGATCCGCTTTTTCCCTATTGGTGGCACACCCGTGGAAACGCTGATCACCGACACCCGGCGCAACATCCACAACATCATGGCCGGCAAGGACGACCGCCTGCTGGTGGTGATCGGCCCCTGCTCCATCCACGACCCTTCCGCCGCGCTGGACTACGCCCGCCGCCTGAAGGAGGCCCGCACCAAGTACGCAGGCACGCTGGAAGTCGTGATGCGCGTGTACTTCGAAAAGCCCCGCACCACGGTGGGCTGGAAGGGCCTGATCAACGACCCGTACCTGGATGAGAGCTTTCGCATTGACGAGGGCCTGCGCATCGCGCGCCAGCTGCTGATAGAAATCAACCGCCTGGGCCTGCCTGCGGGCAGCGAGTTCCTGGACGTGATCTCGCCCCAGTACATCGGCGACCTGATCAGCTGGGGCGCCATCGGCGCGCGCACCACTGAGAGCCAGGTGCACCGCGAGCTGGCCTCAGGCCTGTCGGCGCCCATCGGCTTCAAGAACGGCACAGACGGCAACATCAAGATCGCCACTGATGCCATCCAGGCCGCAGCGCGCGGCCACCACTTTTTGTCGGTGCACAAGAACGGCCAGGTCGCCATCGTGCAGACCAACGGCAACAAGGACTGCCACGTGATCCTGCGCGGCGGCAAGGCACCCAACTACGACGCGGTTTCTGTCGCTGCCGCCTGCAAGGAGCTGGAAGCAGCCAAACTGCCCGCCACTCTGATGGTGGACTGCAGCCACGCCAACAGCAGCAAGCAGCACGAAAAGCAGATCGAGGTGGCGCGCGACATCGGCGCGCAGGTGGCCGGCGGCTCACGCCAGGTGTTCGGCCTGATGGTGGAAAGCCATCTGATGCCTGGCGCCCAGAAGTTCACGCCCGGCAAGGACCAGGCGGGCGAGCTGGAATACGGCAAGAGCATCACCGACGCCTGCATTGGCTGGGGCGATTCGCTTCAGGTGCTCGATGTGCTGTCGGAGTCGGTCAAGGCCCGGCGCGCCCGTAAATAAAGGCACATTCGCGGGCGTTTTCGGGTTTGACGGGATTGCAGCTTGTCGCCTTGCGCGGCAAGCTGTGCGCACCGGAGGTACCCCATGCGCAATGAAGTCACCGTCAAGCTCGCTGATGGCGCACAGCTGCGCTTTGACCTGGACGAGGTCCAGCCCATGCCGCACGATGTAGCGCGATGGTGGCTGGACGAGCAGTTCACCCGTCTGGGATGTGAGCCGCTGCGCCCCACGGGCAAGGTGTTGATCGCCGACAAGGTGCTGTGCGTGGCGCAGGCTGCCGGGGGCACGGTGTTCGCCGACAGCAAATGGGCGGGGGAATTTGCCCGCGCGTCCAGCGCGGCGCTGTCCAAGCCGGTCGTCCATGTGGACGTGCCGGGCATGGCAATCACCTACTGAGGTTGCAGCGCCTGCAGCAGCCGGGCATGGATGCCGCCAAAGCCGCCATTGCTCATGCACAGCACATGGTCGCCGGGGCGGGCGGCCGCCACCACCTGCGCCAGTACACCGTCAATGGTGTCGGCCACCTGCGCGCGGCTGCCCATGGGGGCCATGGCGCCCACCGCGTCCCAGCCCAGGCCGCCGCTGTGGCAAAACGACAGGTCAGCCTGCTCCAGGCTCCAGGGCAGTTGGGCCTTCATGGTGCCCAGCTTCATGGTGTTGCTGCGCGGCTCAAACACCGCCAGGATGCGTGCAGTGCCCACTTTGCGCCGCAGCCCGTCCACCGTGGTGCGGATGGCGGTGGGGTGGTGGGCAAAGTCGTCATAGACCGTGATGCCACGCACGGTACCTCGGACCTCCATGCGCCGGCGCACGTTCCTGAACTGGCCGAGTGCGGCTGCGGCCACGGTGGGTGCCACGCCCACATGCTCTGCCGCCGCAACGGCGGCCAGCGCATTCAGCTGGTTGTGCACCCCGCTCAGGTCCCATTGCACCCGGCCTGCGGTGGCGCCGCGCTGCACCACGTCAAACGCATCGGGTTCGCCATTGGCGCAAAAGTCGCTGACGGCCGCGCCAAAGCTGCGCACCTCGCTCCAGCAGCCCGCATGCAGCACGCGGTCCAGGCTCTCTTCCAGCCCGTTGACCACCACGCGGCCAGACGGCGGCACGGTGCGCACCAGGTGGTGAAACTGCCGCTCAATGGCGGCCAGGTCGTCAAAGATATCGGCGTGGTCGAATTCCAGGTTGTTCAGCACGGCAGTGCGCGGGCGGTAGTGCACGAACTTGCTGCGCTTGTCGAAGAAAGCCGTGTCGTATTCGTCGGCTTCGATCACGAAGCATTTGCCTTTACCCAGCCGGGCTGAAACGCCGAAGTTCATGGGCACGCCGCCCACAAGGAAACCCGGCTGCAGCCCCGCGTTTTCCAGCACCCAGGCCAGCATGGACGTGGTGGTGGTCTTGCCGTGCGTGCCGGCCACGGCCAGCACATGGCGGCCCTGCAGCACGTTTTCAGCCAGCCATTGCGGGCCGCTGGTGTAGGGCGCACCAGCGTCCAGAATGGCTTCCATCAGCGGGAATTTGGGTGATCCATCGTTCAGGCGTGCGCGCGACACCACATTGCCCACGACCCAGACGTCGGGCTTCAGCGCCATCTGGTCCGCGCCAAAGCCTTCAATCAGGTCAATGCCCAGCGCGCGCAGCTGGTCGCTCATGGGCGGGTACACGCCCGCGTCGCAACCGGTCACCTTGTGCCCCGCCTCGCGGGCCAGTGCCGCCACGCCCCCCATGAAAGTGCCGCAGATGCCAAGGATGTGTATATGCATGGGCGGTGATTATCACGGCCAATGCCTGCTGGCCGCGGGCCGGGTCCTGGCAATGCACAATGCCGGGAAATGGACAGCAAGCAGGAAATCGCGGCCACTGCCGCCCGTATGGTCGTGGAAGAGGGCCTGGAATACGGCCCCGCCAAGCGCAGGGCCGTCAAGCAGCTGGGGCTGAACACCCGCACGCCCCTGCCAGACAACGACCTGGTGGAAGACGAGGTGCGCGAGTACATCGATCTGTTTTGCGCAGACACCCAGCCGGGTGAACTGGCGGCCCTGCGCCGCCTGGCGCTGGTATGGATGGAGCGCATGGCGCCATTTCGCCCCTACCTGGCGGGTGCCGTCTGGCATGGCACGGCCACCCGGCTGTCGGACATCTATATCCAGCTGTTCTGCGACGACCCCAAATCGGCCGAGATCGCACTGATTGACCACAACGTGGCGTATGAGCCGCGTACTGTCACCGGCTTTCAGGGTGAACCGGTGGAGGCGCTGAGCCTGTCCAGCGCCAGCCGGGAACTTGGCGAGGCCATTGGCGTTCATTTGATGGTGTACGACCTTGACGACCTGCGCGGTGCGCTCAAACCCGATGCCAAGGGGCGCGCTCCACGGGGCGACCTGGCGGCGGTGCGCGCGTTGCTGACCTAAACTGGGCTTATGACTTCTTCTTTTGCTTCCCCCGCGCGGCGGCGCCTGGTTCTGGGCGGTGCGGCTGCCGTTGCCGGCCTGGCCGGTGCAGGCCTGGCCTGGTGGCGCTACCAGCCGCACGAGGTTGCTGCCGGGACCGAAGCGGCGCTGTGGAAACTTTCTTTTGACACGCCCGCAGGCTCCCAACTGGCGTTGGCGCCACTGCAAGGCAAGCCGCTGTTGATCAATTTCTGGGCGACGTGGTGCCCGCCTTGCATCGAAGAGCTGCCGCTTCTTGATCGCTTTTATCGGGAAAATTCAGCAAAAGGCTGGCAAGTGATCGGATTGGCGGTGGACCAGCCCAGCGCTGTCAAGACGTTTCTGGGCAAGATGCCGCTTGGTTTTCCGGTAGGATTGGCGGGGCTGAGCGGTACGGACCTGGGTAAATCACTTGGCAACCTGACCGGTGCGTTGCCCTTCACGGTGGTGCTCAATGCTCAGGGCGGCATTGCCCAACGTAAAATGGGCAAGGTGACCGAGGCCGATCTGCAGCAGTGGGTCAAGCTCACTTGAGGGTTGGCGTCAACCTCTCTAGGTTGAAAAAATAAAAGAAAAAGACCGCTGTAAGCGTTAATTGGCTACAAATTGATGTAAATTCGCGATCCTCTCGTTTGCAGTCGTTGGAGATAGCATGGATTTGCGCAAACTCAAGACCTTGATCGACCTGGTGTCCGAATCAAACGTCTCGGAACTCGAAATCACTGAAGCCGAAGGCAAGGTCCGTATCGTCAAGGGCGGCGGCGCCATCGTCCAGCAAGCTGCAGCGCCCGTCATGCCCGCGCAGGCGCCGGTTGCAGCTGCCGCCAACCCTGCCGCGCCCGCCGCAGCGCCAGCGCCCGAAGCACCCGTGGGGCACCTGGTCAAGTCGCCGATGGTGGGCACGTTCTACCGGTCCGCCAGCCCCGGCGCCAAGGCGTTTGTCGAAATTGGCAGCCAGGTCAAGCAGGGCGAGACCATCTGCATCATCGAAGCCATGAAGATCCTCAACGAGATCGAGGCTGACAAGACCGGTACGGTCACCCAGATCCTGGGTGAAAACGGCCAGGCCGTGGAATACGGCCAACCCCTCTTTGTGATCGAGTGACGCCCCAGGCGAACAGGTAAGTACCCACTCATGTTCAAGAAAATACTGGTCGCCAACCGCGGTGAAATTGCCTTGCGGATCCAGCGCGCCTGCCGGGAGCTGGGCGTCAAGGCCGTCATGGTCTATTCCGAGGCCGACCGCGAAGCCAAGTACGTCAAGCTGGCCGAAGAGGCCGTATGCATTGGCCCGCCTCCTTCGCCGCTGAGCTACCTTAATATGCCCGCCATCATTTCGGCGGCCGAGGTGACCGATGCCGAGGCCATTCACCCCGGCTACGGCTTTCTGTCTGAAAACGCTGATTTTGCCGAGCGGGTTGAAAAAAGCGGGTTCCAGTTCATTGGCCCCACGCCCGAGAACATTCGCACCATGGGCGACAAGGTGTCGGCCAAGCAGGCCATGATCAAGGCGGGCGTGCCCTGCGTGCCGGGGTCTGAGGGCGAATTGCCTGACGACCCGGTGCAGATCCGCCGCATCGCCAAGTCGGTGGGCTATCCGGTCATCATCAAGGCGGCGGGCGGCGGTGGCGGGCGCGGCATGCGCGTGGTCCATACCGAGGCTGCGCTGGTCAACGCGGTGCAGATGACCAAGGCCGAGGCAGGCGCTGCATTTGGCAATCCGGCGGTGTACATGGAGAAATTCCTCCAGAACCCCAGGCACATTGAAATCCAGATCCTGGCGGACAAGCACAAGAACGCCGTGTACCTGGGCGAGCGCGACTGCTCCATGCAGCGACGCCACCAGAAGGTTATTGAGGAAGCGCCGGCACCGGGCATCCCGCGCAAGCTGATCGAAAAGATCGGCGAGCGCTGCGTTGCCGCCTGCAAAAAGATCGGTTACCGCGGCGCGGGCACGTTCGAGTTTCTGTATGAGAACGGCGAGTTCTATTTCATTGAGATGAACACCCGCGTGCAGGTGGAGCACCCGGTGACGGAGCTGATCACCGGCGTTGACATCGTCAAGACCCAGATCATGGTGGCCGCCGGCGAAAAGCTGCCGTTTACCCAACGCGACATCCAGATCCGCGGCCATGCGATTGAGTGCCGGGTGAACGCCGAAGACCCGTATAAATTTGTGCCGTCGCCCGGGCGCATCACCATGTGGCACGCGCCCGGCGGCCCCGGCGTGCGGGTGGATTCACACGTGTACACCAATTACTTCGTGCCACCCAACTACGACTCCATGATCGGCAAGATCATCGTGCACGGCGACACGCGCGAGCAGGCCATGGCTCGCATGCGCACGGCCCTGCTGGAGACGGTGGTGGAAGGCATCAACACCAACATCCCGCTGCACCGCGAGCTGATGGTGGATGCCAAGTTCATGACGGGCGGCACGAATATTCACTACCTCGAAGAGTGGCTGTCCCACCATAAACGCTGATGTTTGAGCTGCGTTTGCTGGCCCCTGAAGACCGCGTGGAAGCGCTCAGCGACGCGCTGGACGCGCTCGATGCACTGAGCGTGTCGGTGGAAGACGCCGACGCGCAAACCGACGCCGAGCAGGCGCTGTTTGGCGAGCCTGGCATGCCGCCGCCCAAGGAGGGCTGGCAGCGCTCGCGCGTGCTGGCGCTGTTTGCCGCGCAGGACGCCGCCGACGAAGCCGTGCAACTGCTGCAGGCGCAGGACTTTTTTGAAGGCTGCACGGTGCTGGGCATTGCGCCCGTGCCCGACCAGGACTGGGTGCGCCTGACGCAGTCGCAGTTTGCGCCGGTAGAGATCACGCCCGAATTCTGGATTGTGCCCACCTGGCACGAGCCGCCTCAGCAGGCCCGCCAGGTGATCCGGCTGGACCCGGGCCTGGCCTTTGGCACCGGCACGCACCCCACCACCCGCATGTGCCTGCGCTGGATCGCGCGCCATGGCGTCGATGGCCAGCGCGTGCTGGACTACGGCTGCGGCTCGGGCATCCTGGCCATTGGTGCGGCGCTGCACGGCGGCGCGGACATCGACGCGGTGGACATTGACGAGGCTGCGGTGTCCTCAACCGTTGCCAATGCGCAGGCCAACCATGTGAAGCTGAACGCCGGCCTGCCCGACAAGGCACAGGGGCAATACCAGACCGTGTTGGCCAACATTCTGGCCACGCCGCTGAAAATGCTGGCGCCGCTGCTGTGTGCCCATGTGGCGCCGGGGGGCTCGCTGGTGCTGGCGGGCATCCTGGACCGGCAGGAAGCCGAACTCAAGCAGGCTTATGCGCCGCATTGCAGGCTCGAGGTGGCCGACACAGAGGACGGCTGGATCCTGATGACCGCCAGGCTCTGAGCCGCCCCATGAAGCGCCCGCCTACAATCTGGCGCTCATGAGCCTGATTACCCGCTGCCCCGCCTGCGGCACGATGTTCAAAGTCGTGCCCGACCAACTCAGGATTTCAGAGGGGTGGGTACGCTGCGGTCATTGCGCCGAAGTGTTCGACGCGTCGTCCCATATGCAGGGCGAAGGCGCCATGCCTGCGGTGCAGGCCACCGCGCCTTCGCCCATGCCCCAGCCTGAACCTGAGCTGCAGCAAGCTGCGGAGCCTGAACCCGAACCCGAACACGAGCCCGCGTCGCTGGTCGTTACAGACTTTCTGGTGGAGCCCTTGGTGCCGCGCGAGCCCGCGCCTCAGGTCAGCTATCTGGACGCGGTGGATGAACTGTCGCGTGTGCAGAAGGCGCCCGCCGAAGACGCCCCCGCGCTGGACGATGTGTCGTTTGTGCAGCAGGCGCGGCGCAAGGCCTTCTGGCGCCGCCCGCTGGTGCGTGCCACGCTGGGGCTGGCCGCTTGCGTGTTGCTGGTGGCGTTGGTCCTGCAAATCGCCGTGCAGGAACGCGAACGGATTGCCGCAGCGCAGCCTGCGCTCAAGCCCCTGTTGCAGCAGCTGTGCGAGCCGCTCAGGTGCACCGTGGGCCCGCCGCGCCAGATTGAGGCTGTTGTGATTGACGGCTCCACCTTCAGCAAGCTGCGCGGCGACGCCTACCGGCTGAACTTCACGCTGCGCAACCAGGCCGCCACTGACATTGCCATGCCGGCCATCGAGCTGACGCTGACCGACGGGCAAGACCAGCCGGTGGTTCGCCGTGTGCTGACACCCGCCGACCTGGGTGCGCCCTCTGCCACACTGGCCGCCGGTGCCGACTGGACCGGCAACTTTGCCATGAGCGTGGCCGGCAACGGCGCGGGCCGCGTGGCCGGCTACCGCGTGCTGGCCTTCTACCCCTGATTTCATCCAACCTAACTTCGTACGACCTATGGCAGCAGTGATTTGTGGCTCTTTGGCCTTTGACACCATCATGACCTTCGAGGGGCGCTTTTCGGAGCAGATCCTGCCCGACCAGCTGCACATCCTGAATGTGTCGTTTCTGGTGCCGGCGCTGCGGCGCGATTTCGGCGGCTGCGCCGGCAATATTGCCTACAGCCTGAAGGCCCTGGGCGGCACGCCGCTGCCGATGGCTACTGTGGGCAACGACGGCGCAGACTATGTACAGCGGCTCAAGCAGCAGGGTATCAGCGCTGAATTTGTG
This sequence comes from Ramlibacter sp. 2FC, assembly GCA_943372515.1. GTDB lineage: Bacteria > Pseudomonadota > Gammaproteobacteria > Burkholderiales > Burkholderiaceae_C > RAM1. The sequence continues at coordinate 925 of CALRYY010000127.1, read as the reverse complement.
CGCCAGGTCAGCGACACCTACACCGCGCAGGCCATGATCATGACCGACCGCGACAACAACCAGATCACCGCCTTTCACCCCGGCGCGATGATGCAGGCGCACATCACGGCCATTGAACCGCGCAGCGACATCAAGCTGGGCATCATTTCGCCCGACGGGCGCGACGCCATGCTGCAGCACGCGCAGCAGTTCAAGGCGGCGGGCATCCCGTTTGTGTTTGACCCGGGCCAGGGCCTGCCGATGTTTGACGGCAAGGAGCTCGCCAACTTTGTGGACCTGGCCACCTGGGTCACGGTGAACGATTACGAAGGCAAGATGCTGAGCGACCGCACCGGCTGGAGCAGCGCCGACATATCGCGCCGTGTGCAGGGCCTGGTGGTGACACTGGGCGCCGAAGGCTGCGAGGTGTGGATCGATGGCGAAAAGACATTGATTCCCCCCGTCAAGGCGGCCGAGGTGGTAGACCCCACGGGCTGCGGCGACGCCTGGCGCGGCGCGCTGCTGTTCGGGCTGGAGCAGGGGTGGAGCCTGGCGCGTTGTGCTGAGCTGGGCAACCGTGTGGGAGCGATCAAGATTGCGAGCCGGGGGCCGCAGAATTATTCTTTGTCCGGTTTGTTGGGCTGAGGTCGTGCTCGTTGCACCGCGCGGCAAAGGCGTGCGCGGACACCCGTCAACGCTTCACTAAAGCGGTCGCCTGCGGCGACTTCCCTGCGCTGCTCAGCGCTTTAGAGGCGCATTGCCGGGTGTCCGCACCCGCCTTTGCAGAACCGATGTTGGCGCGCCGCCGGTGGAGTGCCCACACCCGGCTTCGCGGCAGGCGGTGCCCGGCGGGGGCGATCTCTGAGGCGGCGAGGAGCGCAGATTCGGGGTTGGCGCGCTTTAGCGCGCTTCGTTTCTGACTCGCCGCGGCTGTTAGAGCGAAGCG
>CALRYY010000126.1:0-11746 GCA_943372515.1 Ramlibacter sp. 2FC | reverse complement strand
AAGCTGCACTCCGAGTACATGTTTTTGCGCGGCATGAAGGCGATGTCAGCGTCCGCAGGCATCAGCGTGGCCAGAAACTCGATGGGCATGTCGCGGAAACACACGATGTCGGCATCGATGTTCACCAGGATGTCGGCATCGCTGCGCAGGGCCGCTTCGCGCAGCGCGAAGATGCGGTGGCTCCAGCGCACGGAATCGAGCATGTACTGGTACGTCTCGCCAAAATGCCCGCGTGCGCCGGGGTTGTTGGCATGGCGCTGTTTGAATGCCACCAGGTCGGTCGCGTCTTCATGCAGGTCGCGCACGATCACGCGGTCACAACCCTCGGGCTGGCAGCCTTCGGCAAAGATCCACAGCTTGGTCTCCTTCGGCCAATGCCGGCGGAAGGAATCAATGAACTCGCGGCCGAATCGCTCATAGCCTTCGGCGTGGAAGGTGGCGGCGGCATGGACCACCGGCATCTTTTGGGGCACTGCAATGCCGGTGCCGGCGCTGGCCTGCGGCCGGGTGTCTGCCGCGCCGGGCTGGGCCAGCGTGAAGACCTGCGGGGCCTCGTCCGCCGGGCGGTCGCAGTCAGCCACGATGTCTTCGACGTTTTCTTCGGTCACATCCACAAACACAAGGTCCGGACGGGCCAGCAGTTCCTGCTCCAACGCTTCGCCGGCCATGCGGTACTTGTCCATGAACACCTTGGTGTAGGCATGCTCCAGCCCCGTCACATCGTCCAGAAAGCCGGGCGTGAAAGCCTCGGGCAGGCAGAAAAAGATGTTGACCCCGGCCGTATCCACGCCGCAAAACTTGTAGCCGTACTGTTCAAACAGGTGCCGCCAGGCGGGCGCAGACACGCCGAAGTACAGGCCACGCTGCGGGTCCAGCCGCCGGCGCGAAAAATCGGCGTCGAACATGACCGTGACCGGTTCCTTGCCCAGGAACGGGTTGAACTCGCAGCACACCACCGACGGGCGAAAGCCGCGCTGCAGCATGCGGTAGGCCACGTAGTAATCCACGCTGTCGATGTCCAGCGAAAAGAAGTCGGGCTCGGTGTCGCCGTAACCGTCAATGATCCACTGGCAGTTGTCCCAGCCCACCTTCATGAGCGCCAGCGTCAGGCGCTGCGCAAACGGCTTGTGCCCCACGCGCGCCAGGTAGCGCTTGATGTTGTCGGTATCCACATCAATGCCCAGGCCCGTCCAGCCCCGGCGCAACAGGTACATGCTGTTGTTTTCGCCGCCGTCCGACGTGCCGATTTCAATGAACCGACGGCGGTTGTCTTTCAGGCCGCCGGTCAGGAAGTCGATGATGCCGTCCTCGCCGTTCTGGCTGAAGATGCTGTATTCGTGGTCGTTGATATTGGGCATGTTCAATATGATATCTGCAGCCCTGTACCGGTCAGCCGGTGAGCTGGCAAGCATCCCCTATTGATTGGCCCCTGCGACGAGATGATTGATTCACTGCGTAGCCACCTGACATCCCGCCTGGGCGGACACACCGGCCAGCTGGACGCTGTACTCAGCCATTTCCGGCATGTACGTGTCCAGCGCGGTGAACAGCTGTTACGCCAGGGCGATGTCTGCAACCATGTCTGGTTCATTGCGTCAGGTTGTTTGCAAGTCTATGTGTACGACTCCAGCTACAACGAGACCACACGCGACATCGTGCTGGAAGACAACTGGTGTTCGGAGCTGATCAGCTTCAGCCAGCGCGTGCCGGCAACCGAAAACATCCGGGCCATTGAAGACACCGATCTGCTGGCCATCAGCCAGCCCAGCTTCCACGCCCTGATGGCCTCGGTTGCGCCTTTTGCGCAGGTGTACCAGCAGGTCCTGGAGGCCTCACACGCGGGCTCGGTGCACCGCGTCAATGCCCTGGTATCCCTCAGCGCGCTGGAGAAAATCCGCTGGGTGGCGGCACACCGGCCCCAGCTGTTCACACGCGTGTCCAGCAAGCTGGTGGCGTCGTACCTGGGGATATCGCAGGAAACCTACAGCCGCCTCAAAAGCAAGGTCTGAAGCCTGCACAGCTGCAACGCCCCTGCGCAATGACAAATGTCATTGAGGCGGCCGCGGCAAATTACCAGAATCGCGACACCTCAATCTTCATGGAGTTCGCGAATGAACAATCAGCCCGCAAAGCCTGACACGGGGCGCAAGCAGAAATGGTTCTGGCTGGCCGCAGGCGGGGGCCTGGCCTGGAATGTATTTGGTGCGGTCCAGTTTCTGTCCACCACCGGCAAGACCGTTGAGGGTCTGGTGCGCGGGGGCATGACGCCCGCGCAGGCGGCCCTTTACTACGGCTTGCCGGGCTGGATGAACATCGCATTTGCCGTGGGTGTGTTTGGCGGCGTGCTGGGCTGCGTGCTGCTGTTGCTGCGCCGCAGGGCGGCGGTACCTGTTTTTGCAGTCTCGCTGGCTGCCTACGTCGTGCTGTACATCGGCGACATCACGCTGGGCGTGTTTGAAGCCTTTGGCACGGCTCAGGTGGTGATCCTGAGCGGGGTGGTGCTGATTGCAGGCGCACTGCTGTGGTTTGCGCTGCGCCTGCGTGCGGCAGCGGGCCTGCGTTGACGCGCAAGCCCTGTTGGTTCAGCGTTTGACTGGCGGCACGTCCGTGCAGCTGCCATGCGCCACCTCCGCCGCCATACCGATGCTTTCGCCCAGCGTGGGGTGCGGGTGGATGGTCTTGCCGATGTCCACGGCGTCTGCGCCCATTTCTATGGCCAGCGCGATTTCGCCGATCATGTCGCCCGCGTGCGTGCCCACCATGCCACCGCCAAGGATCTTGCCGTGGCCGTGCGCTTCGGGGCTGTCGTCGAACAACAGCTTGGTGAAGCCTTCGTCGCGGCCGTTGGCAATGGCGCGGCCTGATGCGTTCCAGGGGAACAGGCCTTTTTTGACCTTGATGCCCTGCGCCTTGGCCTGGTCCTCGGTCAGGCCCACCCATGCGACCTCGGGGTCGGTGTAGGCCACGCTGGGGATCACGCGGGCGTTGAACGCGGCGCTGGCCAGGGCCTTGTCGCCGTGCAGTTCGCCGGCGGCCACTTCGGCGGCCACATGGGCTTCGTGCACCGCCTTATGTGCCAGCATGGGCTGGCCCACGATGTCGCCGATGGCAAAGATGTGCGGCACGTTGGTGCGCATCTGGATGTCCACGTTGATGAACCCACGGTCGGTCACGGCCACACCGGCCTTGTCGGCGCCGAGCTTTTTGCCATTGGGGCTGCGGCCCACGGCCTGCAACACCAGGTCATACAGCTGCGGCTCTTTCGGGGCGGCCTCGCCCTCGAACGTGACCTTGATGCCGTCTTTGGTTGCCTCGGCACCCACTGTCTTGGTCTTCAACATGATGTTGTCAAAGCGCGGCGCGTTCATCTTTTGCCAGACCTTGACCAGGTCGCGGTCGGCGCCCTGCATCAGGCCGTCCAGCATTTCCACCACGTCCAGGCGCGCGCCCAGGCTGCTGTACACCGTGCCCATTTCCAGGCCGATGATGCCGCCGCCCAGAATCAGCATGCGTTTGGGTGCACTGCCCAACGCCAGCGCGCCGGTGGAATCCACCACACGCGGATCGTCCGGCATGAACGGCAGACGCACGGCTTGCGAGCCGGCCGCGATGATGCATTTGGCAAACTGGATGGTCTGCGTCTTGCCCGTCTTCTCTTGCGCCGTGCCGGTGGTTTCCTCCACCTGCAGGTGGTTGGCGCCCACAAAGCTGCCATAGCCACGCACCACGGTCACCTTGCGCATTTTGGCCATGGCGTTCAGGCCGCCGGTCAGCTTGCCGACCACCTTGTTCTTGTGCGCCAGCAGCTTGCCGCGGTCCAGTGTGGGCTCGGCGTAGCTCACACCCAGGTCGGCGAAGTGCTTCACTTCATCCATGACGGCCGCCACATGCAGCAACGCCTTGGACGGGATGCAACCCACGTTCAGGCACACGCCGCCCAGCGTGGCATAGCGCTCCACCAGCACCACCTTGCAGCCCAGATCGGCCGCGCGGAAAGCCGCGCTGTAACCGCCGGGGCCGCCGCCCAGCACCAGCACGTCGCATTGCAGGTCTGCTCCGCCGGCGTAGCTGGCGGCAATGGGTGCAGGTGCGGGCGCTGCGGCGGGCGCAGCAGCGGCAGGAGCCGGCGCCGGCGATGCCGCAGCGCCTGCGGCAGCTTCCAGCAGAAGCACGACCGAGCCTTGTTTCACCTTGTCGCCGAGCTTGACCTTCACTTCCTTGACCACGCCGGCCGCGGCCGACGGGATTTCCATCGACGCCTTGTCCGACTCCACGGTGATCAGGCTCTGCTCGGCCTTGATGGTGTCACCCACTTTGACCAGCACTTCGATGACGGCAACTTCGTCGAAGTCACCAATGTCCGGTACCTTGATTTCTGTCAGGCTCATTTGGCCCCCTTCAGCTTGATCGTGTAAATGTCCGCCGGTCCGGCGGAATTGCGGTCGAATTCGCAGCCGGCGGCCAGGCCTGCCTGCGCGATCTCGCGCGCGGTTTTGGCCTTGGCATACAGTGCGTGCATGGCACCCAGCGCAAAGCTGCGCCCCGAGCCTATGCCCCAGAATTCCTTGAATTCAAATACTTCGCGGTAGCTGTACAGCCCGTAGATGCCGGTGGGGTTGGCAATCACCACGCTGAACTGGCTGGACTCGTATGGGTCGTTGTCTTCTTCCTTGGTCTGCAGGAAGAAGTTTTCCTTCAGGAAGCCATGCAGCTTGGTGAAGGTGTCAAAGATCTCGTCCTTGCTGCCCAGCAGCAGCATGTCTTTCGGCATGGACTGCATGGCCTTGCGCAGCACCGGAAAGTGCGCGACGGTGCCCGACATGCCGATGTAAGTCGGGCCCGCGGCAGCGTCCAGCTTGAAGATCTTGCTGTTGCCTTCAAACCGGTGGCCCAGCCGTGTGTCGCCAAACGTCACCATGGTGTCGGCAGCTATCGCCACCTGGCCCGCCTTGCGTACGACGACGACTGTGGTCACAACAGAACACGCCTGAAGTCACCCAGAATCTGGCCCAGGTACGCGTTAAAACGCGCAGCGGCAGCGCCATCGATCACGCGGTGGTCCCAGGTCAGGCTCAGCGGCAGCATCAGGCGCGGCTGGAAGGCTTTGCCATCCCAAACCGGCTCCATCTGGCTCTTGCACACGCCCAGGATGGCCACCTCAGGCGCGTTAATGATGGGCGTGAAGTAACGCCCGCCAATGCCGCCCAGGCTCGAGATGGTGAAGGTGGCGCCGCTCATTTCCGCGGGGCTCAGCTTGCCGTCGCGGGCCTTCTTGGCCAGCTCGCCCATTTCCTGGCTGATCTGCAGCACGCCCTTTTTGTCGGCGTCCTTGATCACCGGCACCATCAGCCCGTTGGGCGTGTCGGCCGCGAAGCCGATGTGCCAATACTGCTTGTAGATCAGTGCGTCGCCGTCGATCGAGCTGTTGAACTCGGGGAATTTCTTCAGCGCCGCCACGCAGGCCTTGATCAGGAAGGCCAGCATCGTCACCTTGATGCCTGACTTTTCGTTCTCTTTGTTGGTGGACACGCGGAAGGCTTCCAGATCGGTGATGTCGGCGTCGTCATGGTTGGTGACGGCCGGAATCATGATGGCGTTGCGCAACAGGTTGGCGCCGCTGATCTTCTTGATGCGGCCCATCTCCTTGCGCTCGATTGGCCCGAACTTGGCGAAGTCCACCTTGGGCCAGGGGATCAGGCCCAGCGCAGCGCCGTCACCACCGCTGCCGGCGGCGGGTGCCTTGGCGGCACTGGCCTTGGTCTGCGCGGTACCGGCCATCACGGCCTTGGTGAAGTTCTGGATATCGTCCTGCGTGATGCGGCCTTTGGGGCCCGAGCCCTTGAGTTCTTCCAGCGGCACGCCCAGCTCGCGTGCGAATTTGCGCACCGATGGAGATGCGTGCGGCAGCGAACCCGATGGCGTGCCGGGTTCGTGCGGCGGGGCAACCACGGCTGCGGTCGCCGGTGCTGCCGCAGGCGCGGCGACTGGCGCAGCGGCTGCAGCAGGCGCAGGGGTCGCTGCCGCCTGGGGCGCCGGGCCGGCGGCGGCAGAGCCTTCCAGCACCGCCACCAGATCCCCAATATTGACCTTGTCGCCCACCTTGACCTTGAGTTCCTTGAGCACACCGGCGGCCGCCGACGGGATTTCCATCGACGCCTTGTCGGATTCAACGGTGATGAGCGACTGCTCCACCTTGATGGCGTCGCCGGGCTTGACCAGCACTTCAATGACGGACACGTCCTTGAAGTCGCCAATGTCGGGCACGCGCACTTCTACCGGGCCTGTGGCTGCGGGGGCTGCCGCTGCGGGTGCGGCAGCAGGTGCAGCAGGGGCGGATGCGGGCGCAGGGGCCCCCGCCGCAGGCGCAGGAGCCGGCGCCGCTGCGCCACCCGCAGCTTCCAGCACCAGCACCACCGAGCCTTGCTTGACCTTGTCGCCGATCTTGACGCGCACTTCCTTCACGACGCCAGCCGACGAGGACGGGATTTCCATCGACGCCTTGTCCGACTCCACCGTGATCAGGCTCTGCTCGGCCTTGACCGTGTCACCGGGCTTGACCAGCAATTCGATGACCGCCACTTCGTCAAAGTCACCGATGTCCGGGACCTGTACTTCAACCAATGCCATGTTGTTGTCTCCGTCTTATGCGTACAGCGGGTTGATCTTGTCAGCCTTGATGCCGTACTTCTGGATCGCCTCGGCCACCTTGGCCGCCGGCACCGTGCCGTCGTCGCTCAGCGCCTTCAGCGCGGCGACCACGATGTAGTGGCGGTTGACCTCGAAGTGCTCGCGCAGCTTGCTGCGGAAGTCGCTGCGGCCAAAGCCGTCGGTGCCCAGCACACGGAAGGTGCGGCCCTTGGGGATGAACGGGCGGATCTGCTCGGCGTACGACTTCATGTAGTCGGTGGCGGCAACCACAGGGCCCGGGTGCTTTTCAAGCTGCTGCGCCACGAACGGCACTTGCGGCTTGTCGGTGGGGTGCAGCAGGTTGTAGCGGTCTGCGGCCTGGCCGTCGCGGCCCAGCTCGTTGAAGCTCGGGCAGCTCCAGACGTCGGCGGACACGCCCCAGTCCTTTTCCAGCAGCTCTTGCGCAAAGATGCTTTCACGCAGGATGGTGCCGCTGCCCAGCAGTTGCACGCGCGGTGTCTGCTTTGCCCCCGGCTTGCACAAATACATGCCCTTGATGATCTGCTCTTCGGTGCCGGGCGTGAGGCCGGGCATGGGGTAGTTTTCGTTCAGCAGCGTGATGTAGTAGTACACGTTGTCCTGCTTTTCCACCATGCGCTTCAAGCCATGGTGCAGGATCACGCCGACCTCGTGCGCAAACGTGGGGTCGTAGCTGATGCAGTTGGGAATGGTGCCCGCAAGGATGTGGCTGTGGCCGTCTTCGTGCTGCAGGCCTTCGCCGTTCAGCGTGGTCCGCCCCGACGTGCCGCCCAGCAGGAAGCCGCGCGCCTGCATGTCGCCCGCGGCCCAGGCCAGGTCGCCAATGCGCTGGAAGCCGAACATCGAGTAGTACACATAGAACGGCACCATGATGCGGTTGCTGGTGCTGTAGCTGGTGGCAGCGGCGATCCAGCTGCTCATGCCGCCGGCTTCGTTGATGCCTTCCTGCAGGATCTGGCCGGCCTTGTCTTCCTTGTAGTACATGACCTGGTCCTTGTCGACCGGGGTGTACTGCTGACCTGCAGGGTTGTAGATGCCGACCTGGCGGAACAGGCCTTCCATGCCGAAGGTACGGGCTTCGTCCACCAGGATGGGCACCACGCGCGGGCCCAGGGCCTGGTCGCGCAGCAACTGCGTGAGGAAACGCACATAGGCCTGCGTGGTGGAAATCTCGCGCCCCTCGGCGGTGGGCTCCAGCACGGCCTTGAAGGTCTCCAGCGACGGCACGGTGAAGCTCTCGTCGGCCTTGGTGCGGCGGTGCGGCAGGTATCCGCCCAACGCCTTGCGGCGGGCGTGCAGGTACTGCATTTCGGGCGTGTCGTCGGCCGGCTTGTAGAACGGCAGCTTGGGCAGCTCGCTGTCGGGGATGGGTATGTTGAAGCGGTCGCGGAAGGTCTTGATGTCTTCGTCGGTCAGCTTCTTGGTCTGGTGGACCGTGTTCTTGCCCTCGCCGATCTTGCCCATGCCAAAACCCTTGACGGTCTTGATCAGCAGCACGGTGGGCTGGCCCTTGTGGTTCACGGCCTGATGGAAGGCCGCGTACACCTTTTGCGGGTCGTGGCCACCGCGGCGCAGGTTCCACACGTCGTCGTCGCTCATCTTGGCGACCATCTCCAGCGTGCGCGGGTCACGGCCAAAGAAATGCTTGCGCACGTAGGCACCGTCATTGGCCTTGAACGACTGGTAGTCACCGTCGTTGGTGTCCATCATGATCTTGCGCAGGGCGCCGTCCTTGTCGCGCGCCAGCAGCGGGTCCCAGTTGCTGCCCCACAGCAGCTTGATGACGTTCCAGCCCGAGCCGCGGAATTCGCCTTCGAGCTCCTGGATGATCTTGCCGTTGCCTCGCACCGGGCCGTCCAGGCGCTGCAGGTTGCAGTTGATGACAAAAACGAGGTTGTCCAGGTTCTCGCGGGCGGCCAGGCCGATGGCGCCCAGGCTTTCGACTTCGTCCATTTCACCGTCGCCGCAAAACACCCAGACCTTGCGGTTTTCAGTATTGGCAATGCCGCGGGCATGCAGGTACTTCAAGAAGCGCGCCTGGTAGATCGCCATCAGCGGCCCCAGGCCCATGGACACCGTGGGGAACTGCCAGAACTCTGGCATCAGCTTGGGGTGCGGGTAACTGGACAGGCCCTTGCCGTCGACTTCCTGGCGGAAGTTGAGCAGCTGCTCTTCGGTCAGGCGGCCTTCCAGGTAGGCACGGGCGTAGACACCGGGCGACACGTGGCCCTGGATGTAGACGCAGTCACCGCCGTGATTCTCACTCTCGGCGTGCCAGAAATGGTTGAAGCCCGCGCCAAACAGGTTGGCCAGCGAGGCAAATGAGCCGATGTGCCCGCCCAGGTCGCCGCCGTCGGCGGGGTTGTGGCGGTTGGCCTTGACCACCATGGCCATGGCGTTCCAGCGCATGTAGGCGCGCAGGCGCTCCTCAATTTCCAGATTGCCAGGGCAGCGCTCTTCCTGGTCGGGCTCGATGGTGTTGACGTAGCCGGTGGTGGCCGAAAACGGCATGTCGATGCTGTGCTCGCGGGCGTGTTCCAGCAGTTGTTCCAGCAGGTAGTGCGCACGCGCCCTGCCCTCGTCGTCATTGGGGCTGTTGGCGATCACCGCGCTCAGGGCGTCCAGCCATTCACGGGTTTCCTGGGCGTCTGGGTCGTTCGCGGCCGAGCCGAACAGCTTGTCGGGCAGTGCTGACATCGTTGTCTCCTTGTGTTTGCACGTAATTTAGTACCGTCCCTCCAGTTTCTCACAACTATTTCAAAATTTCAAATGGCGCCAGTACTTTTCATACTGTGAATTATGAAAACCGCAATAGCCCTGCGATGAACTTCGAGACTGACAGGCAGGTAGCAAGCATGCGCCTACACTTGAACCCCCATGCAAGCACCTGTTTCCGTCCTGCCTGACAGCACCCTGCCCGCCGCCCCGGCCTGGTGGCGGCGCTGGTGGCGGCGCCAGACCCCGGGCCGCCAGGACCGGTTTGCCATGCTGGCGCCCCTGGCCGCGGTGTTGTTGTTTCTGGCGGCCATCATTTCGGCGTTCTGGTACCTGCGGCTTGAGGAGGTCGACCGCGAACAGGAGGCCGTGAAACGCGACGTGGAATACGCCCAGCAGCGCGTGCGCCTGCGCCTGCTGGAGCGCCAGGAGCAGATCCAGCGCGTAGCGCGCGATGCCTCCAACAAGGAGATCGACCTCGATGAATTCATGGGGCGAGCCGAATCCCTGGTCAGCCAGTACCCCGAACTGCAGGCACTGACCTGGATCGACGACCGCCGGCGCATACGCGCCAGCTACGCAGCCCCCAGCGTCAGCAGCAGCCAGTTGCGCCTGGCGGGGACCGTGCTGCGTGTGGGCGAAACCGAAAGCACCTACAGCCTAGCGCGCGACCTGCAGCAGCCCGTGTATTCACAACCCTTGGCCGGCACCGACAGCACTGGTCTGCTGCAGTTGCACATCCCCCTGTCCGACCAGGGCCGCTTCTCGGGCGTGTTGCTGGGCGAGTATTCCATCGACAGCCTGTTGCGTTACGGTGTGCCCGCCGAGGTCTCAGCCAAGTACGCCATGGCCTTTCTGGACGGCAAGGGCCGCATGATGGCGGGCTCGTCGGTGCCTGCCCGCGGGCCCGCCACCAGCTTGCTGAGCTTTACCAGCCAGCCCAATGAATTTGAAGTGCCCGTCTCACCCGTGGGCAATGGCTTGGTGCTGCGCGCCCAGGCGTATCGCGCATCGCTAGGGGTGGTCGGCAGCGGCCTGTTCTGGCTGGTCAGCGCCCTGAGCGCCATGACGGCCTGGATGCTGATCGGCAACTGGCGCCACACCCGCCGCCGCATGCAGGCCCAGCAGGCCCTGGTGTCCGAGACCAACTTCCGCCGCGCCATGGAAAACTCCATGCTCACCGGCATGCGCGCTCTGGACATGCAGGGCCGCATCACCTACGTGAACGCAGCGTTCTGCCAGATGACGGGCTGGAGCGAGGCCGAGCTGGTCGGCCGCACGCCGCCATTTCCCTATTGGCCCGAGGCCGACCGCGAACAGCTGGCCGCGCGCCTGGACGACGAGCTGCACGGGCGCACCACGCCAGGCGGCTTCCAGGTGCGCGTCAAGCGCAAGGACGGCACTTTGTTTGACGCACGCCTGTACGTGTCACCGCTAATCGACGCCGTGGGCAAACAGACCGGCTGGATGACGTCGATGACCGACATCACCGAGCCCAACCGCATCCGCGAGCAGCTGTCAGCGTCGTACGAGCGGTTTACCACCGTGCTGGAAGCACTGGACGCGTCGGTATCGGTGGCGCCATTGGGCAGCGAGGAACTGCTGTTTGCCAACAAGCTGTACCGCCTGTGGTTTGGCACGCACACCACGGGCCACCTGCAGATGGTGGCGCAGGCGGGCGTGCCCGACCGCCCCACCAACGACGAGTCGCTGGACGAGGTGGACTCGTTCGTGGGCCTGCCCACTGACACACTCATGTCCGCGCAGTCAGGCAACGCTGAAATCTTTGTGCCCGAGCTGGGCAAATGGCTGGAGGTTCGCTCACGCTACCTGAACTGGGTAGACGGCCGCCTGGCGCAGATGGTGATTGCGTCTGACATCACACCGCGCCGCCATGCCGAGGAACAATCCGCCGCCCAGGCCGAGCGCGCGCAATCAGCCAGCCGCCTGATCACCATGGGCGAGATGGCGTCCAGCGTGGCGCACGAGCTGAACCAGCCGCTGACTGCCATCAACAACTACTGCAACGGCATGATCTCGCGCATCAAGGGCAAGCAGATCAACGAAGACGACCTGCTGGCTGCGCTGGACAAGACGGCGCGCCAGGCCCAGCGCGCCGGCCAGATCATCCAGCGCATCCGCTCGTTTGTGAAACGCAGTGAGCCCAATCGCACCCTGTCTGATGTGCCGGCCATGGTCAATGAGGCGGTGGAGCTGGCCGAGATCGAGCTGCGCCGGCGCAATGTGCGCCTGTCGCACTATGTGGCGGCGCGCCTGCCCAAGCTGCATGTCGACCCGATCCTGATCGAGCAGGTGCTGGTCAACCTGCTCAAGAACGCGGCCGAATCCATCGAACACGCCCAGC
>CALRYY010000125.1:0-11800 GCA_943372515.1 Ramlibacter sp. 2FC | reverse complement strand
GGGCATGCGGCCACGCGCGCAGCGCGCTCGTTGTCTGACTCACCGCGGCTGTCCGAGCGAAGCGCGCAGCGCGTAGCGAGTTTTGCGGTGGGCCGTATGACCGAGCAGCGCAGGGCAGTCGCCGCAGGCGACCGCTTTAGTGAAGCGTTGACGGGTGTCCGCGCACGCCTTTGCCGCGTGGTGCAACGCGTAAAAAGTACCGTCATAGCAACCCACGAACAGCAACAGCGCGGGGCAAAGGCGCCACCGCACCAAAACCCTGCACAGCCACGGCGGCCGCCGCATTGGCATAGCGTGCCGCATCCACCAACGCATCACCCGCGGCCAACCGCGCCAGCAGGTTGCCGCAGAAGCAGTCGCCTGCACCGGTGGCGTCTACCAGCGGCACGTTGTGCCCGGGGATGTGTTGTTGCTGGCCGCCATGGCTGACCAGGCAGCCGTCACTGCCCAGCTTGAGTACGACGGTGGGGGCGCCCAGCGCATGAGCCCAATTGATGACATCGCCGGGGTCGGTATGGCCGCTCAGGTGCACGGCGTCGTCCATGCTGGGCAGGAACCAGTCGCTCAGCGCGGCGGCTTGCGCGATGGCAGCGCACGCGGTGTCCAGTGACCACAGCTTGAGCCGCAGGTTGGTGTCGAACGAAACCTGCGTACCGCTGCTGCGTGCCGCCCGCATGGCGGCCACGACAGTGTCGCAGGCGTCCTGCGAAATGGCCATGGAGATGCCTGACACGTGCAGGATGCGCGCCCGTACTGCCACGGACTGCGGCGAGCCGTTGAACCAAGCCGGGGTCATGCGTGCTGCGGCCGAGCCACGGCGCTGGTAGCCGAACTCGTGGCCGGTGGGGCCGTGCGTCACAAAGTACAGGCCGGTGGGCGCTTCGGCCGTGACCTCCACGGCCTGGGTGTCCACGCCCTCGGTTCGCCACAAATCCATCAGCCGCTGGCCCGACCAGTCGTCGCCCACGCGGCTGAGGTACGCGGTGCGGGCGCCGGCGCGCGCTGCGGCGATCACCGCGTTGCTGGTGTCGCCGCCAAAGCCTTGCAGGTAGGTTGGCTCGCCAGCCTTGGTCTGGTTGAATTCGACCATGGCCTCACCGAGAGCGACAACATCGAACGAGAAGGCTTTGGTCATGGCGGGGGTGGATCCCGGGTCAAGCCCGGGATGACAGATCTTGCCGGGTCAATGGTTATCTTTGGGGACGAAGGCGCCGCGTTGCCCCACCAGAAAGTCCAGGTCTGCGCCCTCGTCAGCCTGCAGCACATGGTCGATGTACAGCTTCCAGTAGCCAGACGACAGCGCCGGCGGCGGTGCGGTCCACTTGGCCAGGCGGGCTTTGAGCTCTTCGTCGCTGATGAGCAGCTGCAGTTTGCGCTCGGGCACATTCAGCTCGATCATGTCGCCGTTCTGCACGATGGCCAGCGGCCCGCCGGCTGCGGCCTCGGGCGTGGTGTGCAGCACCACGGTGCCATAGGCCGTGCCGCTCATGCGCGCGTCGCTGATGCGCACCATGTCGGTAATGCCCTTTTTCAGCACCTTGGGCGGCAGCGGCATGTTGCCCACCTCGGCCATGCCGGGGTAGCCCTTGGGGCCGCAGTTTTTCAGCACCAGGATGCAGGTCTCGTCCACGTCCAGGTTGTCGTCGTCAATGCGCTTGTGAAAGTCGTGGCTGTCTTCAAACACCACGGCGCGCCCCGTGTGCACCATCAGCGCGGGTGTGGCCGCGCTGGGTTTGATGACGGCGCCGCGCGGCGCCAGGTTGCCGCGCAGGATGGCAATGCCTGCTTTTTCCTTGAACGGCGCGTCAAACGTCTTGATCACACGTGGGTCGTAGTTGACTGCGTCGGCGATGTTTTCGCTCACCGTCTTGCCGCTGACCGTCACGATGTCGCGGTGCAGCAGATGCTGGATCTCCTTCATCACCACCGGCAGGCCGCCCGCGTAGCAGAAGTCTTCCATCAGGTGGTCGCCGCTGGGCTGCAGGTTCAGCAGGCAGGGCAACTCGCTGCCGAGCTTTTCAAAGTCGTCCACGGTCAGCTTCAGGCCCAGCCGGCCGGCGATGGCAATCAGGTGGATCACGGCATTGGTGCTGCCGCCAATGGCCGCCAGCGTGCGGATGGCGTTCTCGAACGCTTCGCGCGTCAGCACCTTGCTGATGGTCTGGTCGGTGTGCACCATCTCCACAATGCGGCGGCCCGCGCTGCGGGCCAGCACGTTGCGCCGCCCGTCCACCGCCGGGTAGGCGGCGTTGCCCGGCAGGCCGATGCCCAGTGCTTCGACCATTGACGCCATCGTCGACGCAGTGCCCATGGTCATGCAGTGGCCGTGGCTGCGGTGCATGCAGCTTTCAGCTTCAAAAAAGTCGGCCAGCTTGAGCGTGCCGGCGCGCACCTGTTCGCTCATGCTCCACACGCCGGTGCCGCTGCCCAGCTCCTGGCCGCGCCATTTGCCGTTGAGCATGGGCCCGCCGCTGACGCCAATGGTGGGCAGGCCGGCGCTGGACGCGCCCATGAGCAGGCTGGGGGTGGTCTTGTCGCAGCCCATGAGCAGCACCACGCCGTCAATCGGGTTGCCGCGGATGGATTCCTCCACATCCATGCTGGTCAGGTTGCGGTACAGCATGGCAGTGGGGCGCAGCAGCGTCTCGCCCAGGCTCATGACGGGGAATTCGAGCGGAAAGCCGCCTGCCTCGTACACGCCGATCTTGACCTGCTCGGCCAGCGTGCGGAAGTGGCTGTTGCAGGGTGTGAGTTCGCTGAAGGTGTTGCAGATGCCAATCACGGGGCGGCCGTCAAACTGGTCGTGCGGCACGCCCTTGCCCTTGACCCAGCTGCGGTAGGCAAAGCCGTCGCGGTCCTGGCGGCCGAACCATTGTTGTGAGCGGAGTTCCGAGGGCTTTTTGCGGTCAGTCATAAGGGTTAGTCCTGAATATTCTTTCATATTATCGTCATACCATTGGCGCCGCTGGCTCAGTACAAACCATGATCAAAAACGTCCACGGCAATACGGTTGACCATCTCGGCGAAGCGATCGTCGCGGGGCGATATGCGCCGGGCGCGTCCATACCGCCCGAGCCCATGCTCTGCGAAGAGCTGGGCGTGAGCCGTACCGTGGTGCGCGAGGCGGTGAAGTCGCTGGTGGCCAAGGGCCTGGTCAGCACCGGCCCCAAGGTGGGCACCCGCGTGCTCAAGGACGACCACTGGAACTGGTTTGACCCCGACGTGATCATCTGGAAGTCCAAGGCCGGGCTCACCGCAGAATTTTTGCGCGACCTGCAGGACCTGCGCCGCGTGGTCGAACCCGCCGCCGTGAAGCTGGCCGCCGAACGCGCCAGGCCTGAAGACATCGCTGAAATCGAGCTCGCATTTGCCGGCATGAAGCGCGCGGTGGAAGAGGGCGGCGATTACGTCACCTATGACCTGCGCTTTCACCAGGGCCTGCTGCGGGCGTGCCACAACCGCATGCTGGGCCAGATGAGCAAGGCGCTCAGTGCCTTGCTGCGCACCAGCTTCGAGATTTCCACATCGCGCAAGGACGGACCGAAAAATTCGCTGCCCCTGCACCGTGCGGTGCTGGATGCCGTGATCGACCACAACCCGGTCAAGGCCGAAAAAGCCATCCTCGTGCTGATCGACGGCGCGCGCGGGGACATCGAGGAAGTGCTGGCCTCGCGCCGGCGCCTGCCCCGGCTGAACATTCCCGCGCCGCTGCTCAAGGTCGCCTCATAACAACATGCAAAAGACCATCGATTACTTCTTCAAGCTGCTCGAACTCCTGGTCGTGGCCTGCATGGTGGCCATGGTCATCATGGTGTTCGGCAATGTGGTGCTGCGCTATGGCTTCAACTCGGGCATCACCATCTCGGACGAGATGTCGCGCTACTGCTTTGTCTGGCTGACCTACATCGGCGCCATGATCGCCATGCGCGAGAAGGGTCACCTGGGTGTGGACACCCTGGTCAAGCACCTGCCGGTGGCTGGCAAGAAGGCCTGCCTGTTCCTCAGCGAGACGCTCATGCTCTGGTGCAACGGCCTGTTCCTGCTGGGCACCTGGAAGATGCACGGCCTGCAGGTCAGCAACGTCTCGCCGGTGGTGGGTATCTCGATGATCTGGATCTACGGTATTGGCTACGTGGTGGCCGTGGTCATGGGCCTGTTCAATATCAGCGTGCTGTACCGCCTGTTCACCGGCCAGCTGAGCGAAGAGGAGCTCGTTCAGGTGGTGGAGTCGGAAGATGTGCCCCATGACGTACCGGGAGCGCGCGCATGACCGTCGCCGTGTTTGTTTTCAGCCTGCTGGGCGCCATGGCGATCGGCATGCCCATTGCCTATGCACTGCTGATCTGCGGCCTGGCGCTGATGTCGTTCATGGCGGCCACCGGTGCGCTGCCCGCATTTGACAGCCAGATCCTGGCGCAGCGTTTTGTCGACGGCGCGGACAACTTCCCGCTGCTGGCGGTGCCGTTCTTCCTGCTGGCCGGCGAGTTCATGAATGCCGGAGGCCTGAGCCGGCGCATAGTGAACATGGCCATGGCCTGGGTGGGGCATTTCCGTGGCGGCCTGGGTTATGTGGCGGTGATTGCGGCCGTCATCATGGCGTCGCTGTCGGGCTCGGCCGTGGCAGATACTGCGGCGCTGTCGGCGCTGCTGATTCCCATGATGAAGCGCGCGGGCTACCAGGTGAACCGGTCCGCCGGCCTGATTGCCGCCGGCGGCATCATTGCGCCGGTGATTCCGCCGTCCATCGGCCTCATCATCTTTGGCGTGGCCGGCAACGTGTCGATCACCAAGCTGTTTCTGGCCGGCATCGTGCCTGGCGTCCTGATGGGGGTGGCCATCGGCGTCACCTGGTGGTGGGTGGCCCGGCGCGAAAACGTGCAACCCGCCCCGCGCATCGGCATGACCGAGCGCCTGAAGATCACGGCGGAAGGCGGTTTTGCGCTGGCGCTGCCGGTGGTGATTCTGGGCGGCATGAAGTTCGGCATCTTCACGCCGACCGAGGCGGCCGTGGTGGCGGCTGTTTACAGCTTTGCGGTGGGTATGTTCATCTACCGCGAGCTCAAATGGGCAACGCTGTACCAGCTGGTGCTGTCGGCCGGCAAGACCACGGCCGTGGTGATGTTCCTGGTGTCTGCTGCCATGGTCAGTGCCTGGCTGATCACGGTGGCCAACATCCCGACCGAAGTCGCCAATATGCTGTCGCCGTTCATGGGCAACAAGATTTTGCTGATGTTCGTGATCATGGTGCTGATCGTGATTGTGGGCACGGCGCTGGACTTCACCCCCACGGTGCTGATCCTCACACCGGTGCTGATGCCCGTGGTGCTCAAGGCCGGCATCGACCCTGTTTACTTCGGCGTCATGTTCATCATGAACAACGCCATCGGCCTGATCACGCCGCCGGTGGGCACTGTGCTCAACGTGGTGTGCGGCGTGGCCAAGATCAGCATGGACGACGCCTTCAAGGGCGTGATGCCTTTCTTCCTGGCCGAGCTGGCCGTGCTGTTCCTGCTGGTGTTTTTCCCCGAGATCGTGCTCGTACCACTGAAATGGTGGATGACCTGACGAGCGTGCAACCCTTCCCAACCCTGAACCAACCCTAGGAGACAACCATGTTCAAACGCAGAACCCTCGTATCGGTGCTGGCCGGCGCCTCGCTGCTGGTCGCTACGTCTGCTTTCGCGCAGTTTGCGGATCGCACCATCAAGTTCACCAACGGCGTGAACGAAGACCACCCCGTGGGCGTGGGCGTCAAGAAGATGCAGGAAGTGCTGGCGGCCAAGACCGGCGGCAAGATGAAGATTTCTGCCTTCTGGGGCGGCGCCGCTGGCGGCGACCTGCCGGCCACGCAGGCCCTGCGCGCAGGCACGCAGGAGATGGTGTGCACTTCGTCCAGCCCGCTGGTGGGCATCGTCAAGGAACTGGGCGTGTTTGACCTGCCGTTCCTGTTTGCCAACGAGAAAGAAGCCGACGCCGTGCTGGACGGCCCGGCTGGTGTGTACTTCAACAAGAAGCTTGAAGAAGCGGGCCTGGTCAACCTGGCCTACTGGGAAAACGGTTTTCGCAACCTGACCAACAGCAAGCGGCCGGTCGCCAAGGTCGAAGACTTTGACGGCGTCAAGGTTCGCGTGATGCAGAACAATATTTTCCTGGA
Organism: Ramlibacter sp. 2FC; assembly: GCA_943372515.1. GTDB lineage: Bacteria > Pseudomonadota > Gammaproteobacteria > Burkholderiales > Burkholderiaceae_C > RAM1. Next base: position 5,646 of record CALRYY010000125.1, on the reverse strand, counting down.
CACCTTCAAGACGCTGGGCACCAATGCAGTGCCCATGGCGTTCGGCGAGGTGTTCACCGCGCTGGAAACCAAAACCATCGACGGCCAGGAAAACCCCTTCGTGACGATCGAAACGTCCAAGTTCAACGAAGTACAAAAGTACCTGTCCGTCACCCGTCACGCCTACACGCCGTTCCTGATCCTGTACAGCAAGAAGCTGTGGGACCAACTGAGCCCGGCCGAGCAGGCTGTGTTGCGTGAGGCCGCTGTCGAGGGGCAAAAAGTCCAACGCGTGGCCAACCGTTCGCTCAACGAAAAGTCGCTGACCAGCCTGAAGACCAAGGGAATGCAGGTCAACGAGATCACGTCAGCCGAGCAAAAGCGCATGTTCGACAAGGTCAAGCCCGTGTACGACAAGAACGTGCCCACCATTGGTGCAGAGGCCGTCACCACCGTGCTGGACGCACTGAAGAAAGCCCGCGGCGGCTGATGCGCGTGCGCGACAGTGGGGGCTGTCAAAACAGGCATGGCCGGTACAATTGTCTATACAAGATCCGCATCGACGGGGGCATTCCGTTCCCGGGCATGCGGACACTTTCGGCCCGGCGCGAACCGGGCGGGAGGATGTCGTTGGAAAGTTGTACCCGTGCCTGAACCCTCAGTACCACCCGGTACACCGCCACAGGCGGAAGTGGAAGACCCCGGCCGATGGCTGGGCTCCACGCCCCTGCTGGACCTGGAAGACCCCAAGCTCAGGCTGCGGGCCAGAGCCTTGACACAGCTGTGCAAGAACAACCGCGAGAAGGCCCTGGCCGTCTACGGATTCGTCAAGCGCATTCCCTTTGCAAAGCCCTTCAAACTGCGCCTGCACACGCCGCGCGAGGTGCTGGACGCCGGCCGGGGCGATGCACCCGACAAGGCCGTCCTGCTGGTGGCGCTGCTGCGCCTGGTGGACATCCCTGCACGGCTTCGCTATGTGGAGCTGCGTGGAGACATCCTGCGTGGCCTGACTTCCAGTGTTGCCAGCGCGTCACGCCCGGTGGCTGAAATCTGGCTGAACGCCGGCTGGGTGCGCACCGACACTTACATCTTTGATGCGGTGTACATGGCGGCGGCCCGTCAGCGCCTGAAGGACAGCGGCTGGGAATGGGGCTACGGCATCCACCGCAACGGCCATGGCATCTGGAACGGCGTGGACAGCGCCTTTCTGGGCGGCATGCCAACCGAAGAGGACCCGATGGTGCTGGCCGATCAGGGCGTGTTCCACGACCCCCTGACGTTTGTATCGTCGGATGCCTACAAGGCCAGCCACCCGCGCATTGCGCGGGCGGTGCACTGGAACATGATTGCACCCCTGATGGACCGCGTGGTGCGCGACCTGCGCGACGACATAGAAGGCGCCGACGGCGCCAGCGTCAAGAAGACCTCCTGAACGTGAAGATCACACAACTGGAAACCGTCCGCCTGGGCGAATTTCCCAACATCATCTGGGTGCGACTGCACACCGACGAAGGCCTTACCGGCCTGGGCGAAACCTTCATGGGCGCCGAGGCGGTCGAGGCTTACCTGCACGAATGGGTGGCCCCGCGCATCACAGGCAAGGACCCGCTTGCCATCGAGGCGCGCAACAAGGACACCATGGGCTACCTGGGCTGGCGTGGGTCGGGGGTGGAAACGCGTGGCAATTCGGCGGTGGACATTGCGCTGTGGGACATCTTTGGCAAGGCCGCCAACATGCCGGTGCACACGGCCCTGGGCGGCAAGAGCCGCGACGCCATCCGCATCTACAACACCTGCGCGGGCTACCAGTACATCCGCAGCAACACAAACCAGACCAGCTCCAATTGGGGACTGAGTAACGCAGGCGGCCCTTACGAAGACCTGCAGGGCTTCCTGCACCACGCGGATGAGCTGGCGCAGTCGCTGCTGTCCGAGGGCATCACGGCCATGAAGATCTGGCCGTTTGACCCGGCGGCCGAGCGCAGCGACGGGCAGTACATCAGCAACGCCGACCTGGATGCGGCGCTGGAGCCCTTTCGCAAGATCCGCGCAGCGGTGGGCAACAAGATGGACATCATGGTGGAGTTCCACAGCCTGTGGCGCCTGCCCATGGCGCAAAAGATTGCACGCGCCCTGAAAGAGTTCAACACCTTCTGGCACGAGGACGCGATCCGCATGGATTCGCTGGATCTGCTCAAGCAATATGCGAAAGACTGCGATGCGCTGGTCTGCGCCAGCGAGACGCTGAGCTACAAGTGGGGCTTCAAGGACTACCTGCAAACCGGCGTGGCCGGCGTGGCCATGCTGGACCTGAGCTGGTGCGGCGGCCTGACCGAGGCGCGCAAGATCGCCGCCATGGCCGACGCCTGGCAGCTGCCGGTCGCGCCGCACGACTGCACCGGGCCGGTGGTATGGGCAGCGTCCACCCATCTGTCGCTGCACGCGCCCAACGCGCTCATTCAGGAAAGCGTGCGCGCGTTCTTTACGGGTTGGTACAAGGAGCTGGTGACCGAGCTGCCCCAGGTGGAAAACGGCATGATCAGCCTGAGCAACAAGCCCGGCCTGGGGCTGGAACTGCTGCCTGACCTGCACAAGCGCGCTGACGCGGTGGTGCGGGTAACCCAGGCCGCTTGACGACCTGATTCAGAAGCGCTGCAGCTCGCCCGACAGCACCACCTGGGTGCCAGTCCTGCCGGCGGGTACAAGCTGCAACAGGCAAGCTGCGACTTTGCGCACATCCACCGAACGGTAGTTGGCCGGGATCAGCGGCTTGAGCCACCGGGACACTGCCAACGCCAGGCCTTCGCCCGAACGCACGGGCTGGCCCAGCGATTCGCGGTCACCCGCCAGAAATGATGGGCGGGCAACGACCAGGGTGGCAAAACCCGCAGCATGCAGGTCTCCCTCGGTCTCGCCCTTGACGCGGTTGTAGAAGACAGATGATTTGGCGTCGGCGCCCATGGCGCTGACCAGGCCAGCGCGGGTTGCACCGGCTGCCAGGGCCTGGCGCGCCACCGCGAGGTTGGCGTCATGGTCTACCGCGCGAAAGGCAGCCTGGCTGCCAGCTACCTTGATGGTGGTGCCCAGCGCCAGGTAAACCTCGCTGGCTGCCGGCAGGGCCCGCAGCGCAGCAAAGTCAACCACGTGGTGCACGTGTTTGGCATGTTGCTGTGCGAGCGGCCTGCGGCCCAGCGTGTGGACCGTGCCAACCGTGTCGTCGGCCAGCAGGCCGTTGAGAATCTCGCGGCCGACCAGGCCTGTGGCCCCGGCTACGATGGCCGTACGTTGCCCCGCCACGGCTTCAGCGGCCGTAGGAACGATTGCCGCCGCCGCCGCCGCCCCAATTACCACCACCACCGCCGCCAGAACGGCCACGACCGCCCCCCCCACCACCACCGCCGCGACGCTTGCCGCCACCGGCCATGCTGTCGATGCTGGTGCGCATGGGATCGGGTTGGCCGCCCACCTGCACGGGCTGGGTGCCGCGCGTCTCGTGACGGCGGTTGTGCAGGTTGGTCTGCAGCGGGTTCACATTGCGCGGCACGGTGTCGCGGTCGTCGTCGTCGCGGTCCACGCGCTCGGCGCGAGGCTGTTGCGGGCGGGCTTGCTGAGGCCCGCGCGCATGCTGGGGCTGCGCCGGGGCGCCGCCGTTGCGGCCATGGGCCGGGCGGGCGGAGCCGCTGCGTGCACCGTTGCCACGCGAGCCATTGCCGCCACCGTTGCCGCCGCCGTTACCACCATTGCCGCCACCATTGCCGCCACGGCCGCTTTGGCCCTGGCCAGCCTTGTTCTCGCGCACGCGCTGCATCATTTCGGTTCGCGCGGCCTTGGCGGCTGCCGCCATGACTTCGCGGCTGGGCGGCTTGCCTGCACCGCCCCAGATGGTCTGGCGGCCCATGGCGATGGGCTCGGCGTGCTCGCCCGGCTCGGGACCAAAGCCCTCAACGATCTTGATTTCGATGTTCTGTTTGGTAAAGCGCTCGATGTCGCGCATGAAGCCTTCTTCGTCCATGCACACCAGGCTCACGGCGGCGCCGTCGTTGCCCGCGCGGCCGGTGCGGCCGATGCGGTGCACGTAGTCTTCACTGACGTTGGGGATTTCATAGTTGACGACGTGCGGCAGTTCGTCGATGTCGATGCCGCGGGCTGCGATGTCGGTGGCTACCAGCGCGCGGATGTCGCCGCTCTTGAAGCCGGCCAGCGCCTGGGTGCGCGCCGCCTGGCTCTTGTTGCCGTGCAGTGCCATGGCCTGGATGCCGTTCTTGGTCAGGAATTCGGCCACGTTGTTGGCGCCGAACTTGGTGCGCGTGAACACCAGCACCTGGCTCCAGTTCTGCTCGTTGATGATGTGGGCGAGCAGGGCCTTTTTCTTGCCGCGGCCCACGGGGTGGATCACCTGGGTGATGCGCTGCACCGTGGTGTTGCGCGGCGTGACCTGGATGCTCTGCGGGTTCTTCAGCAGGCCGCCGGCCAGGTCGCGGATTTCGTCGCTGAAGGTGGCCGAGAACAGCAGGCTCTGCTTGTCGCGGGGCACCAGGGCCAGGATCTTCTTCACGTCGTGAATGAAGCCCATGTCCAGCATGCGGTCGGCTTCGTCCAGCACCAGGATCTGCACCTGGCCCAGGTCCAGCATGCCTTGCTGCTGCAGGTCCAGCAGGCGGCCGGGGGTGGCCACCAGGACGTCCACGCCCTTTTTGAGCTTGCTGATCTGCGGGTTCATGCCCACGCCGCCGAACACGACGGTGGAGGTGAGCTCAAGGTATTTGCCGTACTCGCGCACGGACTCTTCCACCTGGGCGGCGAGCTCGCGCGTGGGCGTGAGGACCAGCATGCGGATGCCGATGCCGCCAAACTTGTTCTTAGCCTTGTCAGTGATGGACAGGCGGTGCAGTGCGGGCAGCACAAAGGCCGCCGTCTTGCCGGTGCCGGTCTGGGCGCCGCCCAGAAGGTCGTGGCCTTCGAGGATCACGGGGATGGCTTGCGCCTGGATGGGGGTGGGGGTTTCGTAACCCTGCTCGTGCACAGCCTTCAGGATGGCTGGTGCCAGATTCAGTTCGTCAAAATTCATGGTGAGGTGCCCGTTCCGGGGCACTGGGGAATCGGCCTGTTTCAGCGGAGGGCCGCCGAGCCAGTCAAAGGCAGATGGGTTCAGGGTTGGCCGGCAATCGCAAGATTGCGGCCCCAGCAGATTGCTGGTGTTGAGCGCAACTGGTGGCACGCAACAGGCCGCATTGTCGCACGACTGGCCAGGTGTCTGTCTTTTGCAACCCGATACAAAACTTGGTACCCCGACTTGTAACGATGGCACAGGTGCGGTTTCATAATGGAAAACACCTCCACGCAGCCATGGCCAAACTACTTTCGCTCGGACTCGGCATCTCGGAAAACCCCACTGCCCTGCAGCCGTCTCTGAACGACTGCATCGAGGTGGCGCTGAACCATGCAGAACTCCTCATGGGCAACGTGCTCAAGGGGCTGGAGACGGTGGTGCTGGGCCCCCGGCGCAACGCCGCCTTGCAGACGCAGCCCATACGCAGGGCGGTAGAGCAGCTGCTGGCGCGCTCGGGCGACGTGGGGCGGCAGTTTCGCGCCGACCTCACGCGCGAGATGTATTACAGCGGCGGCAAGGACGACAGCGGCGCCGAGACCCTGCGGTTTGAGGACCTG
>CALRYY010000124.1:0-11831 GCA_943372515.1 Ramlibacter sp. 2FC | reverse complement strand
GGTGAAGGCTGTGTTGGGCACAGGGTGCGACGACAGCTTCACCACCACCAGGCCAGCGGCCGGGTTGATGTGGATGTGCTGGCCGTTCAGGCCCTTGGCTTCGAAGGTGCCGTCGCTGTCATGCGGCAACCACCAGTGGTTGTGGTACGAATAGCCGTCACGCATGGTCTGGCCCGCGGCACGGAATTTCTGCGGATCGGCGCCCCGGCGGATCTCTTCCACGCTGGCGGCTGACACGATCTGGCGGCCGTTGTAGCGGCCGTTTTGGCGCAGCATCTCACCCAGGCGGCCCAGATCGCGCAGCGTGGCGCCCACGCCCACGCTGGTGGCCTGGCCGCCGATGGCGTCCACCCAGATGTAGCCATCCTCCTGCGCGCCAAGCGGTGTCCACAGGCGTTGCGACATCAGCGATGCAAAGCTTTGCCCCGTGACGCGCTGCATCAGCCAGCCGATCACCTCGGTGTCCACAGATTTGTACTGGAAGGCCGCGCCGTGCTCGCCCTGCTTTTTCACGGTGGGCAGGTAGTCGGTCAGCGTGCGCGGGCCGGGGTAGCCGGCGGGCGCGGGCACCATACCTGCAGCGATCAGGTACTGGAAGATGCCCGCCGTGGGGTCGGCAAAGTTCTCGCTGTACTGCACGCCGGTGGTCATGTCCAGGGTCTGCTGGACCGTGGCGACAGCCCAGGCGCTGTCTTTCAGCTCGGGCAGGTAGCTGGCCACGGTGGCCGACGGGTTGATCACACCTTGCTGGATCAACTCGGTGGCCAAAAGCCCTGTGAGCGACTTGCTCATGGACAGCAGCGCGTGCATGCTGGCCGGCGTCATGCCGGCGTGGTAGCGCTCGTACACCACCTTGCCGTGGTGCAGCACGAGCAGGGCATCGGTGTAGGTGTTGCGTTGCCAGTCGGCCAGCGTGGTGCGTGCGCCCTTGTCGTCGTCAAACGCGATCGCGTCCAGCTCGCGCGGCGCGGACGCCAGCGCTGAAGGGGCGCTCGCGCCCCGCCACACCGCTGCCGTGGGGCCCAGCTCGCGCATGTGCTGGTAGGCCCAGCGCAGGTTGGGGTACTTCAGGATGGTGCCCAGACGAACCTGGCGGTCCGCAGGCGGCGGGAAGCCCTTCATCATGCCCAGCGTCACCGGGTCGGTGGCAGCGGGCGGGGGCAGGGCGGGTGCCTGTGCGGCAGGTGCCTGGGCCTGCGCCAGCAGCGGGGCTGCCAGCAGGGCGGCCAGCAAGCTGGCGTACAGGCGGGATGGTCGGGTCATGGTGATCTCCTTGTTGTGTGATGGGAATGGGATGTCTTCAGCTGGCAGCGCGCGACGCCAGAACGGCGCGCAGCGTGGCTTCAATGCGTTCGTAGTTGCCTTCGCCAAAGTGCTTGAACTGCACGCGCCCGCGCGCGTCCACCAGGTACTTGGCCGGCCAGTACTGGTTGCGCCAGGCTTTCCAGGTGGCGTAGCGGTTGTCCTGCGCCACGGCGTGCTTTACGCCCAGGCGCTCGATGGCGGCCTGCACCCGGTCGGCGGAGCGTTCATGCGGGAACTCGGGCGTGTGCACGCCCACCACCACCAGGCCGGCGCTCGCATAGGTAGCGGCCCAGCGGTTCACATGGGGCAGCGTGCGCAGGCAGTTGATGCACGAGTGCGTCCAGAAGTCCACCAGCACGACCTTGCCGCGCAGCGATGCCAGGGTGAGTGGTGCAGAGTTGAACCAGCGGTCGATGCCGGCAAATTCGGGTGCGGGGCCCTCGTCGTACAGGCTGAACGGCGCCACCGGCCAGGCCGGTGTAGCCAGGGCAGCAGCGCCTGCGGCCAGAAATGTGCGGCGCTGCAAAAGGGCAGGCGCGGCAGTGAGGATGTCGGTCATGTTCAGGCTCCGTTTGAAAAGGCAGGCAGCGCGCTGGTGAGCCACAGCACCAGCTGTGCATCCACGTTGAACAGCAGGGCCAGCGCAAAGCCCACGATCAGCACACCAAAGGCCAGTTGCAACCGGTGCGTGTACCGCGCCAGCTGCTGCACGCGCGTGGTGGCGTACTGGCCGCCATAGGCGATGAACAGCATGGGTACTGCTGCGCCTGTGGCATAGGCGCCCAGCAGCACGGCGGCGTCACCCGCGCCGGGTTCGGTGGCGATCAGCGTGAGCACCGAGCCCAGCACAGGGCCCGCGCAGGGCGTCCACACCGCCCCCAGCGACAGCCCGACCAGCAGACCACCCAGCGGGCCGGTGCCTGCACCGTCGCCCAGGGCGCTCACCCGGCCCAGCAGCGGGCCTGCCTGCGCGGCCAGCCAATGGAACGGCCGCGGCCAGATGGACAGCACGCCAAACAGCAGCAGCATGCCAATGGCCGCGCCGCGCAGCGCTTCGTGCGGTATGCCCAGCACACGCGGCGCGCTGGCGAAAGCCAGGGCCAGCGCTGCAAACGACAGCGCAAAGCCCGCCGCAATGCACAGCGGGCGCGCCGGGTGGCGTTGCCCTACAGAAGCACCCAGCACCATCGGCAGCATGGGCAGTACGCAGGGTGATGCCACGGTCAGCATGCCGGCGCCCAGGGCAAGCAGCGGTGTGGTCATGGCGTGGCACGGCGCCACAGCTGTGTCTTGCCGAATACCGGCAGGCCCACGTAGGCACGCACCACGAGCTGGTCGGGCGCGCCCAGATGCACCTTGGCGCTGTAGTGTTTGGCGTTCTCGCGGTTGTAGAGGCGGCCTTTGTAGTCGCCCGCGTCGCCGCTGCCGCGCAATTCCGACAGGATCACCATGCCCAGTGCCGGGCGCGGGTCGGCTGCCTCCATGGGCTGGCCGCTGCCGCTCATCGAGCGGTTGGCCAGCACCTTCACCACGGCGCCGCACAGCGCATCGCCGCAGGGCGCGATCTCGACTTCCAGGTTGCCGCTTTCGGTGACCCAGCGGCCCGTGGGCGATGTGGGCGCGGCTTGCGCGTGGGCGGTGGGCGCGGCGGCATATGCGGCCAACGCAGCCAGCAACAGGGCGGGTAATTTCATGGAGCCTTCCTTCAGAAGTGGAAAGCTGCATTGAAGGCGGCGCGCGTATCCCCGGTGTGTCGTGGCAGGGCCGTTTTGTAAGCCAGCCTGTCCTGGGGCGCGCCAGACATGTTGGGATACATGGCCGCGCGCGGTCGGGCCGCGCCCATGGGTTACAAAGCAGCCATGGACCCTGTTGACCATGTATTGGTTGTTGACGACGACCCCGGCATCCGCGAGCTGCTCACGCAGTACCTGCGCCGCCAGGGCCTGCAGGCCAGCGCGGTGGCCGACGGCGTGCACATGCGCGAAGCGCTGGCCACCCAGCGGGTGGACCTGCTGGTACTGGACCTGATGCTGCCGGGCGTGGACGGCATTGCGCTGTGCCGCGAGCTGCGCGCGCCCGGCGCGCCGCACCTGCCCATCATCATGCTGACCGCGCGCAGCGACGAGGCCGACCGCATCCTGGGCCTGGAGCTGGGCGCCGATGATTACCTGGCCAAACCCTTTGCCGCGCGCGAACTGCTGGCGCGCATCCGCTCGGTGCTGCGACGCACCCGCATGCTGCCGCCCAACCTGGCGCGTGCCGAGCCGTCGCGCAAGCTGCGCTTTGGCGACTGGCGGCTGGACACCGCCGCGCGGCACCTGCTGGACGACGGCGGCACTGTCGTGGCGCTGTCGGGCGCCGAATACCGCCTGCTGCGCGTGCTGCTGCAGCACCCCCAGCGCGTGCTTACGCGTGACCAGCTGCTGGGCTTGACGCAGGGCCGCGAGGCCGACGTGTTTGACCGCTCCATTGACCTGTTGATAAGCCGCCTGCGCCAGCGGCTGGGCGATGTGGCGCGGGAGGCGCGTTACATCAAGACGGTGCGCAACGAGGGCTATGTGTTCTGTGCGGCGGTGCACGGCGCCGTGGATGACCTGGAGGACGCTGCATGACGCTGGCGCGGCTGTGGCCGCGCACGCTGGCGGCGCGCATCATGCTGATCCTGGCGGTGGGGCTGGTGGCCGGGCAGCTGCTGTCGGCCCTGCTGGTACTGGCCGAGCGCAGCCTGGCCATGCGCGGGATGATGGCCACCTACCTGGGCAGCGACGTCGCCACCGCCGTGGCCGTGCTGGAGCGCCTGCCTGCGCCCGAGCGCGAGGCCTGGCTGCCCCGGCTGGACAAACGCAACTACCGGTTCGTGCTGGCCGATGCGCCGCCCGGCGAGCCTGTGGATTCACCGCTGGCCGCGTCGCTGGGCGAGGCGGTGTCCGCTGCGTTGCAGCCGCCCCGGCCGGTGCGGGTGCTCGCAGGCGCTGCGCAGGGCGAGCTGTGGATGGCGGTGACGCTGGCCGACCGTGCGCCGCTGTCGGTGCAGGTGCGCCTGCCGCCGCTGCAGGTGTCCCCCTGGGCACTGGCGGCGTTGGTGGGTCAGTTTGCATTGCTGGCGGCGCTGGGCGCCTGGGCGGTACGCCAGGCCACGCGGCCGCTGGCCCAACTGGCCGACGCGGCCGACGCGCTGGACCCCGCACGCCTGACAGCCGCGGGGCCGGACCTGAGCGTTTCCGGCCCGAGCGAGGTGTCGCGTGCGTCGGCCGCCTTCAACGCCATGCAGCATCGCATTCGTGTGCACCTGGACGAACGCATGCGGATCCTGGCGGCGGTGTCACACGACCTCCAAACGCCCATCACCCGGCTGCGCCTGCGCGCTGACCTGATGGACGACGCGGCGCTGCGCGAGCGGTTGCAAGCCGACCTGGCCGAGATGCAGGCGCTGGTGGAAGAAGGCCTGTCCTACGCCCGCTCGGCGAACGCTGCGCAGGAGCCTGCGCAGCGCCTGGACCTGCGGGCGCTGCTGGACAGCATTGCGCTGGACTACAGCGACAGCGGGCGTGACGTGGTGCTGCTGCCCGGTGAGCACGGCCATTGCACCACGCGGGCGCAGGCGCTGCGACGGCTGGTGTGCAACCTGGCGGACAACGCGCTGAAGTTTGCCGGCGCCGCGCAAATCAGCCTGAGCCGGGATGCACAAGGCGGCTGGCTGGTACAGGTTCTGGACCACGGGCCAGGCATACCGGCTGAGTTGCTGGAGGCCGTGAAGCAGCCGTTTTACAGGCTGGAAGGCTCGCGCAGCCGTACAACAGGCGGCAGTGGCCTGGGTCTGGCCATCGCGGACCAGCTGGCTGCTGCGCTGGGTGGTCGGCTTACGCTGGCACCGCGCGAGGGCGGGGGGCTGGACGCACGTGTCACGTTGCCCGGCGCGGCGCCTTGAACGCCTGGAATCTCACTGCGCCACCGCCGGCAGCGCAAACTCCCGGATCAGCGCCGCCGTACGCCCCGCCACCTCCCGCGACACCTGGTCGGTCAGCGCCACCACCACCAGGTCCAGCGCCGGCACGACGTAGATGAACTGGCCGCCGTAGCCGGCCGCATAGAACGCACTCAGGTTGTCGCCCGGCGTGGAAGACAGCCACCACAGGTAGCCATAGCCCCACAGTTCCCTGGGCCCGCGCGCGGGTACGTCGCTGTCGATCTTGCGGGTGGTCGCTTCCTTCACGAACGACGCGGGAACGACCTGGCGGCCTTGCCACTGCCCGCCGGCGCGCACCATCTGGCCGATGCGCAGCAGCTCGGGCGCCGTCAGGCGCAGTTCGGAGGCGCCGTTGGGCACACCGTCCTGCCCGGTGGGCCAATGCGCCCCCTCGATGCCGATCGGCTTGAACAACTCGGCCTGCGCGAAAGCGGCCAGCGGCACTTTCAGCCGGCGCGCCAGCACCTGGGCCACCAGGTGCGTATCCATGTTGCTGTAGTAAAAGCGGCTGCCGGGCTCTTCCACCAGCGGGCGCGCCAGCGCGTGGGCCAGCAGGCCCGGGGCAAAGAGGCGTTGCGCGAAATCGGGGTAGTCGGTGTTGGCGTCAAGCCCGCGCCGGTCAAAGCCGGGCGACAGCGTGAGCAGATGGCGCAGCGTCACACGCTGCAGCGCGGCGGCGTTGGGGCCTTGTGCGTGCTCCGGGAAGAACGCCGACAGCGGCTCATCCACGCTGGCGATGGCGCCTTGCCCGATGGCGATGCCCACAAGCAGGGCCAGGACCGATTTGGTGACCGACGCGACGTTCAGGCGCGTGGTCGGTGTGGTGTCCTGCCGGTACCAGGCAAACGGCGTGCCGCGCCGCTCCATCAGGAAGGCGCGCACGTTGGGCGCACTGCGCAGCTGCGCTTCAAGTGCCTGCAGCCGGTCATGGTTGAAGGCTGGGGTCTGTGCGTAGGCGCTGGTCCCGATCAGACTCGCTGCAACGATCCGGGCCAGCAGCGTGCGGCGGTTGCAGCGCAGGTCGACTGTCATGGGAATACGCTGCCCCGCGGCTCAGGCTGCCGCTTCCAGCCCGTTGGTGAAGTGTTCGCGCATGCGCTGGGCTGCGGCGGCGGCATCGCGCGCGGCCAGCGCGGCCACAATGGCAGCGTGTTCGGCCAGCGATTCTTCAATGCGCCCGCTTTTGAGCAGCGAGTTGTGGCGGTTCAGCTTCATGACCTTGCGCAGATCGGCCACCATCTGGTTGCGCCAGCGGTTGTCGGCAATGTCCAGCAGGCGCATGTGAAAGCGCTCGTTCACGGCAAAGAACTTGTCGCGGTCGCTCACTGCGGCTTGCAGCTCAGCGTGCAGGGCCTGCAGTTCCAGCAGCTCGGAATCAGACGCCTGGGTGGCCACCACGCCCGCCGCGTCGGACTCCAGCAGGCTGAGCAGGTGGTACACGTCGCGCAGGTCCTTGTCATTGACTTCGGTGACGTAGGCACCCCGGCGCACCTTCATGGTCACCAGGCCCTCGGCGGCCAGCACCTTCAGTGCCTCGCGCAGGGGGGTGCGGCTGATGCCGTACTCGTCGGCCAGCTTCAGCTCGTCAATCCAGCTGCCGGGCTCCAGTTCACGGCGGAAGATCCGCTGGCGCAGCAGCTCGGCCACCTCTTCATAGAGTGCGCGGGGGGTCAGGGTGACAGCGGCCATAGGGGCGGATTCTAAGTCAGGAAATATTTTGCATCAATAATTATGAATGATGTAGACTCCGGGGAAACCCTTCCAGAGACAGTGTCATGAGTCAAAACCAGCCCGAATTTCCGCCCGCAAGCCTTGAAGCCTGGGGCAAAGCCGCCGCCAAATCCGCGCCCGGTGGTGACGTGAATGCACTGAACTGGCACACGCCCGACGGCATTACCGTCAAGCCGCTGTACACGGCGGCCGATACAGCGGACCTGGCCCACACCCATACGCTGCCCGGCTTTGCGCCCTACTTGCGCGGCCCGCAGGCCACCATGTATGCCGTGCGCCCATGGACGATCCGCCAGTACGCGGGTTTTTCCACAGCAGAGGAATCCAACGCGTTCTACCGCAAGGCATTGGCCGCCGGCGGGCAGGGCGTGAGTGTGGCGTTCGACCTGGCCACCCACCGCGGCTACGACAGCGACCACCCGCGCGTGACGGGCGACGTGGGCAAGGCCGGTGTGGCGATTGACAGCGTGGAGGACATGAAGATCCTGTTCGACCAGATCCCGCTGGACAAGGTCAGCGTGTCCATGACCATGAACGGCGCCGTGCTGCCGGTGCTGGCAGGCTATGTGGTGGCTGCGGAAGAGCAGGGTGTCAGCCAGGACAAGTTGAGCGGAACCATCCAGAACGACATCCTCAAGGAGTTCATGGTCCGCAACACGTATATCTACCCCCCGAAGCCGAGCATGCGGATCATCGGCGACATCATCGAGTACACGGCCAAAAACATGCCGAAGTTCAACTCGATTTCCATCAGCGGCTACCACATGCAGGAAGCCGGGGCCAACCAGGCGCTGGAGCTGGCCTTCACGCTGGCCGACGGCAAGGAATATGTAAAGACTGCTATTGCCAAGGGCATGGACGTGGATGAATTTGCCGGGCGCCTGAGCTTCTTCTGGGCCATTGGCATGAACTTCTACCTGGAGGTGGCCAAGATGCGCGCGGCGCGCCTGCTATGGTGCCGCATCATGACCGGCTTCAATGCCAAGAGCCCCAAGAGCCTGATGCTGCGCACGCACTGCCAGACCTCGGGCTGGTCGCTGACCGAGCAGGACCCCTACAACAACATCGTGCGCACCACGGTGGAAGCCATGGCCGCCGTCTTTGGCGGCACCCAGAGCCTGCACACCAACAGCTTTGACGAAGCCATCGCGCTGCCCACTGAATTCAGCGCCCGCATTGCCCGCAACACGCAGCTCATCATCCAGGAAGAAACCCACATCACGAATGTGATCGACCCCTGGGCCGGCAGCTACATGATGGAAAAGCTCACGCAGGACATGGCCGACGCCGCGTGGAAGATCATTGAAGAAGTCGAAGCCATGGGCGGCATGACCCGCGCCGTGGACAGCGGCTGGGCCAAGCTCAAGATCGAGGCGGCGGCCGCCGAGAAGCAGGCGCGCATCGACAGCGACAAGGACGTGATCGTCGGCGTCAACAAATACAAGCTCAAGACGCAGGATGCGGTGGAAGCGCGCGACATTGACAACATGGCCGTGCGCGACGGGCAGATTGCGCGGTTGAAGCAGATTCGCGCCACCCGCGATGCAGCCAAGGTGCAGGCCGCGCTGGACGCGCTGACGGCCGCTGCCGAAAAAGGTGACGGCAACCTGCTCCATCTCAGCATCCAGGCCATCCGCCTGCGCGCCACGGTGGGCGAGGTGAGCGATGCGCTGGAAAAGGTTTTTGGGCGCCACCGCGCCGACACGCAAAAGGTGACCGGAGTGTATGCAGCCGCTTATGACAGTGCCGAAGGCTGGGAAGCCTTGAAGTCTGAAATCAACGCCTTCGCCGAACAGCAGGGCCGCCGCCCGCGTGTGATGATCAGCAAGCTGGGCCAGGACGGCCACGACCGCGGCGCCAAGGTGGTGGCCACGGCCTTTGCCGACCTGGGCTTTGACGTGGACATGGGTCCGCTGTTCCAGACGCCCGAGGAATGCGCACGCCAGGCCATTGAAAACGACGTGCACGCCGTGGGCGTCAGCACGCTGGCGGCCGGCCACAAGACACTGGTGCCCGCCATCATTGAAGAGCTGAAAAAGCAGGGCGCTGATGACATCATCGTTTTCGTGGGCGGTGTCATTCCGCAGCAGGATTACGAATTCCTGTATGAGGCCGGCGTCAAGGGCATCTATGGCCCCGGCACGCCTATTCCCGCCAGCGCCAAAGATGTGCTGGAGCAGATCCGCAAGGCGATTGCCGCGCAATGAACTTCGCGGCGGGCGTTCTTGGCACCGATGGCCCGGCCCAGCGCCGCGCCATTGCCAAGGCTATTACGCTGCTGGAGTCCACACGCGCCGACCACCGTGCGCAAGCGGATGAATTGCTCACAGCGCTGCTGCCGCACACGGGCAAGAGCTTTCGTTTGGGGCTAAGCGGCGTGCCGGGCGTGGGCAAGAGCACCTTCATCGAGGCATTGGGTCTGTACCTGATCGAGCAGGGCCATCGCGTTGCCGTGCTCACGATCGACCCGTCATCCACCGTGTCCGGCGGCTCCATCCTGGGCGACAAGACGCGCATGGAAAAGCTGTCGGTGCACGAGCGTGCCTACATCCGCCCCAGCCCGTCCAGCGGCACGCTGGGCGGCGTGGCCGAAAAGACGCGTGAGGCCATGCTGGTGTGTGAAGCTGCAGGCTACGACGTGGTGATTGTGGAGACGGTAGGCGTGGGCCAGTCTGAGACCGCCGTGGCCGGCATGACCGACATGTTTGTGCTGATGCAGCTGCCCAACGCCGGCGACGATCTGCAGGCCATCAAAAAGGGCGTGATGGAGCTGGCCGACCTGGTGGTCATCAACAAGGCCGACATTGATGCCGACGCGGCCACGCGTGCGCAGGCGCAGATCACCAGCGCCCTGCGGTTGCTGGGGCAGCACGGCCACCCGGACCATGCGCACCATGACGAAAAGATCTGGCATCCGCAAGTGATCCAGTTGAGCGCCTTGCAGGGCACGGGTGTTGACCGCTTCTGGGCTGCGGTCACTGAATTCAGATCGCTGCAGCAGGCTAACGGTCGCCTTGCATCCCGCCGCCAGCAGCAGTCGCTGGCCTGGATGTGGGAGCGCATTGACGCGGGGCTCAAGCAGGCCTTCCGGCATGACGCGGCCGTGCGCGAGCTGCTGCCGCGGTTGACAGGGCAGGTTTCAAGCGGCGCCCTTGCGGCATCCACGGCGGCGCGGCAATTGCTGGGCGCCATGACAAATTTCGGAGAGAAAAATGCAAGACATCATTGAACAGCTGGAAAAGAAACGTGCCGCAGCCCGCCTGGGTGGCGGCCAGAAGCGCATTGACGCACAACACAACAAGGGCAAGCTGACGGCCCGCGAGCGGCTGGAGCTGCTGCTGGACGAGGGCACGTTCGAGGAATGGGACATGTTCGTCGAGCACCGCTGCACCGACTTCGGCATGGAAGACAACAAGATCCCGGGCGACGGCGTGGTCACCGGCTACGGCATGATCAACGGCCGCCTGGTGTTCGTTTTCAGCCAGGACTTCACCGTGTTCGGTGGCGCTTTGAGCGAAGCCCATGCAGAGAAAATCTGCAAGGTCATGGACCAGGCCATGAAGGTCGGGGCGCCGGTGATCGGTTTGAACGATTCAGGCGGTGCCCGCATTCAAGAGGGCGTTGCCTCGCTGGGCGGCTATGCCGATGTGTTCCAGCGCAACGTCATGGCCAGCGGCGTGGTGCCCCAGATCAGCATGATCATGGGCCCCTGCGCGGGTGGCGCGGTGTACAGCCCGGCCATGACGGACTTCATCTTCATGGTGAAAGACTCCAGCTACATGTTTGTCACCGGCCCCGAAGTGGTCAAGACCGTGACCCACGAGGAAGTGACAGCCGAGGAACTGGGTGGCGCCGTGACCCACACCACGCGCAGCGGCGTGGCCGACATGGCGTTTGACAACGACGTGGAGGCGCTGGTCATGCTGCGCCGCCTGTACAACTACCTGCCGCTGAACAACCGCGAAAAGCCGCCGACCCGGCCCAGCAATGATCCCGTCGACCGCATGGACATGAGCCTGGACACGCTGGTGCCCGAAAACGCCAACAAGCCCTACGACATGAAGGAGCTGATCGCCAAGACGGTGGACGACGGCGACTTCTTCGAGCTGCAGCCCGATTACGCCAGGAACATCATCATCGGCTTTGGCCGCATGGAAGGCCAGACCGTGGGCATCGTGGCCAACCAGCCACTGGTGCTGGCCGGCTGCCTGGATATCAAGAGCAGCATCAAGGCCGCGCGCTTTGTGCGTTTTTGCGACGCGTTCAACATCCCGGTGGTCACCTTTGTGGACGTGCCCGGCTTCATGCCCGGCACGAGCCAGGAGTACGGCGGCATCATCAAGCACGGCGCCAAGCTGCTGTATGCGTACGCCGAATGCACCGTGCCCAAGATCACCGTCATCACGCGCAAGGCCTACGGCGGCGCCTACGACGTAATGAGCTCCAAGCACCTGCGCGGCGACGTCAACTTTGCCTGGCCCAACGCCGAGATCGCGGTGATGGGCGCCAAGGGCGCGGTGGAAATCATCTTCCGTGAAGACAAGGGCGACCCGGCCAAGCTGGCCGCCAAGGAGGCGGAATACAAAGCCCGTTTCGCCAACCCCTTTGTCGCCAGTGCACGCGGGTATGTGGACGATGTGATTCAGCCGCATGAAACACGCAAACGCATCTGCCGGTCCCTTGTGATGCTGCGCGACAAGAAACTGGAGAACCCGTGGCGCAAGCACGGCAATATCCCTCTGTAAGCACGCGGGTATCGCCATGAGTCTCAATCACGCTGGATCGGGCTGCCTGGGCGTTTTGCTCCGTGTCCCCCGCGCTTCGCGCT
>CALRYY010000123.1:0-12300 GCA_943372515.1 Ramlibacter sp. 2FC | reverse complement strand
TTTCCACTTGCTCAAAATTCAACTCGCCCTCGGGGTACAGCAGCGCGAGTTTCTGGATTTCCTGGTGGGCGGCCAGCAGGTTGCCCTCGACCCGGTCGGCAAAGAACTGCAGTGTGCGCTGGCCTTCGTCGCCGGCCGCTATGCGCTGACCCTGGCGGGCCAGGCGCTGGGCGATCCACTGCGGCAGCGCAGCGCGCTCCACCGGATCTACCTGGATGGTCACGCCAAAGCTTTCCAGCGCGCCGAACCAGGCGCCGGTTTTGGTCATCTTGTCCAGCCGCGGCAGGATCACCAGCGTGAGCGTGCTGTCGTTGCCCTGCGAGCTTGCTGCCAGTTGTTGCAGGGCGGGGCTGCCCTCTTTGCCGGGCTTGCCTGAGGGAATCCGGATTTCCACGATCTGCCTGTCGGCAAACAGGCTCAGGCTGCCGCCTGCGGCCAGCACCTCGCTCCAGTCAAAGTGCGCGCCAGCCACCGTGTGCACGGTGCGCTCGGTGTAGCCCTGTTCGCGCGCCAGTGCGCGGATGGTGTCTGCCGCTTCCTGGATCAGCAGGGGCTCGTCCCCGTGCAGCGTGTACAGCGGTTTCAGGCCGCGTTGCAGGTGCTGGCTGAGCTGGGCGGCGGCGAGTTGCATGAGCGGGTGTGCGGCTACAGACTCTTGACGGCGGCCAGCCGGCGCATGAGCTGCTGCACGATGTCGGTTTGCATGTCGCGGTACAGCAGTGCTTCTTCGGCCTCTTTGGCCAGCACGGCCGATTCACTGAAGCTGATGTCACGCTGCTGCAGGATTTCGGTCGGCGCGATCAGCTCCTTGCCGTCGCGCCCCCGCAAGCGAAACTGGAAACGGATGCGAAGCTGGAACTCACGAACCTGTCCCGAGGCGTTCAGGCCCACCACCACCTTTTCGCGCTGCTCCTGCAACACGTCCAGCAGCACCTGGGCTGTGGCAATCTGCGCGGCGGGCACCACCCGAACGGCATCGCTGAAGGCAATATTGCGCTTGAGCTCGTTGCCCAGCGTGGAGCTGTCGGCCGTGCCGATGAAGATGCTGTTGAACGCAAAGTCAGGTGCGCGCCGCAACTGGAAGCCGCAGGCGGACAGCGCAAGCAACATACATAGCGCCATTACCAGGGCCACCGCGGAACCGGCTTTGCCGGGCCGCTGGTGGCGCCCCCTGGAGGGGGAGGCGCCGAAGGCGCTTCGGGGGGGAGCGTTCATATCTAGATCACCACATTGACCAGGCGGCCCGGCACCACGATCACCTTTTTGGGCGCAGCGCCATCCGCCTGCTTGATGAACGCCTCGCTGGCCAAAGCGATCTGCTCGATCAGCGCCTTGTCGGCAGCGGCCGGCACATGGATGGCGCCGCGCAGCTTGCCGTTGACCTGCAGCATCAGTTCAATCTCGTCCTGCTTGAGCGCGTCCTCATCCACCTTGGGCCACGGCGCGTCCAGCAGGTCGCCCTGCTTTTCGGCATAGCCCAGCGCCTGCCAGAGTTCATGCGCGATGTGCGGCGTCACCGGGTACAGCGTACGCAGCAAGATGCCAAAGCCTTCGCGCACGGCGGCGGCGTCACCGGGTGCGTTGCCTTTGAAGCCCTCCAGCGCGTTCAGCAGCTTCATCGCACCCGACACGACCGTGTTGTATTGCATGCGCTGGTAGTCGTAGTCCACCTGCTTGAGCACGGTGTGGACTTCCAGCCTTAATGCCTTGGCGTCCTTACCGTACGCGGCTTTGGCGTCCTTGCCGTACGCGGCCTTGGCGTCGGTTGCCGCGCCCACCTTGGCGCCGAAATTCCACACGCGGCGCAAGAAGCGGTAGCTGCCCTCTACCGCCGAATCGTTCCACTCCAGCGTTGCCTCGGGCGGTGCGGTGAACATGGTGTACAGCCGCGCGGTATCTGCGCCGTACTTTTCAATCAGGTCCTGCGGGTCCACGCCGTTGTTCTTGCTCTTGCTCATGGTGCCCACGCCTTCGTACGTCACCAGCGAACCGTCGCTCTTGAGCTTGGCGCCGGTCACCTTGCCGTGCTCGTCGTGGATGTCTTCCACATCGGTGGGCCAGAAATACTCGATGCCGCCCTTGGCGCCCTTGCGCGAATAGATGTGGTTCAGCACCATGCCTTGCGTCAGCAGCTTGGTAAACGGCTCGTCGATCTTTACCAGCCCCAGGTCGCGCATGACCTTGGTCCAGAAGCGCGCGTACAGCAGGTGCAGGATGGCGTGCTCGATGCCGCCGATGTACTGGTCCATCGGCATCCAGTAGTTGGCGCCACCGGCCACCATGGCCTCTTCGTTCGTGGGGTCGCAGTACCGCATGAAATACCACGAGCTGTCCACGAAGGTGTCCATGGTGTCGGTCTCGCGCCGCGCGGGCTTGCCGCAGACCGGGCATGTCACCGCGGCGTGGAAGCCTTCATGCTTGTGCAACGGGTTGCCTGAACCATCGGGCACGCAGTCCTGCGGCAGCACCACGGGCAGGTCCTTCTCCGGCACGGGCACAGCGCCGTGCTCCGCGCAGTGGATGATGGGGATGGGCGTGCCCCAGTAGCGCTGGCGGCTCACGCCCCAGTCGCGCAGGCGCCAGGTGGTCTTTTTCTCGCCCAGGCCCAGCTGCTCCAGCGCATGGGCCACGGCGTTGACCGCGTCCTTGTACCCAAAGCCGCTGTAGATGTCGGAATTGATGGTCACGCCGCGCTGTTTGTCGCCGTACCAGTCCTGCCAGCGGTCGTAGTCGTAGCGCTCGCCGTCCACGTGCACGACCTGCAGGATGTCGATGCCGTATTTTTTGGCAAATTCAAAGTCGCGCTCGTCATGCGCCGGCACGCCCATCACAGCGCCGTCGCCATAGCTCATGAGCACATAGTTGCCCACCCAAACCTGCACCGGCAACCGGGTCAGCGGGTGCGTCACAGTCAGGCCGGTGGGCATGCCCACTTTTTCGCGCAGGGCCAGCTCGGCCTCAGTCGTGCCGCCCTTCTTGCATTCTTCAATGAAGGCGGCCAGCCCGGGGTTCGTGGCCGCAGCATGAGCGGCCAGCGGGTGCTCGGGCGCCACGGCACAGAACGTGACGCCCATGATGGTGTCAGCCCGCGTGGTGAAGACGTACATCCTGCCGTCACCGATCAGCGCGCCCGACGCATCGCGAATGTCGTGCGGGAACGCAAAGCGCACGCCTTCGCTCTTGCCGATCCAGTTTTCCTGCATGAGCTTCACGCGCTCAGGCCAGCCGGGCAGCTGGCTTTGCACATGGTCCAGCAGCTCGCCAGCGTAGTCGGTGATCTTGAGGTAGTAGCCAGGGATCTCGCGCTTTTCCACCACGGCGCCCGTGCGCCAGCCCTTGCCGTCAATCACCTGCTCATTGGCCAGCACGGTTTGGTCCACCGGATCCCAGTTGACGACCTGGGTCTTGCGGTAGGCAATGCCCTTTTCCAGCATCTTCAAGAACAGCCACTGGTTCCATTTGTAGTAGCTCGGGTCACAGGTTGCGACCTCGCGGCTCCAGTCGATGGCCAGCCCCATCGCCTGCATCTGCTTTTTCATGTAGGCGATGTTGTCGTACGTCCACTTGGCCGGCGGCACGCCGTTCTTCAGCGCGGCGTTTTCGGCCGGCAGGCCAAAAGCATCCCAGCCCATGGGCATCAACACGTTGTAGCCGTTCATGCGCAAATAGCGCGTGAGCATGTCGTTGATGGTGTAGTTGCGCACATGGCCCATGTGCAGCTTGCCGCTGGGGTACGGCAGCATGGAGCAGGCGTAGAACTTCTTCTTGCCAGCGTCTTCGCTCACGCGGTAGGCGTCGCGTGCGGTCCAGTGGGCGTGCGCGTCGCGCTCCACGTCGGTGTGGTTGTACTTGTCTTGCATTGATTGGGCTTTGTCGCGAGGGTTGCGGCTCCGGGAGCCGCAGTGCAGCGATTTTAGGCGCTGGGGCTGCTCAACGCAGCGCAGCGGGCGCGTCGGGCTGCTCGGCCACGAAACCGATGCGGTTCAGCCCCGCCTTTTGGGCTGCCCCCATCACCACCACCACCTGCCCATAGGGCACGGTGCGGTCGGCGCGCAGTTGCACCTCGGTGTCGGGGTTGCGGG
This sequence comes from Ramlibacter sp. 2FC, assembly GCA_943372515.1. Taxonomy (GTDB): domain Bacteria; phylum Pseudomonadota; class Gammaproteobacteria; order Burkholderiales; family Burkholderiaceae_C; genus RAM1. Next base: position 8,218 of record CALRYY010000123.1, on the reverse strand, counting down.
CGGCAGCCTCCTGCAGGCCCTGGGCCAATTGCTCGGGCGTCACGGGCCGCTCGTCCAGAAACACCTGACCGCCAGAATTGATCGACAGGGTGACGAATTTCGGTGCCTCGCTGGCCGTAGCGGCGTCGGTTTTGGGCAAATCAAGCCGTATCGAACTGGCCAGCAAGGGTGCGGTGATGATGAAGATCACCACCAGCACCAGCATCACGTCCACCAGCGGCGTGACGTTGATCTCGCTCATGGGCTGGTGCCCAGGGGTGCGTTCAAGGCGACCGAAAGCCATAAAGGGGCTAGGCCTTTGTGTGTGCCAACAATTCGCGAATGTCGCGGGCGAAACCCTCGAGGTCGGCTTCGATGCGGCCGATTCGTCTGCCAAACACGTTGTAGGCCAGCACAGCGGGGATGGCGACTGCCAGGCCTGCGGCCGTCATGATCAGCGCTTCGCCTACGGGACCGGACACCTTGTCGATGGAAATCTGCCCCGCCCCCGCTATGCTGGTCAGCGCGTGGTAGATGCCCCAGACGGTGCCCAAAAGGCCGACGAACGGTGCCGTAGAACCCACGGTAGCCAGCAGCACCTGGCCGAACTGCAGCTTGTCCAGCACCCGGTGCAAGGCGTCGCGCAGCACGCGTGTCAGCTGCTGCGAGCGGTCGCCGGCCGCAGCCAGCGTGCCGGCACCGTCAATGCGGGTGGCGTCAATCAGCGGCAGCACCAGCGCTTCACGGTCAAAGGCGGCCACGCGGTCGCGCGCATCGGCCAGAGCAGGCGCCTGCCAGAACGCCGCCGTGGCGCGGGCCGTGTCGCGGTTGGCGCGCTGCAGCAACCATGCTTTCCACAAAATCACGACCCAGCTGGCCACCGACATGGCCAGCAGCACCAGCGCCACGCCGCGCGTGACTGCGTCGCCCTGGGAAAAGATGTCGGTCCAGCGCATGGCCTAGCGCAGCCCCAACACGTCGAACATGTCGAAAAGGCCGCTATTGCGCCCCGCCAGGAAGCGCACCGCGCGCAGGCTGCCTTGCGCGTAGGTGGTCCGGCTGGCGGACTTGTGGGTGATTTCGATGCGCTCGCCCGTGCCGGCAAACAGCACCGTGTGGTCGCCCACAATGTCGCCGCCACGGATGGTGGCAAAACCAATACTGGAGGGGTCTCGCTCGCCCGTGACGCCTTCGCGCGCGTACACGGCGCAGTCTTTGAGGTCGCGGCCCAGAGCGCCGGCAATGACCTCGCCCATCCTGAGCGCGGTGCCAGACGGCGCGTCCACCTTGTGACGGTGGTGGGCCTCGATGATTTCAATGTCGTAGCCCGTTGACAGCGCCTTCGCGGCCATCTCCAGCAGCTTGAGGGTGACGTTGACGCCCACGCTCATGTTGGGCGCCATCATGATGGGAATGTCGGCGGCCGCAACGGCGATCTCGGCCTTTTGTGCGTCGCTGAAACCGGTGGTGCCGATCACCAGACCCACGCCCAGTTCGCGGCACACGCGCAGATGGGCCAGCGTGCCTTCGGGCCGGGTGAAGTCGATCAGCACCTGTGCGCCTTTCAGGCCCGCGTGCAGGTCGGCTGTGACAGCCACGCCGCTGGCATGGCCCAGGAAAGCCGAAGCGTCCTGGCCGATGGCGGGGCTGGCAGCCACATCCAGCGCACCGGCCAGCGTGCAGTCGGGCGCGGCGTGGATGGCTTCGATGAGCATGTGGCCCATGCGGCCCGAGGCGCCGGCCACGGCGACTCTGTGCTGGCCCTCGCCGGCGACGGCGACTCTGTGTTGTGCTTCGCTCACCGCGGCCACCTCAGCGCGCAGGCGCTTCAAGCGGAGGGTAGGTTACTGGCACCGGCGCCGTTGCGCCGGGCACGACGGCTGCCGGCTCGGCGTCAGGTTTGCCGGCGAACGCCTTCAGACTTTCCTCGGACGCCTCCAGCACCGGCACCTTGGCGGTCTTGCGGCGGCTGTCCAGGCGGGCAACAAATTCGGCCTCGCTGGGCATGGCGTCACCCTCGGAACGCTCCAGCGCATCGCCCTTGAAGAACACTGCGAACTTGCGCAACTGGGATTCAGCGCCGGGGCGCTTGAGCGTGAACACGTAGTCCCAGCGGTCAGCGTGGAACACGCTGGTCAAAAGCGGCGTACCCAGGATGTCGCGCACCTGCAGGCGGGTCATGCCGGGCTTGAGCGCATCGACCTGTTCCTTGGACACAAAGTTGCCCTGCACGACCTCGACTTTGTAGGGCGCCAGGCTGCCCGCAAAGTTGCGGGTCATGCTGTCCAGGCTGCCGCAACCGGCCAGCACGGCGCAAGCCACGGCGGTCACGCCCAGGCAGGTCCGGCGAAAGGAGATAGCAGACATGGGGTGGATGGGTAGCGATATGATCGGCCCATTGTAGCGGCTGGATGGCGCGGGGCGGCCCCGCCGCGGCAGCAGAAAGACCGCCATGTCCAACATCGACGAACTCAAAAGCACGGGCCTGAAGGCCACGCTGCCGCGCCTGAAAATCCTTGACGTTTTCCAGAAAGGCGCCCAACGCCACATGACGGCCGAGGACGTGTTTCGCGTGCTGCTGGTCGAGCGCTCTGACATCGGCCTGGCCACCGTGTACCGCGTACTCACGCAGTTTGAGCAGGCGGGCATTTTGAGCCGCAGCCACTTTGAAAGCGGCAAGGCGGTTTACGAGCTCAACGAAGGCCAGCATCACGACCACCTGGTGTGCACGTCGTGCGGGCGGGTTGAGGAGTTTTACGACGCCGAGATCGAAAAGCGCCAGCAGATCGTGTCCAAGGCCAAAGGCTGGATCCTGCAGGACCACGCCATGTCCCTCTACGGCCTGTGCGCCAGTTGCTCGAATAAGTAACCCCCCCGAAGCGCCTTCGGCGCCTCCCCCCAAGGGGGGCGCCACCAGCGGCCCGGCAGAGCCGGTTCCGCGGTGGCACTGGCAAATAGCCTACCCGTTCTCCATCGCCTTGCGGTGGCGCTCTACAAACTCTTGATAAGTGTCCACACCGCGCAATTGCAGGATGGTGTTGCGCACGGCCGCTTCGACCAGCACGGCAATGTTGCGCCCGGCCACCACCTGGATCACAGCCTTGCGCACCGGGATGCCCAGCACGTCCTGGGTGAGCGGCTCGTAGGGCAGGCGTTCGTACTCGCGCTCCAGCGTTTCGCGGCGCACCAGGTGCACGATGAGCTTCAGGCGCATCTTGCGGCGCACCGCCGTCTCACCAAAGATCGCGCGGATGTCCAGCAGGCCGATGCCTCGCACTTCCAGCAGGTTTTGCAAAAGCTCGGGGCAGCGACCCTCGATGGTGGTCTGGTTGATGCGGTACAGGTCCACCGCGTCGTCAGCCACCAGGCCGTTGCCGCGCGAGATCAGCTCCAGGCCCAGCTCGCTCTTGCCCAGGCCGGACTCGCCGGTGATCATCACACCCAGGCCCAGGATGTCCATGAACACACCGTGCATCGAGGTGCGGTCGGCAAAATGCTTGGACAGGTAGGCACGCAGCACGTCAATCACAAAGGCTGACGATTCATGCGTGGCAAACATGGGTATCTGCGCGCGTTCGCACATGGAAATCAGCGCGTCGGGCGCGACCTGGCCGTCAGCCAGGATCAGCACCGGCGGCTCCAGCGTGACGATGCGCGAAATGCGCCGCGCGCAGTCTTCAGGTGTGGCGTTGGTCAGGTAGGCGACTTCACGCTCGCCCAGGATCTGCACACGGTAGGGGTGGATGTAATTGAGGTAACCCACCAGGTCAGCGCCCGACCGTGCGGCGCGGATGGCCACCTCATCAAACCGGCGCTCCGAAGCGCCCAGGCCCGCGATCCATTCCCAGCGAAGCTGCGCGCGATGGTCTTCAAACAGGACGTCGGCGCTGACGACGGTGGGTTTCACGAACGGTTACGGGCAACTGGGGCCGGCTCAGGCGGGCTGGGCGGACTGCCACGTGGCGATCATGCCGTGCAACTCGGTGGCGTCGCCGCTGGCCTTGATCTTTTCGCGCAGCGGTGCGTCGCTCAGCAGTTCGGCAATTTCGGACAGGATTTCAAGGTGCTTTTGCGTGGCGGCTTCGGGCACCAGCAGGAAGATCAGCAAAGCGACGGGTTGCTCGTCGGGTGCGTCAAAACCAATGGGTTGGGCCAGCTGGAACACAGCGGCCATGGGGGCCTTCAGCCCCTTGATGCGGCCATGAGGAATGGCCACGCCATGACCGAGGCCGGTGGAGCCCAGCCGTTCACGGGCAAACAGGCTGTCGGTGATCAGCGCCCTGCTCAGGCCATGCAAGTTCTCAAAGAGAAGGCCCGCTTCTTCAAAAGCGCGCTTCTTGCTGGTGGCATCAACGCTCACCAATACCTGGGTGGCGGGCAGGATGGACGCGAGGCGATTCATGGTCGGGTCACAGATTATGCACTCGCTTGCGTGCAGTGCAACAATTTGTGTAACAGCAGCGACGGGCCGTTGCAGCAGCCACAAAAAAGCCGCCTGGGAGGCGGCCGCGCGGCAGTGTAGCGCCGGTGTTACATCAGGCGCTTGGCTGTGCCGTGATGGTGGTCCTGCAGGCGATCCTTGTGGCGCACCACCTGGCGGTCCAGCTTGTCGACCAGGTCATCGACAGCGGCGTAGAGGTCAGCGTGTGAGCTTTCTGCAAACAGGTCGCTGCCCTTGACGTGGATGTTGCATTCAGCGCGCTGTCGTCGTTCCTTTTCCTTTTGCTTTTCAACCGTGAGCAGGACTTTGATGTCGACTACCTGGTCAAAGTGGCGGGTGATCCGATCGAGCTTGGTCTTGACGTAATTGTTGAGTGCCGGGGTAACTTCGAGGTGATGACCGCTGATCGTCAAGTTCATGTGTAGCCTCCTGTTGCTCACTTGGGTTGATACGGGCTGCCCTGTAGCGGCTGGGCAACCTGCGAACTCGGATTCCTTGAACGTCAATTCACTATGCGCCCGTCGCCCGCCAAATGCAATTGATTTCCGTCAGTGCACTGCAGCAAAAATGAAACCCTTTGTCGCCCCGACCCCCAAGTGCTTGAAAAGCTTCAGGTTTTCCCGGCAACGACGGGCGTTGCCACAGCGCCGTGCAGGGTCAATTTGCCCGCCAGCCACATGGCAACGAACGATGCGCACACGCCCACACAGGCCGCCATCCAGTAGTTTTGCACCTGGCCCTGCGCGTCCCGGCTGATCAGCTGGCCGCCGACAAACGCAGCCATGCCCATGCCTGCGGACTGAACCGACGCGTTGAGCGTCATGAACGTGCCGCGCAGCGCCGGGTTGGCCGCCGACGTCAGGATGGCCATGCCGGGAATCATCCGCCCGCTCAGGCACATGAACAGCAACGTGGACACGGCAAAGACCACCACCAGCGGCACTTGCCCCAGCAATGTGATGGCCACCATGGGAAACAGCGCAGCCACCGCAACGCGGCGAAACGTCTGCACCTTGCCCACCCGGTCGGTCATGCGGCCGAACCAGCGCGCCGAAAACAGCGTGACGACGCCACCGCACAGGTACACATACGGCACCTGGTCCGCACGCAACCCGGCGTTGGACTGCATGAAGATGGTGATGTAGGGAATGATCGTGAAGCCCGCAAACATGAGCATCGCAGAGAACAGGAACGCTTTCTGGTGGTTGCGGTCCGCCAGCACCTGGCGGATGCCGCCCCAGGTGGACGGCCGCCCGGCGCGGTCCAGGTGGGCATCCAGTACGGGCAGTGTCAGCGCGGCAAACACCGCGAGGATGGCGCACAGCGCCGCAATGCCGAAGAAAGGCGCATGCCAGTTCAGGTGCGCGGCCAGGAACAGCCCCAGCGGCACGCCCGCCACGGTAGAAACCGAGAACGACGTCATGACGATGCCCATGGCGCGGCCGCGGCGCTCGAACGGGATCACATCGCCCACGATGGTCTGGCTCAGCGCCGACAGCACCCCGCCAAACACGCCGGCGGCGATGCGCGCGGCCATCAATGCGGCGTACCCCTGCGCCAGCCCGCAGGCCAGCGTGGCCAGGGCAAACAGCACATATAGCGTCAGCATCAGGCGCTTGCGGCTGAACCGGTCGATATAGGTGGACGCGGCCAGCCCCGACGCACCAGCGGCCAGGGTGTAGGCGGACACCAGCAGGCCGAACTGCGCATCGGTAATGCCAAACAGGACCGTGAACTGCGGTCCCAGCGGCATCATGATCATGAAGTCCAGGATGTGGGTGAACTGGATACCGGCCAGGGTGAACAGCAGCCACAGTTCACGACGGCGCGACAGCGTGCCGGGCACGCCGGCTAAAGGTTGGGTTTGCAAGGGTGCCCCGGGGGCTGTGAAAGAAGCCACTGAGTCTAAGCCGGGCCGCGATACCGTGCTGCCTGCAGGGCTGTGGTTTATGCTGGCCGCGTTGCAGCACGCAAGGCCGCCCATGCCCGATTTTGAGTCCCTGTTGCGCATTACCGTCAGCCCCGCCGAGCTCATCGTGCGTGGCACGCTGATGTACTGGTTTTTGTTTTTGCTGCTGCGGTTTGTGCTGCGCCGCGACGTGGGCTCACTGGCCATGGCTGACGTGCTGCTGCTGGTTGTGATTGCGGACGCGTCGCAAAACGCCATGGCTGGCGGCTACCAGTCGGTCACTGACGGCATCATTCTGGTGAGCACCATTGCCGCCTGGAACTACCTGCTCGATTGGTCAGCCTACCGCTGGGAGGCAGTGCGCCGCTTTGTTGAGCCGCGAGCGCTGCCGCTGGTACGCGATGGCCGAATCCTGAGGCGCAACCTGCGCCGTGAGCTGATCTCGCTGCCCGAGCTCATGGCCAAGCTGCGCGAATCCGGTGTGGAATCGGTGGCCGATGTAAAGCTTGCCGTGATGGAAAGCGACGGCGAGATCAGCGTCATCCGCAAAAAGGACCCGCCTTGAGCCTGGCCACCATCGTGAATGCCGGGCTGACACGGCCCGACCGCCCGCTGCACGCGCTGGTGCTGATGGGAGGCGGCGCGCGCACGGCCTACCAGGTGGGTGTGCTGCGCGCGCTGTCGGCCATGCTCAAGCTGCATCCGGCTGTGGCGGCGCCTTTCCCGTTCCAGGTGCTGGTGGGCACATCGGCCGGCGCGCTGAACGTGGCCTACCTGGCCGGCTCGGCCACGGCCGGTCTGGCCGCCTTTGACCAGCTGGGGCAGTTCTGGGGGCGGCTGCGTTCGCGCGATGTGTACGACCTGCGCGTGCCCGGCTGGGTGCGCATGAGCCGGTTTGCAGCGGCGCTGAACCTGTGGCGCAACATGCGCGGCCAGGGCGCCATCCTCAACAACATGCCGCTGGTAGACACACTGCACCACGCGATCTCGCTGCCGGGCATTGAAGAGTCATTGCGCACCAAGGCCATTGAAGCGGTGGCGGTCACCGCGTCCAGCTACAGCAGCGGCGTGCACTGGACGTTTTGCCACACAGCTCGCGATGCACGCGCGCATGGCTGGGAACGCCCCGGGCGCCGCTCTGAATTCCAGCCCCTGACCATCGAGCACCTGATGGCGTCCAGCGCCATCCCGTTCCTGTTTCCGGCCACGGCCCTGTGGGTGGACGGGCGGCGCGAATATTTTGGCGACGGCTCCATGCGCCAGGTGTCTCCGCTGTCGCCGGCCATGCACCTGGGCGCGCACAAGGTGTTGGTGGTGGGGGTGGGTCAGCCCCAGCGCTCAGGCTTTGCCGGCACGGGCGCTGCGCCTGAGCGCAGCCCCGGCATGGGTGGCATTGCGGGGCACGCAATGGCCAGCGTGTTTCACGACACGCTGCAGGCCGATGTGGAGCAGGCCCAGCGCGTGACGCGCACCCTGCAGCAGTTGCCGCGCGAAGTAGCCGCCGTGCTGCCCTACCGCAGCGTAGAGGTGCTGGCCATCCAGCCGTCGCAGTCGCTGGACGCGTTGGCGCAGGCGCATGTGGGTGAGTTGCCCGCGTCCATCCGCAACGCGCTGGGGGGCCTGGGCGCGTTGCGTGGCGGAGGCGCGCTGGCCAGCTACCTACTGTTCGAACCCGGCTTTGTGCAGGCGCTGGTGGCGCTGGGGGAGCAGGATGCGTTTGCGCGCAAGAGTGAGTTGTTGTCTTTTTTTGCTGGGTCTTAGTGTGTGCGCTTTCTCAGCTGTACCTCGCGGCAAAGGCGTGCGCGGACCCCTGGCAACGCTTCACTAAAGCGGTCGCCTGCGGCGACTGCCTTGCGCTGCTCAGCGCTTTAGAGGCGCATTGCCGGGTG
>CALRYY010000122.1:0-12334 GCA_943372515.1 Ramlibacter sp. 2FC | reverse complement strand
CAACCTGACCGTACGCGCCGAGGTGACCTCCGACATCGTGGGCACGGTGGCCGACTCGGTGAACATGCTGGCCGACGCCACCTCATCCGCGCTGACCGATGTGACCCGGGTGGCCAACGAAGTGGCCGTGTCCACCGGACGCGTCAACGCCAACACGCTCGCGCTGTCAGCCCAGGCCACACGCGACCGCACGGCCGCGCAGGAGATGACCGCCGACATCGTGCAGGCCACGCAACTGATGCGCGACGTGGCCGGCCTGGCCGAGCAGTCACGCACCGCTGCCACCCAGGCCACCGCCACCACCCTGTCGGCCTTGAAGGCGGTGAACAGCACGGTGGGCGAGATGACCGGCATCCGCGAATCGATCGGCGAGATGGAAAAGCGCATCAAGCGCCTGGGCGAGCGCTCGCAGGAAATCTCTCAGGTGGTGAGCGTCATCAACTCGCTGTCCGAACGCACGCACGTGCTGGCGCTCAATGCGTCCATGCAGGCCGCCATGGCCGGCGAAGCCGGACGGGGCTTCGCTGTGGTGACCGAGGAAGTGCAGCGCCTGGCAGATGCATCGCGCAGCGCCACCATGCAGATCGCCCAGCTGGCCCAGAACATCCAGCTGGAAACCACCGAAACCGTGGCGGCGCTGAACCGCACCGTGGCCGAGGTGGTGGATGGCTCCGAGGTGGCCGAATCATCAGGCGTGCAGATGCGCGAAACCGAAGCCGCCACGGCCCGACTGGCGCAGGCCGTGCAGCGCATCGCCGACGAATCGGTGCGGCAGCTGGAGCTGGCCGCCCGCCTGGCGCAGCGCGCGGACTCGATCCTGCTGTCCACCGAACAGACCGCCCGCGTGGTGCACAACACAACAGAGGACGCCGAACAGCTCACGCAGTCGTCCACGCGGCTCGTGCAGGTGGTGTCGGAGTTCACTCTGGCTGAAACCGCCTGAACGCAGCGCCATGCAGCTTGTAGAGCTCATTCACATCCTGGCGGGCGAAGCGCGCTCGTCGCGCCCGGAATTGCTGGGCCAGGCCGTGCAGCTGGCCACGCTGGACGAAGAAAGCGACGCGGCCGCCCTGGAGATGGCGGCGCAGGCTTATTCCGATTTCTGCCGGCGCACGGCAGCCGCCACGCAGTCACTCGGGCTGCAAGGCGTGTCCAGGCTGGCCGGCGTGCTGGCCGACGGCGTGGCCATGGTGGCGGCCTTGCCGGTGGAGCTGCGCGTACCCGCCGCGCCCTTATTGACGCTGTGGCCAGACTTCCTCATTGACTACCTGGAAGCCTGGGGCCTCGCGGCGCCGGTCCCGCAACTGGCCCACCTGATGGCCCATATCGAAGCCGCAGAATTCGTGACGCCACTGGATGCGGACCAGCGCGCCGAGCTTGCCGCGCTGCTGGGCGCGCCGCCGGCGCTGGCACAACAGCAGGCCGCACTCACGCCCCCCTGGGAGCCGCTGGCACAGGAGGCATTCAGCCTGGAGATACCCGCCGACAACGACCCCGCCACACTGGAAAGCGTGTTGCTCGAAGGGCCGGTGCTGCTGGAGAGGCTGAGCGATGTGGTGGCGCGCCTGGGCAGCGGCGCCGTGGCCCCTGACCAGCTGGAGCTGGCGCACCGCCATGCCCACACGCTGAAAGGCAGTGCCGCGATCGCGGGCCTGCGCGGCATCGCCACACTGGCGCACGCGCTGGAAGACGCCATGGAAGCCTTCCGCCGTGAAGGGTTCAGCGCACCGCCGCCGCTGCTGGACGCCATGCAGGCCGGATGCGAACAGCTCGATCATGCGTTTGACCACCTGGCCAACCGCGCGCCAGCGCCGGCCCTGCTGCAGGCCACCGGCCATGTGCTGCACGCCTGGGCCTGCCAGCTGCAGGGGCAGGACGTGCCTGCCGCGGCACTTGAAACCGCATCCGTTCAGGCCGCCAGCCTGACGGCAACGCCGGCCATGGCCCAAGCGCAGGCAACGCCAGACACGCCACCCGACGACGAAGCGCAGATCCGCGTGCCCGCCAGGGCACTGGACAGGATCTTTCGCGCCGTCAATGAGCTGTCGGCCGGCCTGCTGCGCCTGCGACTGCAAAGCGACGCCCTGCTGGCGCGAACCGAATCCATGTCCGGCCTTGAACAGACCGCCAGCGCCAGGCTGCTGGAGATCGAACAACGCGTGAGCGTGGACGGGCTGCAGCGCCAGGGTACTACCCAGGTCACGGACACGGGCACCGGCACCGGCACCGGCACCGGCACGGGCACCGGCACCGGCACCGGCGGTTTTGACGCCATTGAGCTGAACCGCTACAACGAACTGGCAGGTGCAGCCCAGGCCTTGAGCGAGGCCGTGCTGGACCTGCGCGTGGCCCGCCAGGAGCTGGTGCCTTCGGTGCGTGACGTGGCCACACTGGCCCAGCGCCAGCTGGAATTCGCGCGCGAGGCACGCTACCAGCTGGCCCAGGCCCGCCTGCGCCCGCTGGCGGACCTGCGCTCGCGGCTGCGCCGCACCGTGGGGCAAACCTGCGCCGCGCTGGGCAAACAGGTCCAGCTGGAGATCACGGGTGACGACCTGCGGGTGGATGCCGCCGTGCTGGGCCCGCTGTCAGACGCACTGCTGCACCTGCTGCGCAACAGCGTGGACCACGGCATCGAAGCCACTGATGAAAGAGTGGCGCAGGGCAAGCCGGCGGTGGGCCAGCTGCGCCTGAGCTTTGAAGGCGCCGGTGGCGGCGTGGTGGTGAAGCTGGCCGACGACGGCCGCGGCCTGGACGCCGAGGCCATTTTCGACAAGGCCGTCTGGAATGGCCTGGTCGCCCCGGACGCACAGCTCACGGACGAGCAGATCCACCGCCTGATCTTCCTGCCGGGCTTTTCAACGCGCGCCGCCGTGACCGAAACATCCGGGCGTGGTGTGGGGTTGGACGTGGTGGCACAGGCCGCTTCGTCGCTGCAAGGCGACGTCACGGTTCGCTCGCAGCCCGGGCAGGGCAGCGAATTCCGCCTGTTTGTGCTGGCCAGCGTGGGCACCGTGCATGCGCTGCATGTCGCCCTGGGCAACGAGCGCTTCCTGGTGCCCAGCGTCCAGCTACAGCAGGCACAAGCCGCCGGCCCCCAGGACGCGGACGACGGCATTGCCGCACTGGACCTGGGCGAGCTGTTGTACGGCCATGGCCGGCAAGCCAGCGACGCCCGCCCGTGCCTGCTGGTCAACGTCGACGGCCAGCCACGGCGCATCTACGTCGACCAGATCATCGAGGCACGTGAATTCCTGATCTCGCCACCACCGGCCATCACCGCACGCATGCCGGGCATCGGCGGCGTGGCCACGCTGGCAGACGGCGCCATGGCCCTGGTGCTGGACTTGCTGGACCTGGCACGCAAACCGCTGCCCCTGACGCAGCGCGGCCTGCGCCAGATGCAGGATGCAGTGGCGCCGCTTGCGCGCGTGCTGGTGGCCGACGATTCAGCCTCGGTGCGCAACACGCTGGGCGCGCTGCTGCGCGACGCAAACTATGAAGTCACTGCCGTGCGCGACGGCCTGGAGGCCATGAAGGCCATGCAGGCCGCGTCGGCATTGCCTTTCGCGGCCGTCATCACCGACCTGGAGATGCCGCAGGTCAATGGCTTCGAGCTGGCCGAGTACATCCGCCAGCGCTCATCACAACCGGACGTACCGCTGGTCATGCTGACCTCCCGCGGGCAGGACAAGCACCGCGCGCGAGCCCTGAGCAGCGGCGTGGACGCCTTCCTGGTCAAACCCTATTCCGACCAGCATCTTCTGGAAACCCTGCGCCAGGTCATGGCGCAACCTGAAGGCCTGCGCGTGCCACAAGCCGCGCCGGCCCCGTTCGCAACCCCTGCAGTGATGGAGTCTGTGACATGAAAAAAGTACTTCTCGTTGGTTTTACCCACATCCAGATCGAGCTTGCCCGCAAGTTCCTCAAATACCGCAACCTGAGCAGCGCCATCGAGCTGCTGCCCGAGCAGCAATCGTCGGTGACGGTCGACGCTTACGTCGTCAACGGAGACGACGCGTCGGTGGCCAGCCGTATTGCGCTGTATACGCGGCTGAACCCCCGCCCCGTGCTGGGCACGGGCTCGCGCGCCGTGCTGGGGGTGACGGTCTACATGGCGGGGCCCTTCAAGCCCGCCACGGCCGACCGGCTGGCGCAAATGCTGACGGGCCAGGAACCCGCGGCGGCGCCCGCCATGTCCGGCAATGTGGTGTCGTTCCCTGGCGCCACGGCTGTCGTCCCGGCCGAAGTGCTGGTGGTGGATGACAGCGACATGGTCAGGCGCACCATGACGCGCAAGATCAATGAGTACGGCCACCGGGTGGATGTGGCCTCCAGCGGCGACGACGCCATGGCCATGCTGCTGAACAACCGCTACCGCCTGGTGTTCCTGGACGTCATGATGCCCGGCATGGACGGCTTCGAGGTCTGCCGGCGTATCAAGCGCTCGGCGGAATACAAGGCCAGCGCCGTGTACATGCTGACCTCCAAGGACGGCATGTTCGACAAGGTGCGCGGCTCCATGGCCGGCTGCGACGGCTACCTCGTCAAGCCGCTGGAAAGCCGCAAGCTGCGCGAAGTGCTGGACAAGTACTTCGAGCGGACCGGACTGATGGGCGACAGCGACATCATGAGCACCAACATGAGCAGCGGCGCGTTCAACGCGGCTGAGCTGCAGGCCATTGAGGGCTCACCACCGCCAGAGATGGTGGCCAAGGCCGATCTGTTGCCGCCAAGGCCCGAACAGGACTTCAAGACCACGTTTTCGCCGACCGTTCCAGCCCGGCTGGATGACATGCTGTTTCGCAAGTAACACCCAACCCGCATGAACCCCACAGAAATCAGGCAACGCGTCCTGCCCGTATTGCAGGACTATTTCGGCGTCGCCGCTGAATTTGTCCTGGACGACGTACTGGCTGCCATCCCGCAATCCAGCGCATTCGACCAGCGGCTTTTCCTGTTTGCCTTCCAGGCCGCCTTGCGCCGCGAAATCCCGCCCGGTACGCCGCCTGACCCGATCGTCAACGCCGCCCTCAAGGCACTGGGCGCCACTTAAACATCCCCGGAGACACACCCCCCATGAAATCCATCCGAATCCGCCTGATTGCCAGCATGGCGGTGCTGATCGCGTTCTTTGCGCTGCAGGCCATCGCGGTCACCTGGTTCACCAATGCACAAAGCGTGCAGACATCGGCGCTGATCCGTACCAACACACAGTCCAGCGCCCAGCTGACCGAGCTGGCCACACTGGCGCAGCAGATCCGCCGCTACGAAAAGGAGTATTTCGTCTATGTGCAAAACGAAGAAAAGCGCGACGGCTACATCAAGGAATTTGACGGTGCAGCGGCGCGCATCGGCAAGCTGATCGACGCCATCCTGGCCAACACCGGTGGCGCCTACAGCAAGGCTGAAATCTCTGAAATCAACCGCTGGCGCGATGCCCACACTTTCTATGTCAGCGAGATGACGCGCATCTTCAACGATGTCAGGCGCATCCAGGCAGACCTTGCAGCAGCACCTGCACCCGTGCCTGCACCTGCCGCAGCAGCCAAAGGCACGCCCGCTGCGACGGCTGCCCAGGCACCGGTGGTTCAAGCCCCCAAACTGCCGACGCCGGCCGAGGCCAATGACCTGATCAAGGCCGGCAAAGACCGCTTTGGCGCAGAGCTGATCGCAGGCGTCAACAAGATGGGCAAGGCAAAAACCGAGGCCACCCTGGGCCTGGCGCAGGGCACCACAGCGGGATACCAGCAATTGCTGTCCGTGGTCGTGGCCACGGTGCTGGCCGGCATTGCCATTGCCGTCTTCCTGATCCTGACGCTGCCGGCGGCCATCACCCGCCCGATCCGCGCCCTGGCCGAGGTGGCCGACACGGTGGCGCGTGGCGACCTGGACAAGCCATTTGCAGCCACCAACGTGCCGGAATTCGAGCCGCTGGTGAAGTCGCTGGAACGCATGCGCGTGGCGCTGTCGGTGCTGACGCGCCGTGCCAAGGCCAAGGCTGCGACCGAAGTGCTGTAGCCGCCGGGCTACTTGCCGACCAGCTGGTTCAGCTTGTCGGCCTCAAAGCATTCGCGGCGGGCTGCGTCATCAGGCACGCAGTCACCCGCCTCGCGTGAATCGCGCGCGGCTGACAGCTTTTCAATGGCCTGCCACAAGAGCGCGATCTGGTGCTCCTGGCCGGCCGCGCTGTCGATCAGGCCCTTCATGGCCTGGCTTAGCGGGTCGTCTTCGAGCGTGATGCCGTAGGCCTCGAACTTTTTCTCGTGCGTGGTCACGTCGGCGCTGGAGCCCTCTTTGGACGGGATGATGCGCGCCGGGATGCCCACCGCCGTGGCGCCCGCGGGCACCGGCTTGATGACCACGGCATTGCTGCCGATCTTGGCGCCGTCGCCCACCACAAAGCCGCCCAGCACCTTGGCGCCGGCGCTGACCACCACGTTGCGGCCCAGCGTGGGGTGGCGCTTTTCGCCCTTGTACAGCGACGTGCCGCCCAGCGTTACGCCCTGGTAGATGGTGCAGCCGTCGCCGATCTCGGCGGTCTCGCCCACCACCACGCCCATGGCATGGTCAAAGAACACGCGTTCACCGATCTTTGCGCCGGGGTGGATCTCGATGCCCGTGAGCCAGCGCGCCACATGCGAGATGAACCGCCCCGGCCACTTCAGGCCGTTCGACCAGCACCAGTGCGCCGGGCGGTGCAGCCAGATGGCATGCAGCCCCGGGTAACAGGTGACCACCTCCCACGTGCTGCGCGCGGCAGGATCGCGGTCGAGGATGCACTGGATGTCGGAACGCAGTCTGGCAAACATGAGGTGTAGTTATATCGTTCTGGCCGGACAGTCTATCGCTTGCTCCGCGCGGCTGCCTCGGCCATCGCTTTGGCAACACCACGAAGAATGTGGACTTCTTCCTGCGTGACCTGCGCGCGGTTGAAAAGCTGGTTAAGGCGCGGCATGAGCTTCTTGGGCGCAGCCGGGTCCAGAAAGCCGATGTCCACCAGCGATCGCTCCCAGTGATCCAGCAGGCCGGCCACGGCTTTGGCATCGGCAAACACAGGCTCGGCGGCAGACGGCTGCACCGCAAACCCGCCCAGCGCCATGCGCCACTCATAGGCAATGACCTGGATCGCCGCGCCCAGGTTCAGCGAGCCGAAGCCGGGGTTGGTGGGAATGCTCAGGCAGGTGTGGCAGCGGTACACGTCGTCGTTGGCCATGCCGAAACGCTCGGAGCCAAACAGGAACGCCACGCTGTGGCCTTGTGGCGCCAGCGCGGCAAAGTGTTCACGCGGGGCCAGTGTAGGCGGCCCAAAGTCGCGTGGCGTCATGGCGGTGGCACACAGGTGCGTCACGCCGTCCAGCGCTTCGTCCAGCGTGGCCACGATGCGCGCATTCGTCAGCACGTCCAGCGCCCCGCTGGCGCGCTGGATGGTTTCTTCACGGCGCAATACGTTGGGCCAACGCGGCGCCACCAGCACCAGGTCGTCAAAACCCATGACCTTCATGGCCCGCGCCGCGGCGCCCACATTGCCGGCGTGGCTGGTGTTGATCAGGATGAAACGCGTGGAAATCGGAGTCTGCATGGGGAGGGATTGTCGCTTTATGGGAAAATAGGCTCCACTCGCGCCACCGCATCGCCGAAGCGCCCCTCCCGCTCTTAAAACAATTTATGTCGTCCCCCAACCTGCACCCCATGCTCAACGTGGCCGTCAAGGCCGCCCGCGCCGCCGGCGCCATCATCAACCGCGCCGCGCTGGACGTTGAAGCCGTGCGCATCTCGCAAAAGCAGGTCAACGACTTCGTCACCGAAGTCGACCACGCCAGTGAAGCCGTCATCATCGAGACGCTGCTCACCGCGTACCCGGGGCACGGCATCCTGGCCGAAGAATCCGGCAGCGAGCACGGCAACAAGGATTCAGACCACATCTGGATCATCGACCCGCTGGACGGCACCACCAACTTCATCCACGGCTTTCCGGTCTATTGCGTGAGCATTGCGCTGGCCGTGCGCGGCAAGGTCGAGCAGGCCGTGATTTTTGACCCCAGCCGCAACGACCTGTTCACCGCCACCAAGGGCCGCGGCGCCTTCATGAACGACCGGCGCCTGCGCGTGAGCAAGCGCACCGAGCTCAAGCAATGCCTGATCTCCACCGGCTTCCCGTTCCGCCCCGGCGACAACTTCCAGAACTACCTGGCCATGATGTCCGACGTGATGCAGCGCACCGCCGGCCTGCGCCGCCCCGGTGCAGCTGCGCTGGACCTGGCCTATGTGGCCGCCGGCTTTACCGATGGCTTTTTTGAAACCGGCCTGTCGCCCTGGGACGTTGCTGCAGGTTCGCTGCTGGTGACCGAAGCCGGTGGCTTGATCGGCAACTTCACGGGCGAGCCCGACTTCATGGAGCACAAGGAATGCGTGGCCGGCAACCCGCGCATTTACGGCCAGCTGGTACCCATGCTGACCAAATACTCGAAGTTTGCGGGGGTGGAAGACAAAATGCGCGTAGCCCGCGCCGCTGCGCATGCGCAAGGGGCCGACCCGGCGGACATCTATGCGCGCAGCACGGTCGACATGAACAGCGCCGACGGCGCAGACGCCGAGCCCACTGCACCGGCCCAGCCGGCACCGCGCAAGACCATGCGCGTGCGCAAGCCGGGCTGACGCCAGCCCCGCCGCCGCTTGCCTGGCCACGCGGCCACTGCCCAAGTACCATCGCGCGCTATGCCCAGCCCCGCCGACCTCAGCGCCCACACGCCCATGATGACCCAGTACCTGGGTCTGAAGGCGGACTTTCCCGACACCCTGCTGTTCTACCGCATGGGGGATTTCTACGAGCTGTTCTGGGCCGACGCCGAGAAGGCCGCGCGCCTGCTGGACATCACGCTCACCAAACGCGGCATGTCGGCCGGAGAGCCGGTCGTGATGGCCGGCGTGCCCTTTCATTCGGTCGAGACCTACCTGGCCCGCCTGATCAAGCTGGGCGAATCGGTGGCCATCTGCGAACAGGTGGGCGACGTCGCCACGGCCAAGGGGCCGGTGGAGCGCAAGGTGGTGCGGGTGGTGACGCCCGGCACACTGACCGACACCGAGCTGCTGAGCGACAAGACCGAATCCTTTTTGCTGGCCGTGCACCAGGGCCCGCGCAACACATTGGGCCTGGCCTGGCTGAGCGTGACTCAGGGCGAGCTGCACCTGGCCCAGTGCGCGGGCGACGAGCTGGAGGCCTGGGTGGCCCGCACCGCGCCCAGCGAGCTGCTGTACAGCGCGGGCGTCACGCCGGCGTTTGAACAGCGGCTCAAGGCCCTGCGCTTTGCCTCAGGCCTGTCGCTCACGCCCCGGCCCGACTGGCAGTTTGACGCTGCCCTGGGCCAGCGCAAGCTGCTGGAGCAGATGAAGGCCGCCAGCCTGCAAGCCTGGGGCGCCGACGCCCTGCCCGAAGCCCACGCCGCCGCCGCCGCCGTGCTGGGTTTTGCCGAGCACACGCAGGGCCGGGCACTGACCCACCTGCACAACATCCGCGTGCAGCGCAGTGACGAGCTGATCGACCTGCCCCAGACCACACGGCGCAACCTGGAGCTGGTGCAGACGCTGCGCGGCGAGGATTCGCCCACGCTGTTTTCGCTGCTGGACACCTGCCTGACCGGCATGGGCAGCCGCCTGCTCAAAAGCTGGATGCTGGCGCCGCAGCGCGACCGCGCGCAGGCCACGCTGCGCCTGCAAGCCATCACCACGCTGCGCACCGGCCCCTGGCAACCCCTGCGCGCCGAGCTGAAAGGCACCAGCGATGTAGAGCGCATCACAGCCCGCATTGCGCTGCGCCAGGTGCGCCCGCGCGAGCTGGTGGCGCTGCAGCAGTCGCTGCACAAGGCACACCACCTGGCGCAGGCGCTGCGGGGGCTGGTGGACGGCGCGCTGGCACCGATCGCCACCCAGCTGCTGCCGCCCGCGGGTTGCACGGAATTGCTGGCACGCGCCATTCTGGAAGAACCCGCCGCGCTGGTGCGCGACGGCGGTGTGATCGCCCACGGCTTTGACGCCGAGCTGGACGAGCTGCGCGGCATCCAGGACAACTGCGACGCGTTTTTGCTCGATCTGGAAACCCGCGAAAAAGCCCGCACCGGCATTGCCAACCTGCGCGTGCAGTTCAACAAGGTGCACGGCTTCTACATCGAGGTCACGCAGGGCCAGGTGGACAAGGTGCCAGGCGACTACCGCCGCCGCCAGACGCTGAAGAACGCCGAGCGCTTCATCACGCCCGAGCTCAAGGCCTTTGAAGACAAGGCCCTGAGCGCGCAGGAACGGGCGCTGGCACGCGAGAAATGGCTGTACGAACAGGTGCTGGACCAGTTGCAGCCGCATATCCCGGCGCTGACGCAGCTGGCCCGCGCCATGGCGTCGCTGGACGTGCTGTGCGCGCTGGCCGAGCGATCGCTCACGCTGCACTGGTGCTGCCCGCAGTTCACACGCGAGCCTGGCATCGACATCACCCAGGGCCGACACCCGGTCGTGGAAGCCCGCCTGGCCGAGACCGGCGGCGGCAGCTTCATTGCCAACGACACCCGCCTGGGCCCGAAGCAGCGCATGCAGGTCATCACCGGCCCCAACATGGGCGGCAAGAGCACCTACATGCGCCAGGTGGCCATCATCAGCCTGATGGCCAGCATCGGCAGCTATGTGCCCGCGCAGGCCTGCCGCCTGGGCCCGCTGGACGCCATCCACACCCGCATCGGCGCGGCAGACGACCTGGCCAACGCACAGTCCACCTTCATGCTGGAGATGACCGAGGCCGCGCAGATATTGCACGGCGCGTCGCCCGAATCGCTGGTGCTGATGGACGAAATCGGCCGCGGCACCAGCACCTTTGATGGCCTGGCCCTTGCTTCGGGCATAGCCGCACACCTGCATGACAAGACCCGCGCCTTCACCTTGTTTGCCACCCACTATTTCGAGCTGACTGAATTCCCGGCCAAACACCATGCGGCCGTGAACGTGCACGTGAGCGCGGCCGAATCGGGCAGCGACATCGTGTTTTTGCATGAGATCCAGGCCGGCCCCGCCAGCCGCAGCTACGGCATCCAGGTGGCCCGGCTGGCCGGCATGCCGGCGGCCGTGGTGAACCATGCCCGGCATGCGCTGGCCGCGCTGGAAGGCCAGCAGGCCGACAGCCGTGAGCAGGTAGACTTGTTTGCGCCCGCACCCGCCACCGCAGACGCCGGCCCCTCGCCGGCCGAAGCGGCGCTTGCGGCCATCGACCCCGACACCCTGAGCCCGCGTGAAGCGCTGGATGCGCTCTACGCGCTGAAGAAAAAATTACAGGAAAAGAAATGACTTATTGCGTCGGCATCAAACTCAACGCCGGACTCGTCTTTTTGTCCGACTCGCGCACCAATGCGGGCGTGGACCACATCAGCACCTTTCGCAAGATGATCGTGTACGAAAAGCCCGGCGACCGCTTCATGGTGCTGCTGTCGGCCGGCAACCTGGGTATCTCGCAGTCGGTGCGCGAAATTTTGCAGGTCGAGCAGCTGACCGAGAACGACGAAGACACCCCCATCACGATCTGGAACGCCAAGAGCATGTTCGACGCCGCGCGCGTGCTGGGCAGCGCGGTGCGCCATGTGTACGACCGCGATGCGGCGGCCCTGAAGCACGCGGGTGTGGAGTTCAATGTGTCGCTGATTTTTGGCGGCCAGATCCGTGGCGAGGGCATGCGCCTGTTCCATGTGTATTCGGCCGGCAACTTCATTGAAGCCACGTCCGAGACGCCCTACTTCCAGGTGGGCGAATCCAAATACGGCAAGCCCGTGCTGGACCGCGTGATCACCCCCGACACCCCGCTGGACGAAGCCGCCAAATGCGCGCTGGTGTCCATGGACTCCACCATGAAGTCCAACCTGTCGGTGGGGCTGCCGCTGGACCTGGTGGTGTACGAGGCCAACCGGTTCGAGAGCGACAAGGTCATCTGCGTGGACGGCGAAAACCCCTACTACCGCATGCTGCACAACAGCTGGGGCCAGAAGCTGCGCGAAGTGTTCGACAGCCTGGAAGACCCGGTCTGGGACGACGCGCATACCGACACACCGCTCAAGCAGGACGGGGGGCGTCACAAGGCGCTGAAGAAGATTTCGCGGCCGGAAGAGAAGCTGATTTAGGTTTTTTTTAAGGCTGCAACATCGCGGCAAAGTCACGCCTGGGCGCACACCGGCCTGGGGGCTTCACTGGAACGGTCGCCTGCGGCGACTTCCCTGTGCTGCTCAGGGTTCGGTCGCACTGCGGAACTCGCTACGCGCTGCGCGCTACGCTCGGACAGCCGCAGTGAGTCAGAGCACGAAGCGCGCTT
>CALRYY010000121.1:0-12440 GCA_943372515.1 Ramlibacter sp. 2FC | reverse complement strand
TGAATCCATGCTATGCAGGCATGGGGAGAATCGCTACAGACCAAAGTCGCTGCCTTGCGCGGTGCTGTACAGATATCGGATCAGCGCGACTTCTGTATGGGTCGTGCCCGCCGGCTTCAGCGCCAAAACCTGTCTGTATAGGTTTCAGTTTTGTGACGGCATGCCTACGATGAAGACATCGTTGGATTGAATGCCCATGAACTCAAGATTCATAGCACTGTTTAATGGATTCTGCGAGATCGCGCAGTTGGCTGCCAGGCCGCTTCTGTGTGATGACGCAGGCGCCCACGCCGCCCAGTTCACGCTGGGTAACATTGACGTTTTGCTCCTGTGCGAACCCGGGTCCGCAGACCGGTTTTTCAGCCGGGTCGACTTTGGGCCCTTGCCGCAGGGGGACCAGGCACAGCAGTGGGACGAACTGCTGGAGACGAATTTCCTGATCTTCCGCGCGGGGGGCGCCGCGTTCAGCCGCGACCCCGGAACAGGTCATGCTGTGCTCCAGCAAGCGTGGCCGGCCACCACGACACCGCAGGTGCTTCTGGGGGCAATCAGCCTGCAGTGCGATACGGCACGCCACTGGCGCAGCGCAACCCTGGACTTGCCCGCAGTCGCGCAGGAATGGTCGCGCGCCAATCCCGACAACAAAGTTTGATCACGAACGAGGTACGCATTGAACTCCACCGCATTCAACGCGCTGCTTGACAGCTTTCGTCAGGCCGCCAACCAGCCCGGCCTGGCAAGCCAGAGCCTGCCCACGGGGCGTACGTCCTTTTGTCTAACCATCCAGGATGTGGATGTGCAGGTCAGCCATGCCGGCGATGCATTCGCGTATGTTTTCATTGACACCGACCTGGGCGCGCATGACCCGTATGACAGCACCCTGGCGGCGGAGTTGGCCGAGGCCAATGCCTGGCTGCTCACCCACGAACACGGCGCGGTAATTTGCAAACGGCCTGTCACGCGCGACTATGTGATACGCACCACGCTGGCGCTGGATCACGCGGCAAGCGGCGCTGCATTGCTGAGGCGCCTGCAGTCGCAGGCGGATGCGGTGGCTTCCATCAGGCGCCACCTTGCGGCTGCGCCCGCGCCCGAAATACCGCGACCAATGCGTGCGGATTTTGCTTGAAGGAGTCGACCATGGAAAGACTTGCTTCCGGCTCAACTTCGCACAGCGCCACGCACGAAGCACAGGTGCCTGCTGCCCAGGGCGGGCCAGACACCAAGCAGCCCCATGTTGTCCAGGGCGCGTCAACCTGGGCCAAAGCCGGCTTGGCCCTGCTTCACGGCACCAAGGCACTTGCTGCCCAGGCCATTGCTTTCGGCGTCCCGATCGCCAGCCGCCTGATTGCCCGGGAACTGCTTGAAGCCGCCAAAACCGCAGACCAGGACGATATGGCCACGGCGCTCATCCTGACCGGCGTTGCGCTCAGCACGTTGGTATTCGACCAGACGATCACCAGTCGGGCCACCACCATGATCTACGGCTGGCTGACCAAAAAGGACGGCGAGCCCAGCGAGCCGGTCGGGCGGGCGAAGGCAGTCGTGGTTGCCGTGGTACCCACGGTCTTGTCCGGGGCGCTGCTGGTGCGTGAAGGCCTTGGTTCGACGCAAGACGCCTCCGTGCTGGCCGTGGACCTCGCGTCGATGCTGCTCGGCTGGCGGGTGGGCCGACTGGGACGCGACGTGATCCAGCAAGGGGTGGCCAAGTACCTGCCCAAGCTCACGATTGTGGACGCGGACACCGGCAAGCCGCTGACGCACAAGCAGAAGAAAATCTTCGATGACACGCGGCTGGGTTACCAGTTGGCTGGCTACACGGCGGTGGTTTTCATCGGAGCGTTTGTCACCACTCCCGCCCTGCGCGGATACCTGGGCTCCGATGAGCGCCAGCAGTCCACCCAGGGCCGGGCGCTGGCCATGCTGGCGCCCGCAATCAACAGCGTTATGGTGGAGTTTTTCGACGATGTGTTCAGCCCGTTCGTGCAAAGCCTGGTCGCGCCGCGCCAGGATCTGGTGGTCAAGGTGGACGATGGGGAGCGGCCCAAGGATCTGGCCAAGGCCATGCTGGATCAGGGGGCGATGCGCGTGTTCATGGGCGTTTTCGTGACTGATGTTGCGCAGCTCATTCTGTCGATTGATCGCGGTGACGACTTCGTCAAGGCACTGGGCACGGCCATCGGTTCCGTGGCCATCGGCATCATGGAAATCCGGGCCAAATCAGTCGGCGTTCAGTCCAATGATCGCGACCGGTCCCGGGCGTACAAAGATCTGACCATAGAGCTGATCCGGTCCGCGCAGTTTGCGTGCGGGCGGAAATTCACCAAAGAGCAAAAGACGCGCATGCGCCAGGAAATGACAAATACCATGCGTGAGTTCATGCAGCAGGGCTTGGCGCATGGGGACGCCAGGAAGCGTCTGGAAAAACTCACGAAGTCGGACTTGGTCAAGCTGGCCCGAACCGCCTATTGGGACACAAAGGACGGCTCACCCAACAAAGACAACAAAGACAAGCACTACAAGGCTGTGCCGCAGGCGCTGGCGCAAGCATCTAGCACTTTCACCCCCACTGGAACCGGCCCCCTCCCGCATCCCCCGCAGGGCAATGCCGAGGTGCGTATTGATGTACAGGTGCCAAGGCTCCCCAGCCGGCCGGCGATAACCGAGCTTGCCCTCACGCCATCCGAACTGCAGCCACTCACGGTCCAACACCCCAGCACGCCTGTCGCAATGAGCAACAGTGATATCCCGTTGCTCGAAACCAAAAATGGCAGGTCAGCGCCGGGAGCTGACAGCGAACCACCCATGCACTTTCACACGATGCCAATGCTCCCACCGTTCACGCCCTGGGTGGAGCGCGAAAGCGGCGCGAGTCTGCCCGTGTGCGAGCTCCTTGACGCTAGCGGCACGGCCATTGAACACGCAGCCGATGCGCCCAAGGATCAAGATTTGACGGTACGAGCCAATGGGGCCGAATTGGTGGGCCGCCTTGCCCCGGACATGCCGTCCGAGCCGGGCTTTGTCTATTTGCGCATTCCGTTTGCCTTGCACGGAATCGCCAACAGGCTCGGCGAGCTGAGCCACCGACTTGCCGATTCTCCCCTGGTGAAAGTCAAGATCGCGGAAATCGAAAAAAGCTGACGGCTATTGCGCACCAGGTCCACGCGGCGTGGGCTCGGCCGCTACGGGGGCAGGCAACGGTGCCTGCCCCGGCCAGCCCACCACCCGGGGGCGCAGCAGGAACATCCGCTCGCGCTTTTGCACCGTGCGTGTGCGGGTGGAAAACAGCACACCCACGCCGGGGATGTCGCCCAGCACCGGCACCTGGTCTTTGGACGCCAGGTCGTTGGTGGACACGTAGCCGGCAATCAGCAGCGCGTCGCCGTGATTGACCGTGGCCTCGGTGCTGATGCTGGTGCGCCCCACCGTGGGCAGTGAATCCACCTGGCGGGCGCTGATGCGGCCGTCCTCGATGTCGATCTTCATCTGCACCAGCATCTTGCCGTTGATCTCCACCACATGGGGCGTCACGCGCAGCGTGGTGCCTGCGGTCACGGGGGTGACGTTGGCCACGCGCTCGCCTTGGGAACGGATGTAGAAAGTTTCAGACAGGTCCAGCAGCGCCGCCATGTTGTCAGACGTGAGCACCGAAGGGCGGCTGATGATCTCGGCGTCGCCTTTGCTCTCCAGCGCGCGCAGCTGTGCCATCAAAAAGTTGCCTGCCCGGGCCGAATTGCTGGCGGCGCTCACGTCCGTCTGGCTGCCCAGGTTGAAGTCCACGCGGCCCACGCGCCCCGACCAGCTCACGCCCAGCTCGCTGGCGCTGTCGGTGCTGATGTCCACGATCATGGCTTCGATCTCTACCTGCGCTGTGGGCACGTCCAGCTGGTCGATCAGCTGCTGGTACAGCGGCATGCGCTCGGGCACGTCCTGGATGATCAGCGCGTTCAGGCGCGGCTCGGCCTGGATGGTGGGGCGCGGGCCGCCGCCCGTGGGCGCGGCTGTTGCACTGGCGGCTGGCGGCGCGCCGGCGGTGCCCGTCGCCAGTTCGCCCAGCGGTGTCAGCGGCCGGGCCAGCGCGGCGGGCGCGGGCCCGGCCGGCGCGGCGCCCACCGTGCCGACGCCGGCGCCGACCATGCTGCGCAAGATGCTGGCCAACCCGGGAATGCTCAGCTGCGTGTCGCGGTATGGCACGGTACGGTCCTGCGCCGAAGCATGACGCAGCCGGATCACCGCGAGCTGCTGCGCGCGCGCAGGCAGGTTGCGGATCGTGTTCTCCAGCAGTTGGACGTACCGCGGCGGGCCCGACACGATGGCGATGCCGTGGTCGGCAAGCTCGCCCCAGCCGAAGCGCGGCTCCAGCACGCCCAGGTCCGTCAATGCCTTGCGCATGCTGCCCACGTTGCCGCCGGGCGCGGGGATGCCGCGCGTGACCACGTCGCTGGCCCGGCTGACGAACAGCGTGCCGGCGTGGGTGTACCAGACGAAGCCATAGACGCTGCCCAGCTTGGTGACGAACTCGGTGGGCGACTTGGTCGCGAACCGCCCGTTGACCGTGGCGTTCAGGCCCGGCTCGATGGCCAGCGCCAGGCTGAAGCTCGTGGCGAAGTCGGCCAGCACGGCCTCCAGCGGCGCGGCGTTGGCGAAATAGCTGTAGGGCGCGTCAGCGGGCCACGGGTCGGCCGCAGCGAACGCGCCGGGGGCGCAAGCCAGGGCCGTGGCCGCGGCCAGGGTGCGAAAGGCACAGGAAAAGCGTTGCGAAAAGCGGCGTGCAAAACGGATGTTCATGGGCGGATTCCTGCGGCAGGCGTCACCTCGGCGCGGCACAGCCGGCTCCAGAAGGACAGGGCATTGACGAAATCGGCCAGGGCGTCCTCCAGGGCGCGCGGGTCGGCATTCTGTGACAGCGTCTGCTGCAGCACCAGCGCCTGGCGGCGGCTGTCGATGCACAGCGTGCTGGCGTGTTCCTTGGCCATGGCGGCGGCTGTGCGGCACAGGCGCAGCAGCGCGTCGTCCGTGCGCCGGTCCGGCGGCTCCGCCACGGCGATCAGTTCGGCCTGCAGGGCCACGCGCTGCTGGGGCGCGGGTAACAGGTGCACGCGCCAGCGGTCGTCCACCGACAGGACGACGCGGCCCTCGGAGCGGATGGCATCCGCAGGAATGCTGTGGCTGCGCACAAAGGCCCGCACGACGGGCGGCAGCGCGTTGAGGTCTGGCGGTGGCATGGGTCAGGGCTCCGGGTTGTCGCGGTCCATGTCCTGCACCAGGCGCAGCACTTGCGCGACGGGCTCGATCAGGTCCGCAGGGATGTATTGGTTCAACTGCGCGGTGGCCACCAGGGCGCGCGCCAGCGGGATGTTCTGCATGACGGGCACGCCGGCGCGGCGGGCCACGGCAACGATGCGGTGCGCCTTGGCGTCCTCGCCCATTGCCAGCACCAGCGGCAGGGGGGTAACGCCGCTTTGGTAGGCGATCGCCACCGCCAGGTGGGTGGGGTTGGTCACCACGGCCGATGCGTGGGCAGCGGCGCCGACCTCACTGTCCTCCATCATTTCGCGGTGCAGCTCCTTGCGCTTGTGCTTGATGTGGGGGTCGCCCTCGGCTTCCTTGTATTCCTTGTGGACCTCGTCCTTGCTCATCATGAGCTGCTTGGTGTACTGGCGCCGCTGCCAGATGAAGTCCACCGCAGCCAGCACCACATAGCCCACCGACACGTACAGGATCATGTGCTTGAGCAGCACGCCGGTGGCCACGCCCACGGCTGTGAGGCCGCCGCCGGGCAGCGTGATCAGCGTGGGCAGGGCATTGCGCAGCACCCCATAGACCACGGCGGACAGCAGCATGATCTTGATGTTGGACTTGATGAACTCGAACAACGTCTTGGCGCTGAACATGTTCTTGGCGTTACTGACCACATCGAGCTTCTTGCCCGACGGCATCATGGCCTTGAACGAGATGTTCATGCCGGTCTGGGCCATCTCGGCGAACAGGCCCAGCCCGATCACGATCCCCAGGAACGGTGCGAGCAGCCAGACCGCCTCGCGCAGCAGGGTTGTGGCCAGCGCATTGACGGCCTGGGTGAACTCCATGCCGATGACGCCTGCGGGCATGAGGATCATGCCGCTCAGGGTGCGCACCAGTGATTCGGCGCTGCCCAGCATGTAGCCGAACAGGGCCACGACCAGCACGGTTTGTGTCGTGTCCTTGCTGTGCGCGACCTGGCCGTCCTGACGCGCCTTGCGGATCTTCTGTGCCGTGGGCTGTTCGGTTTTTTCGCTCATCGCGCGGCCCCCGGTGCGCCGGACCATTGCTGGTGCAGGAACGGCACGACGCCGGCGAGATCGCCCACGGCATCGAGTCCCAGCTCGAACAGCGTGGTCATGTAGACGATCAGCACCATGAGCGCCAGCGCGCTCTTGATCGGCATGGCCAGAAAGAACACCTGCAGTTGCGGTACAAACCGGCTGACCAGCGCCAGGCCGAGCTCGGACAGGAACATGGCCACGAGCACCGGCGCGCCGTACAGCATGCACAGCCGCATCAGGCGGTCCAGCTGCGCGAGCAGCAGCGGCATGGTGTCGGCCTTCAGCGTGGGCGCCCATTCGAACACCGGCCACAGCCGGAAGCTGTCGTACAGCAAGCCCAGGATCAGCATGAAGCCGCCTGCCACGAAGAAAAACACGATGAACGCCTGATTGAACAGGATGCCCAGCGGGGAGCTGTCGTTGCCGGTCAGCGGGTTGAGCGTGGAGGCGATGCTGGCGCCGCGCTGGTTGTCGATCAGGAAGCCCACGGCCTCGAAAGCCCAAAACGGGATGGCCAGCAAAAACCCCAGCACGAAGCCGACGAATGCCTCCTTGCACAGCAGCAGCAACAGTTGCATCCCGGAGTGGTCCAGGTGCACGTGCGGGATCAACGGCGGCACGACGATCACCGTGATGCCTGCGGCCACGCCCATGCGCACCATGTTGGGCATCATCTGCGGGTGAAAGAACGGCAGCGCCGCCATCATCGCGATCGTGCGCGGCTGCGCGAACGCCAGCGCGACCATGAAGTCGTACGCGCTTTGCAGCAGATGGGAGCCGCCCATGCCCGGCCTCTAGCGCCCCAGGCGGGGAATCGCGTCCAGCACGGACAGCGTGTAGTTGTACATCTCGCCGCCTACCCAGGTCGCGGTGAGCGCAAGCGTCGCCATGACGGCGATGAGCTTGACCGCGAACGACAGGGTCTGCTCCTGGATCTGCGTGAGCGCCTGGAACAGCGAGAACAGCGTGCCCACCACCGACGCCACGATGATCGCCGGCAGCGACAGCCACAGGGTCAGGTACATGGCCTTGACCAGGATGGAAACCAGTTGGGACGTGTCCATGCGGGCGCCTACACGTAGGTCAGAACCAGGCTGTGGATCAGGCGCGACCAGCCGTCCACGGCGACGAACAGGAACAGCTTGAGCGGCAGCGAGATCGTCACCGGCGACACCATCATCATCCCCATGGCCAGCAGGATGTTGGAGATCACCAGGTCGATCACGATGAACGGCAGGAACAGCAAAAAACCGATCTGGAACGCGGCCGTGATCTCGCTCACAAGGAAAGCCGGCATGAGGACCGCGAAGTCGCGGGTGGTCACGTCGGCCGACAACTCGGGGCCCCACAGCTTGCGGGTGTGGTTGGCAAACGCCTCGCGCTGCTCGGCCTTGCTGTTGCGCAGCATGAACTCGCGCAGCGGCTCGGCGCCCGTGCGGGTGACCTGCATCAGCGTCTCGACGTTGCGCAGCGCGTTGGGCTGCTTCAGGGCCTCTTGCTGGATCTTCACGCCGATGGGCGCCATGATGTAGGCCGTGAGGATCAGCGACAGGCCGTACAGCGCGATGTTGGGCGGGATCTGCTGCACACCCAGGGCATTGCGCAGCAGCGACATCACGACGGTGATCTTCAGGAAGCAGGTGCAGCTCACCACCAGCGTGGGGATCAGCGCCAGCAGCGCCAGCACCAGCGCCAGGGCAATCGGATCAAGAGTCGTGTTCATGCGCCGGCTCCTGGCGCGGGCCCCAGCGATGTGACGCCCACCGCGATGCGCCCGCCGATTTCCATCAGCTCGCCGGTGCCGATCAAGGCGCCGTTGGCCCGGATGCTGACTGCCTGCGACAGTGGCCTGTTCAGCTCCACGACCTGGCCGACCTGCAACTCGCCCAGTTCCGCCAGCGGCATGGTGCGCTGGCCCAGGTCGAATGTCAGCCGGATGGGCAGCGCGTCCAGGGTCACGGCGTCATGGCCCGACGGGGTGCCGGGCGAGTGACCGTGGTCCAGATCGTCCAGGCCGTCAAGTTCTTCCAGATCGTCCATCGTTGTCACCTCGGTCATGTGCAGGGGTTGAGTCACCACGAGTTGGCCGCCGTCGTCGCGCACACGCAGGCCGAAGCCGCGGCCGCCCAGCCAGAGTTGGCCGCCGCTGTCCACGAAGCTGTGGCGCAACACGATGGCGTCGCCCGGGCGCAGGCCGCGCAGTTCGGCTGCGGGCAGTGTGGCCGTGCCGATCTCCGCGCGCAGCAGCACGGGCACGCTGCCGTGGGCAATGGGGCCGCGAGCGGGGCTGTAGTGGGCAGCCACGCCGGCCAGCAGCATCAGGCCCAGCGCATCGGTGGTCAGGGTGCCGTAGATACGGGCGTCCGCGCAGGCCATGAACAGCGCGAAACGGTGCTGCGCCGCGGCGGCAGCAACGGCCATGGCCGGTGTTGCCGCTGCGGCGCTCGCCTGCACGACGCTGTCCAGACGCACCTTGCCCTGGCCGGCGGCGCACAGCGCGTCCAGTGCGTCCTGCAACGCGCATTCAAGGGCGGCGGCGCGCACCGGCTCGGGCAGCGCTGGCAAGTCCAGCGACTCGAACCGGCCGGCCAGCCATTGCCCCGCCACGGCGGCGGGCAAGCGCAACTCGATCGGGGCGCCCGCCCAGTCGGCGCGCACCAGCCAGTCGTTCGCGCCCAGCGCCACTTCGGCGTTGCGGGCCAGGGGCTCCAGCGACAGGGTCCAGGCCGCGCCGCCCAGCTGGACCTCGCGCTGCTTCACGTGTTGGGCCACCAGCGAGCGGCCCTCGGCCTCGTTGCGGGTGAGGCGCGGCGGGGCCAGCGGCAGCGCCACGGGGGGCAGGCGCCCGCTCACAGCGCGGACTCCTGCGCCTGGGCGCGTGCATGGACCGGCGGCAGTGCGTCGCCGGTGTCGTCATGCACCTCCACCTGGACGTCACGCCCCAGCCGCCGCGCCAGCGATTGCGCCAAGACAGGCAACGACCGTTCCAGGCGCTGGCGCGACGCCTGGGCCGTGCATTCAAAGCTCACCTGCAGCTGCGCGCCCACCTGCTGGAGCTGGATGACGGTACCGGGCAGCAGGCTGTCCTGCAATACCAGGTGCACCTGGGCCGGCGTGTCGTGCGTGGCGGCGCGCACCAGCAGTTGCTGAACGGTGTCGATGAGCCGGTCGCGCAGGGACACGTCAACCGGTGCCTGCGGTGTCTGCGCCGGTGCCGCAACGGGCAGCGGCGGGGCTGCGGGTGCCAGCCAGGGGGCGAGGACGATCGTTGGGGGCTGCAGCGTGGCCGGCTCGGGATGGGTGTGCTCGTCGTCGTTGTCGTTGTCTCGGGCCTGCTCGGGTTCGCCCGCAGACGGCCGGGTGGCGAGCCGCGGGGCGGTTGGCACTGGTTGAGACTCGACGGGTGTTGGAGCCAAGGTGGGCGGGGTCTGCTGCGCCGGACCGTCGTGCAACGGCGCGAGCCCGGGCGGACGCTGCGGCTGCGAAGCCTGCGGCAGGGTGGCGATCGGTGCAAGCGCAGGAGCAGCCATCAAGCTGGGTGCAACCGTCACGTTGGGGATTGGCCGGGTTTCAAGCTGGGTGGTCGGTGCTGCCGCAGGCTCGGGCGCCGGGGCGGACAGACTCCGTGGCGGCGCATGCAACGGCGCGGCGGCAGGCGGCAGGGCCGCGATCTGCGGGGCGGTTGGCACTGCTTGAGGCTCGACAGGTGTTGGAGCCAAGGCGGTCGTGGTCTGCTGCGCTGGACCGTCGTGCAACGGCGCGAGCCTGGGCGGACGCTGCAGCGGCGAAGCCTGCGGCAGGGTCGTGATGGGCGCAGGAACAGGAGCAGGTGCAGCCATCACGGCGGGTGCAACCGCCACGTCGGGGATTGGCAGGGCTTTGGGCTGGGTCGTCGGTGCTGCTGCGGCCTCGAACGCCGGAGGAGGCAGTCGCCGTGACGGCGCATGCAGCGGCGGCGCGGCGGCAGGCGGCTGGGCCGCGAGCCGCAGGGCGGTTGGCACTTCTTGAGGCGCAGCCTGCAGTATGGTGGCAATGGGCGCAGGCGAAACCATCACGGTGGGTGCAGCCATGACGGCCGGCATGGGCTGGGCTGCAGGCGGGGCCTTCGGTGCCGCCGCGCGCACGGGAATGTCGTGCAACGGGCCGGCCCTGGGCTGAAGCCGCGGCGGGGCAGCCTCAGGCAACGCGCTGGCCGTTTGAGGCTCGCTCGCCACAACCGCGGCGGGGGTTGACGGTACGGCGGGAACGGGCGGTGCCGTGACAGGCTGCAACTGGCCGTGCGTCGGCCGGCTGTCGTGCCCCAGCAAGGGCTGAGGCTCAGCCGCCTGCGGCCGGGGGACGGTCGGCGCAGGCGCAACAGCCATGGTGGAGTCGGCCGCCAACGAAGGCATGGGTTGTCTCGCGGGTGGCGGCTCCATCGGCGGTGCGGTCAGTGCCAGTTCGAAGCGCTCGACAAGCTCTCTGTCCGCAGGCTGCAGCGTTCCGTCGCCGGTTCGCCGCAGCAGGTCGGGCTGATGCCCGGTGGTATCCGCCAGCCCGGGTAGCAGGGGCCGTGCAAGCAGGGGATTGGCCAGCGAAGTCTGCAGCGTCGCCGCGGGGTCTGCTGCAGATGGCCCCGGGGGGGTGATGAGCTGCGGGCGGTTCATGCGGACTCCGTTGTGGACATGGTGGGCCGGCGGTTGCCGGCCGTTTCCTCGATTTCGGCCTCTTCCGTCCGCTCGGCCTGCTCATGGCGTTCGCGCGTGAACACGTTGTCCAGCTCCACGAACTTGTCGCGGGTGCGCACGGCGACCTTGTGGGTGGCCTTGTCGTCTTCCAGCTTCTGCGCCTCTTGCTCGCGGCGGGTTTCGGCGGTGTCCAGCTCGTCGCGGTAGTCGGCTTCGCGAAAGCGCAGCACCTGCACCTGACCGTGCACGTCCTCAATGTCGCGCAGCTTGACCACGCGCGTGCACAGTTCGTCGTAGATCCGGCGCTCCTGCGCCTGGGCGAAGTCGCGGTAGTCGTCCAGGCGCTGCTGGGCGTCCTCGCGAGCCACCACCGCCTGCTGCAGCACCCGGCGCTGCGCATGCACGGTGCGCTCGGCCTTTTCCTCACGCATTTTCTTGACGGTGACCAACTGCTTGAACTCTTTCATGGCGTGCCGTCCTGTGTCACCGCACCAGCGCCGCCAGGGCGTCCAGCGTGTCGTCCATGGAGCTGTGCTCGTCGGTGCGCTGGCGCAGGAACTGATTGATTGCGTCGCGCTTGTCGATGGCCTCGTCGGCCAGTGCGTCGCCGCCGCGTTTGTATTCGCCGATCTTCACGAGAAGTTCGTTCTCGGCGTTCTTGGCCATCAGCTCGCGCAGCCGGCCGGCCTGCGCGCGGTGCTCGGGCTCGGTCACATGGTTCATCACGCGGCTGACGGACGCGAGCACGTCAATCGCGGGGTAATGGTTGGCCGCGCCCAGCTTGCGCGACAGCACGATATGGCCGTCCAGGATGGAGCGGGTCTCGTCGGCCACCGGCTCGGTCATGTCGTCGCCCTCGACCAGCACGGTGTACAGCGCGGTGATCGACCCCTTGTCGTTCATGCCCACGCGCTCCATCAGGCGTGGCAGGGTGGCAAACACACTGGGCGGAAAGCCCCGGCGCGTGGGCGGCTCGCCGGCGGCCAGGCCGATCTCGCGCTGCGCGCGCGCAAAGCGCGTGACGCTGTCCATGAGGAACAGCACCTTCTTGCCCTGGTCGCGAAAGTACTCGGCGATGGCCGTGGCCACGTAGGCGGCCTTGGCGCGTTCCATGGAACTCTTGTCGGACGTGGCACAGACGATCACGGCGCGGCGGCGGCCTTCTTCGCCCAGCTCGTGCTCCAGGAATTCACGCACCTCGCGGCCGCGCTCGCCGATCAGCGCCACGACCGTCACGTCCACATCGGCGCCCTTGACCAGCATGCCCATGAGCGTGGATTTGCCGCCGCCGGCCGCCGCAAAGATGCCCATGCGCTGGCCTTCGCCGCAGGTGAGTGTGGCGTCCAGCGCGCGCACGCCCAGTGACAGCGGCTTGCTGATGAGCCGGCGCTTGAGCGCTGCGGGCGCGTCGGTGATCACGGGGTAGTACTGGTGGACTTCCAGCGGCCCCAGGGTCTGTTCGTCCAGC